>NZ_CM001484.1:1763201-2063201 GCF_000243395.2 Saccharomonospora glauca K62 | reverse complement strand
CAACCGGTCTCGGATCGTGCCGAGCAGTCGCAACGGCAGCTTCTGGGACCCGTCCATCGCGACCTGCGTGGTGCGATGCCGCAGAGCCGGGTTCGCGAAGCGTTCCAGCACCTGCCGGCGATACGCGGTGATGTCGACGTCGTCGGGAACGGTGAGGGTCGGCAACACGTCGTGCTCCACGAACTCCGCCGCCTCCTCGGCCAGCACCGGATCGGCGATGGCCTCGGCGATGGTGTCGTAGCCCGCCAGTGCGCCTCGGTAGGCCAGTAACGAGTGGGTGGCGTTGAGCACCCGAAGTTTCACCGCCTCGTAGGGAGCCACGTCGTCGGTCAGGTGCGCCCCGACGGCCTCCCAGGCGGGGCGGCCCGCGGCGAAGTCGTCCTCGATCACCCACTGCCGGAACGGCTCGCCCACCACGGCGGCCTCGTCGAGCACGCCGAGCGCGGACCGCACCTCGGCACGATCGGCGTCGGTGGTGGCGGGCACGATGCGATCGACCATCGTGCTCGGGAACCGCACGTGGTCGGTGATCCAGGACGCGAGAGCGTCCCCGTGCGGCAGGCGGGCGCAGGCGTCGAGCACCCGCGACCGCACCACGGCGCCGTTACCCGTGAGGTTGTCGCACGACAGGATCGTGATTGGGGCCTCCGACGTGGCCCGCCTCGCCTCCAGCCCGGCCACGAGCTGGCCGATGACCCCCGAGTCGGGGCGGTAGCCCTTCTCGGTCACCGTGAGGGAGACGATCCGCACCTTCGGGTCGGTGAAGTACGCCCGCAGCCGCTCGGGTTCGGCACGGGCGAAGAGGACGTCGCGGATCGTGCCGACCACACGGCACGACGTCGTGGTGCGGGATCGCTCCACGACCGTGAACAGGCAGTCCTGAGGTCGCAGCTGGTCGACGACGGCGGGCGAGCGCTGGGTGACCCCGCAGATCCCCCAATCGCCACCCGCGTCCTCGGTGAACACCGCCTGGTGCGCCCGATGGAACGCGCCGGGACCGAGGTGGAGGATACGCACGGTGTCGGGCCGGTGCGGGACGTCGACGGTGGCGGGCGACAGCCGCGGCACGGTCCCGCTCACAGCACCGCCCCCAACTGCCACGGCACCATTTCCTCGCCGCCCAACCCGAGTTGCTCGCTGAGACTCTTCCGACCGGAGGCCACGTCGAGCAGGTGGTCGTAAACCCGTCTGCCCATCTCGGCCACGTCGACGCCGTCCTCGACGATCGGCGAGCAGTCCACGTCCATATCGCCGGCCATGCGCGACGCGGTGTCGGCGCCCGCGGCCAGCTTCACGGTCGGCACGGGACGGCTGCCGAACACCGACCCCCGGCCCGTGGTGAAGCAGACGAGGTTCGCTCCGCCCGCGACCATCCCGGTGACCGACACGGGGTCGTAGCCGGGGGTGTCCATGAAGACCAGGCCCGGTGTCGGGATCGGCTCGGCGTAACCGCAGACGGCCCGGAGCGGGCTGCGTCCGGCCTTGGCCACCGCGCCCAGCGACTTCTCCAGGATCGTGGTGATGCCGCCCTCTTTGTTGCCGGGCGAGGGATTTCCGTCCAATGTGGTGCCGTTGTCGCGGGTGTAGCGCTCCCACCAGGCGATACGGTCCAGAAGCGCGTCGGCCACCTCCGGACGCACGGCTCGCTGCGCGAGCATCCGCTCGGCACCGTAGATCTCCGGCGTCTCCCCGAGCACGCTGGTGCCGCCCGCGGCGACCAGCAGGTCGGAGGCCACGCCGAGCGCGGGGTTCGCGGTCAGGCCCGACCAGGCGTCCGACCCACCGCACTGCAGGCCCAGCACCAGGTGCTCGACCCCGACCCGCGTGCGTCGGGTGCCCACCAACCGCGCCGCCAGGTCGCGGACCAGCTTCTCGCCCCGGTCGATCGCGTCGGCCGTCCCGCCCGCCTCCTGGATGGTGTAGGACTCCACGGGCACGTGGTCGGCCACGCCCAGCTCGGACATCAGGGAACTGACCGCGTTGACCTCGCACCCGAGTCCCACCACCACGAGGGCGCCGATGTTGGGGTGCCGGGCGTAGCCGCTCAGGGTGCGGCGCAGCAGCCGCCACCCGTCGCCGTCGATCGCCATGCCGCAGCCGGTGCCGTGGGTCAGCGCCACCACCCCGTCCACGCCGTCGAGTTCGGCGATCTCGTCCTCCGTGCGCCGCACGATGCGCCGCGCCACGGTGGCGGAGCAGTTCACGGTGGTCAGCACACCGACGTAGTTGCGGGTGGCCACGGACCCGTCCGGCCGCACGATGCCGTCGAACGTCCGACGCAGGTCGACGGGCGGCGCCGGGGCCTCCGTCACCGCGCCCTCCGAGGCGAGCGCGGAGGCTCCGTCGGGCATCGCGAGGTTGTGGAGGTGTACGTGCTCACCCGCGGCCACACTCCGCGTCGCCACGCCGATGACGTGGCCGTACTTGCGCACGAGCTCCCCCGCGGCGAGCTCTCGCAGGGCGACCTTGTGCCCGCTGGGGATGTCGCCGCGAGCCACGACGGGCTCGCGGCCCGGTACGGCCAGCGAGGTCCCCTCGCCACAGCCACGCAGCACCACCGCCACGTCGTCGTCCGGGGCCAGCAACACCACGTCGTCGTTCATGTCCGTGCCTCCTTCGCCGCCGCCCGGCTCTGCGCCAGTGTCGGCAGGAATCCGGTTCCGCCTCGGCCCTGCACCGACAGGGAGGCGGCCGCCGCGCCGAGCCGCACGGCGGCGAGCAGCTCGTCCCCGCAAGCCAGCCGCGCGGCCACGGTGCCGGCGAACACGTCTCCCGCACCGGTCTGGTCCACCACCCGCGGCGGCGGCACCGCCGGGACGTCCACGGCCTCGGTCGCCGTCCCCACGAGCACGCCGCCGGAGCCCCGTGTCACCGCGACGGTCGAGGCGCCGAGCGCGCGAGTCGCGCTCACGGCGGCGTGCGGGGTCGCGTCGGCGGCCAGTCCCAACAGCGTCCGCGCCTCGTCCGGCCACGACGGGGTGACCAGCTCGGCCAGGGGAGCAACTCGCCGCAACGTCGCGGCCGCCTCCTCCGCACTCGTCAGGCGTGGCCGGAAATTGGGGTCGTAGACGAACCGCCTCGCGTGCTCGGCGGCGTACAGCACGGCGGCGGCCGCGCTCTCGGACACCGCGGCGGTGATTCCGCTGGCGAGCACCACACCGGCGTTCTCCACGACCGCGGCCACGTCGTCCGGGCACAGCGTCGAGCCCGCGCTGCCCGAGCGGGCGTAGGCGAACTGTCGTCGGCCCGACGGGTCGCTGTGGGTGAAGTACACGCCGTGCTGGCCGGGCACCCGGATCACGGTCTCGGTGTCGATGCCGAGTTCGCTCACCCGTGCCACGAGGGCGTCGCCGAGTTCGTCGTCGGGCACCCTGGCCAGAAGCGCCGTGCGGGCTCCGGCCGCGGCGGCCGCGGCGGCGGCGTTGAGTGCGTCCCCGGAGAACGCCAGTCGCACCGTGGCGCCGTCGCGGAACGGCTCCGATGTGGACACCTCGACCAGCGGCTCCCCCAGCACGAGGACGTCGGGACTCACCGTGCTCACCAGGGATGCACCGTCCCGTCCTCCAACCGGTTCACCGGCAGGTACGCCCGGCGGTAGGGGTAGCGGGCGGCGGCCTCCTCGTCGATGTCCACACCCAGTCCCGGTTCCTCACTGGGGAACAGGTAGCCGTCGGCGTAGTGGTAGCCGTGGGGGAACACCTCGTCGGTGGCCTCGGTGTGCCGCATGTACTCCTGCAGCCCGAAGTTGGGAATGCTCACGTCCAGGTGCAACGCCGCGGCCATGCACACCGGTGACAGGTCCGTCGCGCCGTGCGAGCCCGAGCGCACGTGGTGCAGCGCCGCGAGATCGAAGATCCGCCGCAGGTGGGTGATCCCGCCCGCGTGCACGACGGTGCACCGGATGAAGTCGATCAATTGGTTGCGAATCAGGTCGGCGCAGTCCCAGATCGAATTGATCACCTCGCCCACCGCGATCGGGGTCGTGGTGTGCTCGCGGATGAGCCGGAACCCCTCCTGCAGGTCGGCGGGCACGGGATCTTCCAACCAGTACAGCCCGTACGGCTCCAGGCTGCGACCGAGCCTGGCGGCCTCGATGGGGGTGAGCCGGTGGTGCACGTCGTGCAGCAGGCGCAGCTCGGGACCGAACTCCTCGCGGGCGCGGGCGAACAGCGTGGGGATGAACGACAGGTACTTCTCGGTGGACCAGACGTTCTCCTCCGGCACCGTGCCGCGCGCGGGTTCGTAGAACATCTTGTCGGCCCCGACCCCGTAGGTGGAGGCCAGACCGGGGATACCGCACTGCAACCGCACCGCGCGGTAGCCGAGGTCGAGGTACCGGGCGACCTCGCCGAGCACCTCGTCGACGGTCTCGCCGTTGGCGTGGCCGTAGACGGTGACGCCCTCCCGGCTTCGTCCGCCGAGGAGCTGGTACACGGGCAGCCCGGCGGCCTTGCCCTTGATGTCCCACAACGCGGTGTCCACCGCCGCGATCGCGCTCATGGTCACCGGCCCGCGGCGCCAGTACGCGCCCTGGTACAGGTACTGCCAGGTGTCCTCGATGCGATGCGCGTCGCGACCGATCAGCAGGGGCACGACGTGGTCGCGCAAATACGCCGCGACGGCGAGCTCACGACCGTTCAGCGTGGCGTCGCCGACGCCGGTCAGCCCCTCGTCGGTCTCGATCTTGAGGGTGACGAAGTTGCGACCCGGACAGGTCACGATGACTCGGGCATCGGTGATCTTCACGGTTCGGGGTCCTCCTTCACGCGGGCCACCAGCTGCGTCGGGTTGACGAAACGCAGGGCGATCACGAGCAGGATCAGCATCATGGCGGTGTAGATGACGGCCATCGCGTCCACGGACTGCTGTGCGCGGATTCCCGCCGCCGACATCGAGTGGAACAGCGCCACGATGAGCGTCTGCGAGTCGGGACCGGCGGTGAGAAACGTCAGCTCGAACATTCCGACGGTGCGGACGAGCACGAGGATGCCCGCGGCGAGGATGCCGGGAATCAGCAGGGGAGCGAGGATTCGCACGAACACCGCGCGCAGGCCCGCCCCGCACATGCGCGCCGCCCGCTCGATCGAGGGGTCGATCTGCTCGATGAACGGCGTCATGGTCATGATCACGAACGGCACCGAGGGCACCAGGTTGGCCAGCACGACCCCGGAGAGGTTGCCCGCGAACCCGAACTTGTAGAGCACGGTGGCCAGCGGGATGCCGTAGGTGATGGGCGGCATGAGGATCGGCAGCAGGAACGCCAGGTAGATCAGTTTCTTGCCGGGGAAGTCGCGGCGCGCCAGGACGTAGGCGGCGGGCACACCGATGAGCAGCGACAGGACCACCACGGCCGCCGCCACCTGCACGGTCACGACGATCAGATCGCTCAACCCGAAGTCCTGCCACGCCTGGGTGTACCAGCGGGTGGTCGCCCCTTCCGGCAGCCAGGCGTCGAACCAGCGCGTGCCGAAGGAGTTCACCACCACCGAGCCCACCACGCCGAGCAGGCCGACGAGGAAGAACGCCACCCCGCCCCAGACCAGCCAGGCGCCGGGACTGGCCACCAGCCTGCGCCGGGGGTGCGTGCCGGGAGTCGGTTTCAGGATCGTCATCCCTTTCCTCCCGTCGAACCGGTGTAGAGGCGGGATCGCCACAGCAACACCACGCCCACCACGATCAGCTCGACGACGCCCATGATCATCGCGATGGTGGAGGCGTACGGGTAGTCGTACTGCTCGTAGGCGGCCTGGTAGGCGGCGATCGAGATCACCCGTGTCTCCCCCGACGGGTTACCGACCAGGATCGCCGAGGGGAACACACTGAAGGCCAGGACGAACGTGAGACAGAACGTGGTGGCCAAACCGGGCGCCAACAGCGGCAGCGTGATGTGCCGGAACCGGTCCCACCAGCCCGCGCCGAGGGTGGCCGCCGCCTTCTCCAGGGTGGGGTCGATCCCCGACAGATACGACGAGATGAGCAGGAACGCGAACGGGAATCCCGTGATGACCAGGGAGAAGAAGACACCCCAGTAGTTGTTGATGAGCCGGAGCGGTTCGTCGACCAACCCGATCGCCTCAAGTGCCCGGTTGAGCCACCCGGACGGCCCGAGGAAGTTCAACAGCCCCTCGGCCGTGAGCACCGTGCCGAGCGTGATCGGAACGACGAGCACGGTCATCAACAGCCGCTTGCCACGGAACCGGCCCCGCATTCGATAGGCGATCGGCACCGAGGCCAGCACGTTCAACAACGCGGCCGGGATCGCCAGCACCAGGGTCTTCCAGATGGTGCTGAACTGGTAGGGGTCGGAGAAGAAGCGCACGTAGTCGGCGAAGGGGCCTCCGCCGTTCTGCGGCTGGAACGACAGGCCCAGACCGTAGAAGAACGGGTAGACGAACAGGCCCACGATGAACACCACGGCGGGCAGCAGCAGGAGCAGCTGCTTGTCTATGCCGCGCTCGGCGAGGCGGTGCCGCAGGGCCGGACTCGTCTCGGGCGGCTTCCGCCGGTCCCGTTCCGGTGGCGCTGTGGTGACGGGTGCCGTGGTCATCACACCGACTCCCGGTTCGACGGCACCGGCGTCCCCACGGTGTCGTCACCGAACACCAGCAACCGTTCCACGGCCACTCCGAGCACGACGGCGTCTCCGGGAGCGAGTCGGTGGTCCGTGCGCAGGTGCCATCGCACTCCCGAGGACGTCCGCGCCTCGACGGCCAGTTCCCGTCCCTGGTACTCCACCACCTCGACGATCGCCGGGAAACGGTTGACCCCGGTGGTTCCGGGGTCGAACACCCGGACGTCCTCGGGGCGCGCGGCGGCCACCACCGCGGCACCGGGGGCGAGGTCGTCGAGGTGGGTGCCCACGAGGTCCAGTCCGTCGCCCGTCACCCGGATTCCGTCGTCCGCGCGGTCACCCGCGGTGAGACGGATCAGGTTGCGATAGCCCATGAAGTCGGCCACGTGCTGGTTCACCGGCCGGTTGTGCAGCTCCTCCGGGGTCCCGATCTGCTGGACGGTGCCCGCCCGCAGGATCACGAGGCGGTCGGCCAGCGACAACGCCTCCTCCTGGTCGTGCGTGACGTACACGGTGGTGAGCCCGAGGCTCTGGTGCAGCCTGCGGATCTCCGTGCGCATCTCCAGCCGCAGTTTCGCATCCAAGTTGGACAGCGGCTCGTCCATGAGCACCAAGGACGGTTCGAGCACGATGGCACGGGCGATGGCCACGCGCTGCTGCTGCCCACCCGACAACTGACCGGGAAGCTTATGGGCGTGTTCCTCCAGCCGCACGAGGCGGATGGCCTCCTCGGTCCGGCGAGCGATCTCCGCCTTCGGCAGTCGCCGCATCGTCAATCCGAAGGCCACGTTCTTCCGCACCGACATGTGGGGGAAGAGCGCGTAGTTCTGAAACACCATGCCGAACCCGCGTCGTTCGGGTGGCAGCACGTCGATGCGGGTCTCGTCCTGCCAGATGCTGCCCGAGGTGAGCGGCAGCAGCCCCGCGAGGCAGTTCAACGCGGTCGACTTGCCGCATCCCGAGGGGCCGAGCAGGGCGATGAACTCGCCCCGCTTGATCTCCAGGTCGAGTCCCTTGAGCGCCGCGGTCTTGCCGAAGGTACGGCCGACTCCCCGCAGGCTCAGGGTCTCGAACGTTGCGGACCGTCGTGGTTCCGCCGGCGCGTCGGTGGCGCCGAGAGGTGACCCAGTCATGCAACCTCCACTCCCGCTGTTCCGGCGTCGCGTTCGGCGGCCGGTGTCATTGGTCCACCTTCGCGCCGCCGATCTCGCGGTCCCACCGGTCGAAGGCCGCGACCATCGTCTTGGCGTCGAGTGGCGTCTCCTTGGGGTTGTCGGCGATCAGTTGGTCGTACTCCGGCCTGCCGTAGCGTCGGATGACTTCCCGGCTCGACTCGGGTGCCATCGAGATGTCCACGTCCTTGACAGCCGGGCCCGGATAGAAGTAACCCTCATCGTAGGCCTTCGCCTGCTGTTCCTTGGTGAGCATGAACTGGATGAGCTGCAACGCCGCCGCCTGCTGGTCGGCCGTCGCGCCTTTCGGGATGACCGCGTAGTGCGCGTCGGTGACCCAGTGGAACCCTTCGAGGGTGCCGATCTTCGCCTCGGCGGGAACGGTTCCCAGCGCTCGGGGGTTGATGTCCCACCCCGTGGTGGTGACGACGATGTCGACGGTGCCGTTGGCCAGATCCGTCATGGTCTGGGTGGTGCCCGACGGGTAGCGGTCGACGTAGGAGTTCAGCTCCGCCAAATAGTCCCAGGTCTTCTCCCAGCCGTTGACCGGGTCCTTGGGGTCGTCGTCCCCCAAGATGTAGGGCAACCCCATGAGGAAGGTGCGGCCGGGACCGGAGTTCGACGGGCGCGCGTACTCGACCTTGCCGGGATGGGCCTTCGCGTAGTCGAGCAGCTCCTGCGCGGTACGCGGCGGGTTCGGCACCCGCGAGGGCAGGTACTCGATCAGCGGCCCGGACGGGTAGTACGTCACCGTCACGCCGTATCCCTGGGCGAGTTTCTGCATCTCGGCCGCCGGTTCCAGGTAGTCCTTCATGCCCGGCAACCGGTCGGCGTGCTTGGGAAGGACCTCCTCCCAGAGCCCCTGCTCGATTCCGGCCGAGAGTCCGTCCACACCGGTCAGAATCAGTCCGATGTCGACTCTTCCGGCGTTCTGCTGCGACTTGACCTTGCCGATCAGGTCGGGAGCCGGGGCGTTGCTGTAGGTCACCTCGGAGATGATGTCGGGATGCTTCTCCACGAACTCGTCGATCATCCCCTGGGTGAGCTGGAGGTTTCCCGCCACGTCGAGGATGTTGAGGGTGACGGGGTTCGCGGGCTTGTCCGGGATCGGCCCGGTCGCCTGCTGCGGGCCGGGGCTTTCGGGCGCGCCGCACGAGGCGGCCAGTAATGCGGTGGCGAGTGCGCCCGCCACGACGTTCCTGCGCATCGGTCGAATCCCTTCTGTGACGCCGAGCAGCCTTGGTCGGCGGGAGGACTCCGATTACGGACTTCGTTGGGCGACCGTGGTCGTGTCCCGAACCAGCAGCTGCATCGGGACCTCGCGGCGCGGTGCCCGGACACCGGGCTCGTTGAGCAGCTTCAACAGCAGCTCGACTGCCGCGCGACCACACTGCTCCTTGGGAACGGACACCGTCGTCAGACCGGGGTTGAACATGGCCGCCATCGGGATGTCGTCGATGCCGACCACACTGATCTCCCGTGGAACCTCGATCCCTCGGGAGGCGAGCCGGGTCATCAGCCCCATCGCGACCAGGTCGTTGTAGGCCACCACGGCGGTGACCTTCGCGGCGACCACGAGGTCGGCCGCGGCGACCCCGCCTTCGAACCGTGGAGGCACGTTGTCGATCTCCACGAGTTCGACGCCCTCGGCCTCGGCCGCCATCCGGATACCCCGTGCCCTCTCCCGGTTCGACCAACTACTACGCGGTCCCGCGACGTAGCCGATCCTGCGATGTTCCAACGCGGCCAGATGGGCCACGGCCTGCCGCATCCCGTCGACGTTGTCGATCGTGATCGCCGGGATCTGCGCGCCGCGCCGGTTCACCGCGACGACGCACGAGCAGGTCGCGGCGGCCCGCATGTCCTCGACGCTCATGCGAGGCGAGCACAGGATGATGCCGTCCACTTGCTTCGCCAGCGCGCGCACCAGTCCCAACTCCGCGGTGGGGTCCTCGTCGGTGTCGGCGAGGAACACCGAGTAGTCGGCTTCTCGCGCGCGTGCCTGGACTCCCTTGACCACTTCCGGGAAGAACGGGTTGGCCAGATCGGGAAGGATGAGGCCGAGATTGCCGGTCCGGCCCGTGATGAGGCCCCGAGCCGCCCGGTTGGGCACGTAACCGAGTTCGTCCGCCACCCGCAGGACGTGCTCGCGGGTACGCGGATCGACCAGCTCGGACCCCGCCAACGCGCGGGACACCGTCGAGGCCGACACTCCCGCGGCCTTCGCCACGTCTCGAATCGTCACCGCCATGACGTTCCCGCCCGCTTTCCGTGAGGGACGTGCTTCCTCGCACGTGTCCGACGCATCGTGCAATCGTTTGCAACCATTTGTCAACACCTCGGAAAGTTCGCGCTTGCCTCGCTCGAAATCCTTGTGCAACCCTTTGCATCACTTTTCCCGACGCGGAGGAAACCAGCACATGGCCACACCGCTCGTTCTTCATCCCGATCGCGCTCTTCCCGCCGACCCCGCCACCCGTGAGGTCGCGCGCCGCCTGTACGCCGCGACACGTTCCCTGCCGCTCGTGTGCATGCACGGTCACGTGGAGGCTGAGGTCCTGGCCGACGACCTGCCGTTCCCGGACCCGGCGCGTCTGTTCGTGGTGCCCGACCACTACGTGACGCGCATGCTGGTCTCGCAGGGGATACGGCTTGAGGACCTCGGCGTCCCGAGACGCGACGGTGGTGCGGTGGAGTCCGATCCCCGAGCGATCTGGCGACGGTTGTGCGCCAACTGGCACCTGTTCCGCGGGACTCCGTCCCGGTACTGGCTGGAACACGAACTCGCGGAGGTCTTCGGGGTCCGTGTCCGGCCCTCGGCCGACACCGCCGACGAGATCTACGATCAGCTGGCGGCCACACTGTCCGATCCGGACTTCCGACCGAGAGCGTTGTTGCGCCGTTTCAACATCGAACTCCTGTCCACCACCGACCCGGCCACGTCGGACCTGCGGCACCATGCCCGGCTCCGCGAGGACGGCCTGGGGGATCGGGTGATTCCCACGTTCCGGCCCGACGCCGTCGTCCACATAACCGGCGAGGGATGGCGGGAACACGTCGAGGAACTCGGCAGGCTCACCGGCTTCGACACTTCCGGTTATCCCGGTTTCCTCGACGCGCTGCGCAAGCAGCGGGAGGTGTTCCTCGATGCCGGGGCGCTGGCCACCGACCACGGCCACCTGGGTACCGACACCACGCCGCTCGACACCGCCGAGGCGGCCCGCATCTACTCCGCCGCGCTCGACGGGAAGGCCGCCCCGGAGGAGGCCGAGGCGTTCGCCGGGCACATGCTGTTCGTCATGGCGGAGATGGCCTGCGAGGACGGTCTGGTGATGCAGCTGCATCCCGGAGTGCTGCGCAACCACGACGACGACATCCTCCGGGCCTTCGGCCCCGACAAGGGCTTCGACATCCCGGTGGCCGCCGAGTTCACCCGTGGTCTTCGGCCCCTGCTCAACGCGTTCGGGCACCACCCGAACTTCCGGCTCATCCTGTTCACCGTGGACGAGACCGTCTACAGCCGCGAGCTGGCACCGCTGGCCGGCGCCTATCCTTCGGTGCGGTTGGGGGCACCGTGGTGGTTCCTCGACAGCCCGGACGGTATGCGGCGTTTCCGGGAACTGGCGACCGAAACGGCCGGCTTCTACAACACCTCGGGGTTCGTGGACGACACGCGTGCCTTCGCCTCCATCCCGGCACGGCACGACCTGGCTCGCCGGATCGACGCGGGATACCTGGCTCGGCTCGTCACCGAGCACCGGCTCACCGAGGACGAGGCCACCGAGACGGCCGTGGACCTCGCCTATCGCCTGCCACGTCTTGCGTACCGACGATCGACGAGTTCGTGATCCGAAAACTTTCGGTGCGATGAAACACGTTTCATCGCCGACGAACCCTTGACGAGACGGACGGGCGTTTCCACACTCGTTCGCACACGGCAAGATGATCGATTCCCGGCGGGTGTCCGCAAAGGACACCCGACGCCCGCCCGTACCGCTTTCCTCCCGGCTGCTCTCCCTGTTCGGCGACACGGCAAAGGAGCCCGCGAGATGAGGAGACGTCCGCGACGCCGGAGAATGGCGCTCGCGCTGTTGGTTCCGGTCGCACTGGTGGCGACCCTGTTGATCGGCACACCCGCGATTCCCGAAGCGGCCGCAGCCCCCACCCACCCCGACTACAGCGGCTCGGACCTGTGGCTACGTTACCCCGAGATCGAGGACCCGACGCTCAAGAAGCAGTACGCGAAGTCCGCCACCGCCGTCATCGTGCAGAACGCCGGAAAGAACCCGGTGCACCGGCACACCCGTGACCTGAGGATGGAACCGGGTTCGCGGGAACACCTCGTGACCACGACCCTCGAAGCGGCCGAGGACGAGCTGGTGAGGGGTCTGGAGGGGCTCCTCGGCACAAAGGTACCCGTCCACACGAAGCCGGGTCAGCACGTCCCGGACGGGGCCGTCGTGGTGGGCACTCCGAAGACCTCGCAGATCGTGCGCCGGTATGTCGACGCCGAGAAGCTCGGGACCGTGGGCGACGACGGCTACCTGATCCGCTCGGTCTCACGCGGCCGTCACGACTTCACCCTCATCGCCGCCAACACGGAGATCGGCGCGTTGTACGGCACCTTCGCATTCCTGCGGAGGATGCAGACGCGACAGCCCGTCACCGACCTGGACATCGCCGAGAAGCCCAGGATCGCCCATCGGTACCTGAACTACTGGGAGACCGAACGGCTCTACGC
This sequence comes from Saccharomonospora glauca K62, assembly GCF_000243395.2. Lineage (NCBI taxonomy): Bacteria > Bacillati > Actinomycetota > Actinomycetes > Pseudonocardiales > Pseudonocardiaceae > Saccharomonospora > Saccharomonospora glauca. Next base: position 2,050,717 of record NZ_CM001484.1, on the reverse strand, counting down.
CGGCAACGACGAGACCGGAACCGGGGGCCTGAACGGCGAGAACGGCGCCGTGTTCAACTTCGCCGCCACGGGCGAGAGCGCCGACCGCAACCTGCCCGTCATCCTGGACCGCTACCTCGTGGTCGCGCGTGCGCTGGCCTCGGTGGGCGTCAACGGCATCACGATCAACAACGTCAACGCCGACAACGTCTACCTGACGCGGGAGTACGTAGAGCAGACGGCCGCGCTCGCCGACGCACTGCGCCCCTACGGGATCAAGGTCGGACTGTCCGTCAAGTACACCGCGCCCACCGACGAACGATTCGCCCCCGACACCCTCACCGAGGACCAGCTCGACCCGTACGGCGAGGAGTTCCGGGACTGGTGGCACCGGAAGGCGAAGCAGATCCGGGAGGCGATCCCCGACTTCATCGGCTTCACCGTGAAGGCGAACTCCGAGGGCCAACCGGGCCCCCAGGACTTCGGCTACGACCACGGTGACGGCGCCAACGGCATCGCCGCCGCCCTGGAACCGCTCGGCATGACGGTGTACTGGCGCACGTTCGTCTACAACGCCGACGTCGACAACGACCGGCTCAAGCGCGCGTACCTGGAGTTCGGCCCCATCGACGACGAACCGCAGGACGACGGCTCGGTCGGACGGTTCGCCGACAACGTGTTCCTCCAGACCAAGAACGGTCCCCTGGACTTCCAGGCCCGTGAGCCGTTCAACCCGATGTTCGGCCGCATGGAGAACACCAACCAGGCGCTGGAGCTGCAGATCACCCAGGAGTACACCGGCCAGAACACGATGCTGTGCTATCTCGGCCCCATGTGGCAGGAGGTGTTGAACACCGACACCTACGCCACCGACGCCGACGGTGAGCTCCTCGACCACCGTCTGGTGGGAAACGTCGTGGACGGCACGGCCCAGGGACACTCGGACACGGCGATCGTGGGGGTGGCGAACCTCGGCAACGCCGACAACCTCACGGGTCACCACTTCTCGCAGGCCAACCTCTTCGCCTTCGGTCGCCTGGCGTGGGACTGGACTCAGGACTCCGAGGACATCGCCACCGACTGGGTGCGGATGACGTGGAGCAACGACGACCACGTGGTCGAGACGATCGTGCGGATGATGATGGGCTCCTGGGAAGCTCTGGTGAGCTACCAGACTCCCCTGGGTGTCGCGCACCAGTTCGCCGACGGTGAGCACTACAAGCCGTACCCGTCCCAGTGGTTTCTGAAGGACGACTGGAGCCCGGTCTACTACAACAAGGCCGACAGTGTCGGTCTCGGTTACGACCGCTCCCCCACGGGCAGCAACTTCACCGCCCAGTACTTCCCCACCCTGGCCGAGCGCTACGGCGACATCGAGTCCACTCCGGAGAATCTGCTGATGTGGTTCCACCACGTGCCGTGGGACCACCGGATGGACAACGGCCGGATCTTCTGGGACGAGCTCGTGTACCGCTACCAGATGGGCGTGCAGTACGTGACGTGGATGCGCGAGACGTGGGACTCGCTGAAGCCGTTCCTCGACGCCCGACGCTGGCGCGAGGTGCGGGACAAGCTCGCTCAGCACGAGATCGACGCGGCCGACTGGCGCGACACCAATGTGGAGTACTGGCAGGAGTTCAGCGGGAGGGAGATCCCGTCCGACGACGGTCCGGTGTCGGCCACGTTCGTGGTGAACGGTACGGAGTACGGCGGCTTCGACCTCTCAGCCGACAGCTACCGCATCCCGATCCCGGCGGGCGGTTCCCCGAGGATCACCGAGGTCCGGACGGCCGATCCGGACGCCGACTACGAGATCGTCTCGCAGGCCGACGGCGTGCCGGGGACTGCGGTCGTGAAGGTCACCGGACACTCGTTTTTCGGTCCGTTGGTGAAGAACTACGTCCTCGAACTGGTGCCCGACACCACCTTGGAGAGCCTGTCGGTCAACGGCACCCGACTGGACTCGTTCGACCCGGAGGTCCACCATTACAACGCCCTGTTGCCGCCCGACGTCGACTCGGTCGCGACGGTGGAGGCCGTGGCGCACGACCCCGCGGCGACCGTGCGTGTCGAGCAGGCCGACCACCCCACGGGACAGGCGGTCGTCACCGTGACCAATGGGGAGGCCTCCTCGCGGTATACGGTGGATCTCGACATCGCCTTGAACGGCTCCGACGAGTTCGACTCCGACGAGCTCGACGAGCGGTGGAAGTGGGTGCGACACGATCCCGACGCCACGCGGCTCGACGACGGGGCCCTCGTCATCACCCCGCAACGAGGCGGGCTGGAAGGAGACGCCGAACCGGCGAGGAACCTCGCGTTGCAGGAGGTCAACGGCGACTGGACGGCGGAGTCGAAGCTCGTCTTCTCCCGGCCTCTCGCCCACGAGAACGAGCAGGGCGGCATCATCGCCTATGCCGACGACGACAACTACGTCAAACTCGCGTGGGAGATGGCCGACGAGGACGCCGAGATCAACAAGCTCCACGTCGTGCTGCTGACCGAGGAGAACGGCAAGGCGACGAGCCTGGAGGTCACCGGAGCCGACGCCCAGCGCATCGTGGGTGAGAAGGGAGCCATCTGGCTTCGGCTCACCAAGCGCGGGAACACCTACAAGGCGTACTACTCCGGCGACGGCGAGGTCTACCGGTACTTCGGAACCACCACGCTGGACACCGAACCCGAACGGGCGGGGCTGATGGCGTGGAGCGGAGCCGCGCCGGCCACCGATCTCCACGTGGCGTTCGACTGGTTCCACATCCGCAGCCACGGAGATCGGGTACCGCCCCGGTGATCGACTGACGGACGAGGCGCCGTCGCGGTCGGGGCCACTGTCGACCGCGACGGCGCTTCGGCGCGACTGCCGTCCACGCTGAGGCGACCGTCAGTCGGCCAACAGGTGTTCCCGGCCGAACATGACGGCGGCGGCGCGCGCCGAGGGGGTGCCCGCGTCGAGATCGGCTCCGGCTTCCCGGAGCACGGCCACCACCTCGTCCTCGCCCTTGAACAAGGCTCCCGCGATCGGTGACTGGTCCCGCGCGTTGCGCAGATCGGGGTCGGCACCACGGTCGAGCAACGCTCGCACGGTGGCGGCGTGCCCGTGGTAGGCCGCGAGCATGAGCAGCGTGTTCCCCTGCGGGTCGGTCACGTTCACCGGCAACCCGTGGTCCAGGAATTCCAGGAGCTGGCCGGTGTCCCCTTCCCGCGCGAGATCCATGGCGATCGCCACGACGCGTTCGACCTGCTCCGGTGTCAGTCCGCCCTCGCTCATACTCCCCTCTCCCGTTCTTCGCCGCGACGACGCGACGAGAACACCGCCCCGCATGGACGAGCCACACGGGGCGGTGTCTACGCGACAGTGATGTCGGCCCGCGTCAGAGCTGACCGGCCTGCAGCGCCTCGATCGCCTTGCGGACGCCCTCGCCGTAGGCGGGGTCGGCCTTGGTGCAGTTGGCGATGTGCCGCTCGATGGTCGCCTCCGAGGCGCCGTTGATGGCACGCGCGGTGTTCTCAAACAGCGCCTGCTGCTGCTCCGGCGTCATGAGACGGAACAGGTTGCCGGGCTGCTCGTAGTAGTTGTCGTCGTCCTCGCGGTAGTTGAACCGGTCGGCGACCGACCCCACGGCCAGGCTCGGCTCGCGGTAGGCGGGCTGCTCCTGCCAACGACCGTAGGAGTTCGGCTCGATGCCCGGAGTGGAGCCCTGGTTGCCGTCGACGCGCATGGCGCCGTCGCGGTGGTAGGAGTTCACCGGGCAACGCGGCTGGTTCACCGGGATCTGGTGGTGGTTCACACCCAGGCGGTACCGCTGGGCGTCACCGTAGGAGAACAAGCGGCCCTGCAGCATCCGGTCGGGGGAGAACCCGATGCCGGGGACGATGTTGGCCGGGTTGAAGGCGGCCTGCTCCACCTCGGCGAAGTAGTTCTCCGGGTTGCGGTTCAGCTCCCACTCACCGACCTCGATGAGCGGGTAGTCCTTCTTGGACCACACCTTCGTGAGGTCGAACGGGTGGAAGCGGTAGGTCTCGGCCTCGTGCTCGGGCATGACCTGGATGTAGAGCTTCCACTTCGGGAAGTCACCGCGCTCGATGGCCTCGTAGAGGTCGCGCTGGTGCGACTCGCGGTCCTTGCCGATCAGCGCTTCCGCCTCGGCGTCGGTGAGGTTCTTGATGCCCTGCTGGGTGCGGTGGTGGAACTTCACCCAGAATCGCTCGCCCTGCGCGTTGATCATGCTGTAGGTGTGCGAGCCGAAACCGTGCATGTGGCGGTACGACGCCGGAATGCCGCGGTCCGACATCACGATCGTCACCTGGTGCAGCGACTCGGGCAGGTTGGTCCAGAAGTCCCAGTTGTTCTCGGGGCTGCGCATGTTGGTGCGCGGGTCACGCTTCACCGCGTGGTTGAGGTCCGGGAACTTCAGCGGGTCGCGGAAGAAGAACACCGGGGTGTTGTTACCGACGAGGTCCCAGTTGCCCTCCTCGGTGTAGAACTTCACCGCGAAACCACGGATGTCGCGCTCGGCGTCGGCGGCACCGCGCTCACCGGCCACAGTGGAGAATCGGACGAACAGGTCCGTCTTCTTGCCGACCTCGGAGAAGATCTTGGCGCAGGTGTACCGGGTGATGTCGTTGGTCACCGTGAAGGTGCCGTACGCACCGGAGCCCTTCGCGTGCATGCGGCGCTCCGGGATCACCTCACGGTCGAAGTGCGCGAGCTTCTCCAGGAACCACACGTCCTGCAGCAGCATCGGACCACGGGGGCCGGCGGTGAGGGAGTTCTGGTTGTCGGGAACCGGAGCGCCGGCGGCAGTGGTCAACGGCCTCTGGTTGTTTTCGGGCAAAGCACACTCCTCGTCGGGTTCGTACTTTCGAAAGGTGATCACTCGTCGCGTGCAAGGCAGGAAGGGCAGGTTCCCCAGAAGGTCACCTCGGCCTCGTCGACCTCGAACCCTTCGAGGTCCTCGGTGTGAAGGCACGGTGCCTCGCCCACCACGCAGTTGACGTCGGTAATGGAACCGCATTTGCGGCAGACCATGTGGTGGTGGTTGTCCCCCACACGGGTCTCGAACCGGGCGGGGGACCCCGCCGGCTCGATACGACGGACCAAACCGGCGTCGGTCAGGGCTCGCAGGACGTCGTACACCGCCTGGGTCGACACCGAACCGAGCTCGCGACGGACGGCGGTCGCGATGGTCTCCGCGTCCGAGTGGGGATTGGCCGCGACCATCGTCAGCACGGCGACCCTCGGACGGGTCACCCGCAGTGATGCCCCACGCAGGAGGGCGGGGGCGTCGATGATTGCCACGGCGGCAGCCAACCAGCTTTTCTGGAATAAGTCAACTTTGCACCGGTGGAACCGTCGCCCTCGACGCGACGATCACCCGATCAGTCCATGATCGTTCCAGGTCAGCGGCTTTCGAATCACCCGACGTGGCTCCGGACACGGCCCCGGTGTCACCCGCCGATCCGCTCCCCCGCCCGAGACGAACGCGATGCCCGCCGACCGCTATGTCCGGTTTCGCCCCTCCGGACCATTCGTTCTCCGCCGCGTCGTGCACCGTGCGACAGCACTCTGGGCCGTTCGAGCGGTACGGGTCGGCGACCGTGTGAAGACCGGTGACATCCGAACCGGTCCTCCCTCACCGTGGGATCATGGACCGCTCACTGGATCAGCTCGCCCACCGGCTGCTCATCCAGTGCTCCCCGGCCCAAGTGAACGTCGCCGCCGACATTGCCGCCGCTCACGACGGCGGCTTGGTCATCACGGGCGACTCACCCGAGCCGATCGTGAGCAAGCTTCGCGCACGAGGGTTCACCGGACCAGTGCTCTGCGACGCCAACCGGTATTCGGGACCGCATCGGGTGAACGCGAGGCGGGGGCTCCGTCCCGCCTGGTGCCGGCGGCAGCACGAGCTGGGCCTGATCGCGGTCACCGACTCCGGCTACCTCGAACTCGGGGACTGGGATAGTCTCCGCAGCATCCTGTACACCGCGGCGTGGCAACGCGGTCCCGTCATCGCCATGCTTCCTCTGGCCGCCCGCTGGTTGTTCCACCGCGAGGACGTCGATCACATGGCACGCGAGCTCGACGCCCACGGCGTGCCCGTCGCGATCGCCCTCGAACACTCCGGCGACCCCTTCGGGGCCCGGTACGTGGTCCGCCACTTCCTTCGCCTGCTCCGGAAGGTCAGCGTGCCGGTGCTGGTGTTGCGCAGCGACGTCTCGGCCATCGGCGCGCTCTGCCACGGTGCCCACGCCGCCGCGATCGGCACCACGAGCACGCTTCGCCACCTCTACCCGGCGAGGTCCTACCGTGGGGGCCGTCCCACGACGGTCTCCGTCTTCGTCAAGGAGTTACTCAGCTATCACCGGCTCGACACGTGCGAGGCGGTGTTCGCCCTGGCCCCGGAGACCGGTCACTTCTGGCTCTGCAACTGTGCCGTCTGCGGCGGGAACACCCTCGCCCGGCTTCGTACTGCCGAAAACCCGCGCGCCGTGGCGTTACGGCATTCTCTGCACTCCCAGTTCCTAACCTACCGCCAAGTCGTCGACCGACGGTACGCCCGCGAACAGCTCGCCAGCGTCTGGCACAACACCTGTAGTACCGCATTGGCCGCCCATCGTCGGATCGCCGAACACGCAAGTTCCTGGCGCGTACCCGACCACCTGAGGCGCTGGTGCAGCGTCACCGACGATCCCCTGCGGCACTACCGCGAAACCCTCCTGCCGAACGCGGCTCCGCCCCTCCCCGCATCACCGACGCCCGAACCCCGCTCACGGGGGAACGCTCATCGATCGCGCCCCGACGTCGGGCTCGGACCGGGGCCCGAGCGGAACCGCGTCCCTATGTCGCCCGGCCGCCGGACAACACCTCGGACGTCAACGGACGCGCCGCCCTCCACAGATTGTCGTGGTACTTCGCGAAGTAGTCCTTGACCAACTTCCTGCTCCGCACACTGAATCCCACCAGGTTGTCCTGTTCGCCGGAGAAGGCGAAGAAAAGGTACTCGTCGTCGATGAGCGCGACACTCACCGCCTCGGACTCCCCGCGCAACGACCAGTCCAACACCCGGACCTGATAATTCCTGTGCGTCGCGTTCTCCTGCGCGTCGAGCTCCTCCCGAGCCAGTCGGCCATACCATCGTCTCGTGACCCGAGAAGCACCCGACGAAATCGATGCTCGTCGGAACGGTCCGCCCACGCGCGACAGGTCGCGAAATAGCTCAACGCGCTCTCCCCCAGTTCCCCCGGCGGATAGGGACGCAGGTAACTCGTGTGCACCCGCCTACGGGCCTTGTCGACCCTGGCGCGCAATGCCAGGTAGAACTCGGTGTGGCTCTCGTACGTCCTGACCTGGGACCAGTCGGGGTTTTGAAGTCGACTTTCGATCCTTTCCACGGTGTTCAGCACGACGAGAATGGAAGCCGCGATGATGGGGATTTCCAACGATTCGAGAAAACCCAGCTCACGATTGACGAACAACGCCACGAAGTAAGCGGGAATCGAAAGCACCAGAGCTGACTTGGCCACGGTACTGAAAATCCGATTGCGCAGCACTTCCGTGGCTTCCACCGTCACCTCCGCCACCTAGGGGAATCCGCTCGAAAGCTGCATACCACGCGGGCGCGCGAACGGACAACGCGCGGAGAACCCCCGTCGGAACAAAAAAGCGGGTGGGCGCCGCGCTCGTTTCGAGCGGCGAAAAGCCCACCCGCTGTCGGGGAAAGGGGATCAGTCCTTGGCCGAGCTCTCCCCCACCGCCTCCGGTTCTCCACCGGACTCCGCTTCCCGCTTGCCGAGCAGCGAGTGCCGCTTGCTGTAGAGGAAGTACACGATCACGCCGAGCGCCATCCACACCAGGAAGCGCAGCCACGTCAGCACGGTCAGGTTCAGCATCAGCCAGAGGCACGCGGCGATCGCCAGGATCGGCACGAGCGGCATCAACGGAACCCGGAAACCGCGCTTGAGGTCGGGGCGCGTCCTGCGCAGCACCATCACGCCCGCCGACACCAGGATGAACGCGAACAGCGTGCCAACGTTGACCATTTCCTCCAGCTTGCCGGCGTCGAAGAAGGTCGCGGCCACGGCCACCACGATGCCGACTATGACGTTCACCCGCACCGGGGTGCCGCGCGAGCCGGTCTTGGCGAGCTTACGAGGCAGCAGCCCGTCACGCGACATCGCGAACAACACCCGCTGCTGACCGAGCAACAGCACCATGACCACCGTGGTGAGACCGGCGAGCGCGCCGAGGGAGATGATGTTCGCCGCCCAGTCGACACCGTGGTAGGCGAAGGCCGTCGCCAGGGTCTTGCGGCCCTCCGGCTCCGCATCGGTGGCCAGCTGCTCGTAGGGCACCATGCCCGCGACGACGAGCGAGGTGGCCACGTAGAGACCGGTCACGATCGCCAGCGAGCCGAGGATGCCGCGCGGCACGTTGCGCTGCGGGTTACGGGTCTCCTCGGCGGTGGTGGCCACGACGTCGAACCCGATGAACGCGAAGAACACCAGCGACGCACCGGCCAGCAGACCGAACGCGCCGTAGACACTGCCGGAGCCACCGACGAGGACGGAGAACAGCGACTGCTCCACACCGGCGCCGGCCTCGCCGCCCTCGGCGGCGGGCGGGATGAACGGCGTGTAGTTGTCCGGGCTGATGTAGGCGATGCCCATGAAGATGACGAACAGGATGATCACGACCTTCACGGACGTGATCACGAGGCTGAACCGCGAGGACAGCTTGGTACCGAGCGTGAGCAGGGTGGCCAGGATGGCGATCAGCAGCAACGAACCCCAGTCGAAGTTCACGGAACCGAGCTGCACGGTGGTGCTGACACCTTCACCGAAAAGCATCACCAGGACTTCCTGCAGGTAGACCGACCACCCCTTGGCCACCGCGGCCGCGGCCACGGAGAACTCCAGGACGAGGTCCCAGCCTATGATCCAGGCGATGAACTCACCGAACGTGGCGTAGGAGAAGGTGTAGGCGCTACCCGCGACGGGCACCGTGGACGCGAACTCGGCATAACACAGCGCGGCGAGGGCGCAGGCGATGCCGGCGAAGACGAACGCCAGCGCCACCGAGGGGCCCGAGATGTCCCCCGCGGTGCGCGCGGTGAGCGTAAAGATACCGGCGCCGATCATCACGGCGACCCCGAAGACCATCAGGTCCCAGGCACCGAGATTCCGTCGTAGCCGGGTATCTGGCTCGTCGGTGTCTGCGATCGATTGCTCGACGGACTTCGTCCGCCAGATACCGGTGCCCGGCACGGTTTCCTCCTCGAAAAGGCCTGGCTTGCAGAATTGGTGGTGGTCAACCTAACGGGTCACCGTAGCGTGCGCCAGGAGCAATTGCCGATTCCGATATTCATTCGTTCGGATGCGTCTCGTCATCCGGTCGAGCCAGCACGTCGGGAGCGGAGATGCACCCCTCGCTCTCACCACGGAGCCCCGCGCCCCTGCCGATCTCGGCGTGTGCCGGGCCGCCTCGTCTCGGCGGGCGGGATTCCTCCATGCCCCATGCCGGTTCCCGCTCACCGCGACGATGGTGTCGGTCGGTGAGCGTCGGGTATCCATGAGTGACGACGGAAAGATTCGGTGAGGCCGCGAATTCCCACACCCACGGCCACGACGATCAGCCGGATACCGTGGCGGCACGCGTGACCACGAAATGCGAATCCGTGCTCGAGAAGGGCGGGGTGTCAGCGAGGCGTCCCTCCCTCGTTTCTCGGGAGCACGTCGACACTGCCACCACCGAATGCCGGATACGTCCCCAATGCCGCACCAGTCCTTTCCTGAAGCCCCACTTTTCCGCGGACGTTCGCTCGACGGAGAGGCCCACTTCCGGCGAGGTGACGGACGTTTGCAAGCGGACGCCGGGGCGGCATCGCGGAGCCCGAGCTCTCGGCGAGCTCGCTTCCCGGCTCGGGCCCCCGCACGGTCTTCGCACCGCGTTGCTCGGCTCGTCCGAGTTCAGGGCCTCCCGTGCCGGGGTGGCCTGCGGGTGCCCCTCGCGTATCGCCTCGACGAGCGAGGCGCCGGGGCGGGGCCGAGCAGGCGCCCCTCGGTGTCCCCACGGCGACCGGCCCATCCACCGGTTCGGGGCCGGTCCCTTCGGACGGTCGCCGTACACCGTCCGCTCGTCCGGAACCTCGTCGGGCCACCCTCTGCGGAATCCACTCGCCGCACCGTATCCCTCTTTTCTCGTCCGCGGTCTCGGTCGATGTCGGAAACCTAGCCACGGGTACCGACAAAACCGGGACGTCGCCTTGGGCGAGGACCCGAGTGCGAGGGCTCAGGCGTGTGCGGGCACGGCGGTACGCAGGGTCTCGCGGGCGACGAGCACGCCCCCGACGAAGGCGACCGGGAAGACGACGAGCGCGGCGAACGGGATCATGCACAGCAGCGTCGCGGGCAACCCGAGACCGAGCGCGAGGCCCCGCCGCCGGCGCATCGCCGCCTGTCGTTGCCGGAGGTCCATCCCACGCCGGTAGAACGACACCGCCACCAACTCCAGGGCGAGGAACCATGCGGACACCAGTGCCGTGAGCACGGGCACCACGGTCTGACCCACCACCGGGACGAATCCCGCCACGGTCAACGGAAGCGTGAACAGAAGCGATCGCAGCGCGAGCAGGACGCCGTCCCGCAATCCCACCCACAGCATCCGCCACCACGAGAGTTCGGCGTCGCCGGGTACCCCGCCGAGGTCATCCTCGACCTTTTCCGCGATGTGTTCGTAGAACGGGCCTCCCACGGCGAGCGTCAGCGCCGAAAAGCTCACCATGCCGACGACCACGGCAAGTCCGACCAGCGCGATCCCGGCTGCGATCCGGACGGCTGCCCGCCAGACCTCCGCCCAGTCCTCCGCGAAGGGAGTAACCAACGCCGACAGATCGTCGATCCAGTAGATCAGCGCGATCAACCCGGCCGCCAGCAGTAGCGCAGTCACCACCACGGGCAGCACACCGAGCAACAACAGCTTGGGCGATCGCAGCAGAATGCCCAGTCCTCGCCCGAAGAATCCGACGCCCTTCACGAAGTCCCGCACGGAGTACTTCCTATCAGGAAGCAAGATCGTTTACCGCATTGACCTCGGCACGGGTCCGAGCTCGCCCTCGGGCGCCGCTTTGGCCTCCCCTTAGAAACCGAGCAGGTCGGGCAACCAGTTCGGAATCGCCGGGACGTAGGCCACGAGAAGGATCACCGCCAGACCCGCGACGAAGAACGGGCGGATGCCCCGCACCACCTCCACCAACGACACCTTGGCGATGCCGGCCGCCACGAACAGGTTGATGCCCACCGGAGGCGTGATCAGCCCGAGGGCCAGGTTCACGACCATCATCACGCCGATCGTCGTGACGTCCACGCCGACCTCCAGCAGAACCGGCGCGACGATGGGGACGAACAGATAGAGCGCCGACACCGCGTCGATGAACGCGCCCACCACGAGCAGCAGCACCACCGCCAACAGCGTGATGAGCACACGGTTGTCGGTGAGTCCGAGCAGCGCGTCGGCGACGTTGGAGGCGATGTCGTTCACCGTCACGACGTAGCCGAACACCGAGGCCGCGCCGACGATGAGCATCACCACGGCCGACTGGGAGGCGGAGGAGACGAGGATGCGGTACAGGTGCCTCGGCTTGATCTCCCGGTAGAGGAACACGCCCACGAGGAGCGCGTACGTGGCCGCGAGGACCGCCGACTCGGTGGGTGTGACGATGCCGCCGTAGATTCCTCCGAGGATGATCACGGGCACGAGCAGACCGGGGATCGCCCCGGCGAACGTGCCGAGGAAACCGCCCGTCGTCCGGGGTGCCTCGCCGTCGGTCTCCCGTTCCCCGTCGGCCCGTTCCACCGGATCCGTCACTCGTGCGGCTCCGGGACCCCCGGCGGCCACGGTGGCCGTCCTTCGCGGCAATCGAAGGCACGCCAGCCCGAGTGCCACGGCCAGCAGGAGGCCGGGCACGATTCCGGCCACGAACAGCCGCACGATCGACACGCCCGCGTAATCGCCGACCACCACCGCGAAGACGATGAACGCGATGCTCGGCGGCACGATGATGCCCATGGACCCCGCGCTGGCCATCAACGAGGTGGCATGGCGGGCCTCGTAGCCCTGTTTCACGAGCGCGGGGATGAGGATGGACCCGATGGCGGCGACGGTGGCCGGTCCCGAGCCCGAGATCGCCGAGAAGAAGAACGCCGCCACGATCACCACGATGGCGAGGCCGTGCTTGCGGCCACCCACGCACGCCTGCGCGAAATCCACGAGCCTCCGGGAGATCCCCGCGTACTCCATGATCACGCCGGCGAGGATGAAGAACGGGATCGCCAGGAGGGTCTCCGAGGAGACGGAGGCGACGAAGACGTTGGGAACCAGCGACAGTTCCCCAACTCCTCCCATCGCCACCAGCGAGCACACCGCCGCGCCACCGAGCGCGAACGCCACCGGAACGCCCACCAGCAACAGGAGGAAGAACGTTCCGAACAACACGAGCCCGATCACCGGTCCGCCTCCTCGTCGGGTGCCCGATCCACCGGGGAGCTTCCGAATCCGGAACGGCTCGCCCGGATCGTCCGATATACCCCGAGCAAAGCGCCGATCGGCAACGCGATCGTGAACACCCACTGCGGAATCCCGATCGACGGGGTGACTCGACCTCGTTCCGCTTGTCGGAGCGCCATCTCCAGTCCGAAGTACAACAGCACCACGAGGAAGGCGAGCACGGCGACGGTGACGACGATCGTGAACACCGTCCTGGTCACCCCGCGCGTCCTGTCGTAGAGAGCACCGAAACCGAGGTGCGCTCCTTCGCGCAGCCCGATGACGGTTCCCATCATGACCATCCATACGGCGAGGTTGACGGTGAGTTCGGAGGTGAAGGCCAGGGAGGCGTTGAAGAAGTACCGGCTGACGACGTTGACGAAGGCGACCACGGCCACGACGGCGAAGGGGATCGCGGCCAGCAGGTTCTCGACGAGCGCGAGACGACGGGAAAGCACGGCTTCAGCGCTCCGGGGTCACGGCTTTCGTCAGGGTGGGGCCCCAGACGTCGGCGTACTCGTCGTAGATCGGGCGCACGGCCCGCCGGAACCGGTCCATCTGCTCCTCGGTGAGTTCGGTGAGCTCCATCAACCGCGACTGTTCTTCGATCTGGGACTTCTCGGCCTGCCGGTTGGCCCGGATCTGGAACTCGTTCGCCTCGCGGGCCGCCTCCCGGATGATTCGCCGGTCGTCCTCGTCGAGCGAGTCGTAGAGCTCCTGGTTCATCCCGAGGATGATCGGGTCGTACACGTAGTTCCAGATCGTCAGGTACTCCTGCACCTCGGCCAGTCCCGAGGAGGAGATGACGTCCATCGGGTTCTCCTGCCCCTCGATGGTCCCCTGTTGCAACGAGGTGAAGACCTCCGAGAAGTTCATCGTGGTCGGGTTGGCGCCGAGAGACCGGTAGATGTCGGTGAACAGTCCGATGCCGGGGATGCGGATCTTGATGCCGTCGAGGTCCTCCGGCGTGCGAATCGGCCGGACGTTGTTGGTGAGCTGCCGGAAACCGCTCTCCCCGAACCCGAGCATCGTGACGCCGAACTCGGCGCACAGTCGCTCGTACGCCTCGCGCGCGCCGTGTTCGATCGCCCGGTCGGCTTCCTCGTGGTCCCGGTAGAGGAACGGGGCGTTGATCGCGCCGAAGCGGGGGTCGATGCCCGCGTAGATGATCGTGGAGTTGTAGGAGAAGTCCTTGTCGCCGTTCATCAGTTGTTCGACGCCCGCGACGGCGTCTCCCGCGGAGAGCTGCTCACCGGTGAAGACGCGCAATCGCATCCGGCCGTCCGATTCGCGCTTCAGCGTGTCGGCGAAACGTTGTGCCGCCCGGTACCACGTCGACGACTCGCCGACGGTGATGGTCATGGTCCAGGTGTAGACCGGCCCGCCCGGCGTGGCAGTGACCGACCCGCACGCGCTCAGCACGAGACAGGCCAGCACGGCGACGCCGCGCAGGAAACGCATCGACCTCATTGCCGCTCTCCTCGTCCACCCCTGCCACGGGGCACTCCGAATAGTGGGAGACGACGTTCGAGCGTGTCAACCACTTAGCGAGACTAACGTCCCATAATGTGGACTCCCTTCGGTCGGGTCGCTGCCGCCCGATCTCCGGACGAACAGGTGCTCGCCAGCGCGGACATCCGGTGCAGACTGTCGCGTTCGACCATCCGATGTGCTCGAAAACACAGCCTTTCCATCGGGGACACGCGGGTAGGAAGATGCCGGTCCGATCGTTTTTCCGAGGAGGCGGATCATGTCGCGAAGTGAACGACTCAAGGACCGAGTGGTTCTCGTGTTCGGCGGCGGAGGCGGAGAACACGGCGTCAGCAACGGACAGGCCGCCGCCATGACCTACGCCCGCGAGGGCGCGCTGGTGGCCGTGGCCGACCTCGATCCCGAGGCCGCCCGGCGCACGGTCGACGCCATTCGCGGCGAGGGCGGCACGGCGCTGGCCCTCACCGCGGACGTCACCGACGGCGACCGGGTCGCCGAAGCCACCCGCCGAACCGTCGAGGAGTTCGGCCCGGTCGACGTCCTGCACAACAACGTGGGCGCGACCGTCCTCGGCGATCCCGTCGAGCTGAGCTACGAGCGGTGGCGGCGGGCGTTCGCGCTCAACGTCGACGGCGTGTTCCACGCCTGCAAGCACGTCCTGCCCGGCATGGTCGAGCGGGGCCGGGGCGCCATCGTGAACGTGTCGTCGATCGCCGCGCTGCGACACGTGGGCTACCCTTACCCCGCCTACATGGCCTCGAAGGCGGCCGTCAACCAGCTCACGGTGTCACTCGCACTCACCTACGCGCCTCACGGCATCCGCGCCAATGCCGTCGCACCGGGCCTCATCGACACTCCCCTGGTGCGCCACCAGTTGGCGTCGCAGGCGACCTCCCTCGACGACCTGCTCGCCGCGCGGCACGCGCAAAGCCCCACGGGACGCATGGGAACGCCGTGGGACGTCGCCAACGCGTGTCTGTTCCTCGCCTCCGACGAGGCCGCCTACGTCAACGCCGTCTGCCTGCCCGTGGACGGTGGATTGTCGATGTCCTGCGCGTAACCCGCGATCTCGCGGCCGGGCACGTCTGGAAAACCGCGAGGAACCGACAATTTCCTCTCTCGTCGGCGATCGTCACGGAATCGTTCCAGCCGTCGCGCCGAACCCGCGTCCACTCGGCGGTCGGGGCCCGCCGAGCACGGCCCCGCCGGGGACGCGGGCCCGGCGACCCGTGCCGCGACATCCCCGCTCCGACCTCGCCGAATCCCGCACGGGACCGGCTCCTCTCCGGCCGGGCGCCACGTCATTTCGTACCCGGCGGCGGCACCCTCTCCCCCGACGACCATCGCCGGAACCGTTGCACTACGTGTCTGAACCACTACGCAAAACGATCTTCCCAAACTTACTTCGGATGCCGTATAAAGTTCGCCATGTCTCACCCAACCGACCGGTCGGCGCCGACCGGGCAGGAGGCGTTACGCCGCATCCGAACCGGAGCAGTGCTGGCAGCGCTTCGGGAGCACGGCCCCGTCTCCCGGACGGAACTGGCCGAACTGACCGGCTACCGGCCGTCCTCGCTCACGGCGATCGTTCGGGACCTCATGGCCACCGGCCACATCGTTCAGGTCGGTACCGCGGGCTCGTCGGGTGGGCGACGTCCTCGTCTGCTGGGGTTCAATCCGTCCGCCGAGTCGCTGATCGCGCTCTCGCTCGAAGGTGAACAGGCCAACGCGGCCGTCGTCGATCTCGCCGGGGAACTGCTCAGCGGTCACAGCCGCCGGGTGGACCCGGCCGAACCCCTCGGCGATCTGGTCGCGGTCGCCACCGAAGCACTCGACGCGGACCCGCGACCTCGCCCCAGCCGGGTGGTGTTCTCCCTTCCCGGTGTCGCCACGGAAAAAGGAGCGGTCACCCTCTCCCCCGTGCTGCGTGCCCTCGGGGAGGACTCGCTGGCCGCGATGCTGTCCGACAAGCTGGGTCTGCCGGTGCAGATCGAGAACGACGTGAACCTCATCGCCCTGGGGGAACGGGAGCGCGGCGCGGCGACCGACGTGGACGACCTGGTGCTCGTCTACATCGGCTACGGCATCGGCGCCGCCGTGGTCAGCGACGGATCGCTGTGCCGGGGAGCGGCCGGTTTCGCGGGCGAGATCGGCTTCCTGCCCACGAGTCTTCCGCCCGGCCCGCACACCGGTGACCGCGGTCCCTTCGAGCAGCGGTGGAGCGTGCCGGGTATCGGCGCCGCACTGGCCGAACTGGACGGTCACGAAAGCCCCGACCCGATCACCGCGCTGGCGGAACGCAGTGCGGAGCCCGCCGTGGCCTCGCTGCGTCGCCGGGCCATCGAGGCGTGGGCTTTCGCCGTCGTCGTCTGCTCGTGCGTGACCAACCCCGCCCGCGTGGTGCTCGCCGGAGCCGCGCCCCGGCTCGGCGCCGACGGGCTCGCCGAACTTCGTGATCTCGTTCGGGCAGCGGCTCCCTCCGCTCCCGAAGTCGTCTACGCCGAACTCGGAACCAGGGCCCTGAACATCGGGGCCGTTTCCCCTTCCCTGTTGTCCCACGCTGCGAACCCCGCGCAGCCATCGCCACGAAAGAGCAGCTAGATGCGTAGAATCCTGACCCTCCTCTCCGGCGTTTTGCTCCTCGCCGGACTCACCGCCGGCTGCGGACTCCAGTCCGCGGAGGACGGCGGCGGACTGACGATCTACACGGCCCGCGACAAGGGCCTCGCCGAGAAGGTGGTGCGGGACTTCGAAGCCGCGCATCCCGAGTACGAGGGCAAGGTCCGACTGCTGACCCTCGGCGCGCAGGAGGCGTTCGAGCGCGTCTCGGCCGAGAAGGGCCGCCCGCAGGCCGACATCTGGTGGGGCGGCACTCAGCAGCAGTTCACCCTCGCCGCGGAGCAGGACCTGCTCGCGCCCGCTCCCGAGGAGGTGCTCGACGCGGTCCCCGAGCGTTACCGTGACGCGGAGGGCCGTTGGGTGGGCGAGATGGTGCTCGCCGAGGTCATCTTCTACAACGAGAACATGCTCAGTCCCGAGGAGGCCCCGAAGGACTGGGACGACCTGATCAAGCCCGAGTTCAAGGACAAGATCATCGTCCGCGACGTGGCCGCCTCCGGCACCATGCGCAGCATCTACTCGGCGATGATCGCGCGGGCCGGCGACACCGAAGCCGGTTACGAGTGGCTGCGCAAGCTCGACGCCAACACCAAGGTCTACGCCGCCAACCCGACCGACCTGTACCTGCGGATCCAACGCGAGGAAGCGCCCGTGAGCGTGTGGAACCTGCAGGACGTGCTGCTGCAGCAGAAGGACCACGACGCCCCGTTCAAGACGGTCTCGGCGGCCTCGGGAGTCCCGCAGCTGGTCGACGGCATCGCCAAGGTCAAGGGTGGCCCCAACGACAAGGCCGCGGACGAGTTCCTGAAGTTTTTGTTCCAGCAGGACACCCAAAAGCACCTCGCCGAGGAGTACTACCAGCTCCCCACCATCGAGCTCGCGGAGGAGCCGAGCTGGCTCGCCCCGCTGGAGCTGACCGAGATGCCGGTGGACTGGGATCTGGTCTCCGCCAAGGAGAAGGAATGGATCTCCTACTGGAGCGAGCACATCAAGAACAAGCAGTGACCGCACCGGTGCCCGTGTGGAGGAAACCCAGCCCATGATCCCCGTTCACCTCGACCGAATCAGCAAGAGCTACGGCTCGGCGGCACCCGTGGTGCACGACGTGGACATCGCCATTTCCGCCGGGGAGTTCTTCACCCTGCTCGGCCCGTCCGGGTGCGGAAAGTCCACGACGCTTCGCATGATCGCCGGATTCGTCTCGCCCACCAGCGGTCGCATCCTGTTCGACGGTCGTGACATGACGGCCGTCCCACCGAACAAGCGCGGCACCGGCATGGTGTTCCAGAACTACGCCCTGTTCCCGCACTACAACGTCGCCCAGAACGTCGCGTACGGGCTGGTGTCGCGGAAGGTGCCCAAGGAGGAACGCCGTCGTCGGGTCGCCGACGCCTTGGAGCTGGTCGGGCTCGGCGGCTACGCCGAGCGCCGGATCGACCAGCTCTCGGGTGGTCAGCAACAGCGAGTGGCGCTGGCCCGCGCGCTCGTGATCGAGCCCGCCGTGCTGCTGCTCGACGAGCCGCTGTCCAACTTGGACGCCAAGCTGCGAGAGGAGATGCGGACGGAGATCCGGCGAGCCCAGAAGAAGTCCGGCATCACCAGCGTCTACGTCACCCACGACCAGGGTGAGGCGATGGCAATGAGCGACCGCATCGCCGTGTTCGAGGCGGGAAAGCTGCACCAGGTCGGCACGCCCCGAGAGGTCTACCACCACCCGGCGTCGGCGTTCGTCGCCCGTTTCATCGGGCGCAGCAACGTGCTGCCCGGCGAGGTCGTCGGCCGAGAGGGCGACCGGGCGGCGGTGAAGTTGGGCAGCGGAGCGACGGTGCTGGCCGGACATCCCGAGGACCTCGGGGTCTCCACGGGCGAGCCGGTCGCCGTGTCGGTCCGCCCGGAGCACCTCGCGTTCACCGAGGCCGGTGAGGGGATCTTCGACGCCGTCGTGCGCAACATCGAGTTCACCGGGTCGAGCTGTCAGTTCGACCTGCTCGCCGGTGAGCTCGAACTGGCGGTCACCGCGGCCGATCGAGCCGACCTACCGCGTCCGGGGGACCGGGTGGGCGTGCGGGTGGAACCCGAACGTGCCTGGGTGGTGCGGCCATGAGCGCTCCGACCACCACCCGTCCCATCGACGACCGGGCCGCTGCCCCGCCCGCCGCCTCCGGACGACGGAAGCTGTTCTCGCCCGAGAGCGACCGGTTCGTCTACGTGCTCGCGCTCCCGGTCGTCGCGGTCCTGTTGTTCTTCGTCGTCATCCCGATGGCGACCACCGCGGCGACCTCGGCCGACGGTGACGGTTTCGCGGCGAACTACGGCAGCCTGTTCGGCGGTGCCTCCGGTCGGGCGCTGCTGCTGTCGGTGGTCACGTCGCTGGCCTCGGTGGTGTTCTGCGGCGTCATCGGCACGCTGCTGGCCGTGTTGCTGCACCGGTTCGACTTTCCGGGGCGGCGACTGCTGTCGGTGTTCGCGATCCTGCCGATGGCGCTGCCGCCGCTGATCGGCGCGGTCTCCTTCGTCCTGCTGTACAGCGAGACCGGGATCGTGCCCCGGTCGCTGAACGAGCTCTTCGGCATCGCACCGTCGACCACCTCGGTGGGAGGCGTGGCCGGGGTGATCCTCGTGCACGCCTTCACCATGTACCCGTACTTCTACCTGTCGGTGTCCGCGGCACTGGCCGGGATGGACGGCTCGTTGGAGGAGGCGGCCACGAACCTCGGGGCGAGCCGGGCCAGGGTGTGGCGCACGGTGCTGCTGCCG
Source organism: Saccharomonospora glauca K62 (assembly GCF_000243395.2). Classification (NCBI taxonomy): domain Bacteria; kingdom Bacillati; phylum Actinomycetota; class Actinomycetes; order Pseudonocardiales; family Pseudonocardiaceae; genus Saccharomonospora; species Saccharomonospora glauca. Next base: position 2,031,327 of record NZ_CM001484.1, on the reverse strand, counting down.
ATGCTCACCCCCGCGTTGGTCTCCGGCGCGCTGTTGACGTTCATGATGTCGATGGCGTCGTTCACGGCCCCGCAGCTGTACAATGTGCAGACCCTGACGATGGAGATCGTCTCCGCCCGCACCTCGGGCAATCAGGCGCTGGCGGCCACCCAGGCGACGGCGCTCACGGTAGTGTCGATCGCGTTCCTCGTGGCGATGCGCTGGTACCAGGGGCGCCGAGTGCACCGCAGTCTGTCGAAGGGCCACCCGAGCCCGCGTCGCTCCCCCGGCTCCGCGTTGGGCAAGACGCTGGCGGGCGTCGGGAGCCTGGTGCTCACCGTGGTGTTGATGGCGCCGGTGCTGGTGATCGTGCTCGTGTCGTTCTCGGTGGACAGCTCGTGGACGACCCAGGTGCTGCCCAGCGAGTACACACTCGACAACTACGTGCGGATCTTCACCGACCCCCACAGTCTGCTGCCCATCTCGGTGAGTCTGCAGATGAGCTTGCTGGCCACGGCGGCGGCGATTCTCGTCGGCGCGGCGACGGCGTGGGTGGTGGCCCGGTGGAAGCTGCCCGGTCGGTCCGTCCTCGACGTGATGATCATGCTCCCGTGGGCGTTGCCGGGCACGGTGATCGGTGTGAACCTCGTGACCGCGTTCAACGAGCCGAACGCGGGCAACCTCGGCCTGACCCTCGTCGGCACCCTGTGGATCCTGCCGGTCGCCTACTTCGTCCGGTTCGTTCCCCTGGTGTTCCGGTCGACGAGCGCCTCGCTCGACCAGATGGACCCGTCGCTGGAGGAAGCCGCCCGCAACCTGGGAGCCGGCCCGTGGCGCGTGCTGCGCACCGTGACCCTTCCGTTGGTGGTGCGCGGGGTGCTCGCCGGGGCGCTGCTGGCGTTCGTGGACGGCGTGGGCGAGTACGTCGCGTCGGTGATCATCTATCCGCCGGGACTGCCGCCGATGTCGGTGGAGATCTACAACCGGATCTACTCCTCCGAGTTCGGTAGCGCCGCCGCCTACGGCACGTTGCAGATCGTGTTGATCCTGGCCGTGCTCGTCCTGTCCAACCGGCTCGGCGACGGGCCGCGCAAGAAGACGGCCGAGGCCACCGCGCTTCCGGTGGCCTGACCGTGCCTTCCGACGAAGAAAGTTGTCTCATGCCCCAGCTGTCCACGTACTGGCAGAACCATCTCAGGGTCGCCTTCGAGGAGTCGGCGCCCCAGCTCTACCGCCCCATGCTGACGGCCAGCCTCGCGCACGTCGTGATGCTCGCCGAGCAGGGTCTGCTGCCCGGTGAGCGCGCTCGGGCGCTGCTCACCGGGTTGCGCGAGCTGCTCGCGGCCCCCGACGACCGACTCGAGTTCGACGGCAGCGTGGAGGACGTCTACTACCTCGTCGAGCAGCGACTCGCCGCGGCCGCGGGCATCCAGCGCTCCGAACTGGACGTGCAACTCGCCCGCTCCCGCAACGACCTCGACGCCGGGGTCTTCCGCATGGTGCTGCGCGAGAACGTGCTCGAACAGGCGCGCATGGCGTGCGCGGCCGCCGAGGCCGCCGCGACGCGGGCGGAGGAGCACGCGGACGTGCTCATCATCGGCTACACCCACCGCAGGCCCGCGCAGCCCACCACGCTGGGCCACGTCCTGGCGGGGTACGGCGAGGCGCTGCTCAGCCAGGCCGACGAGCTGCTGTCCGTCTACGACGAGCTCAACGTCTCGCCGCTCGGGTCGTGCGCGTTCGCGGGCACCGACCTGCCGATCGCACCCGACCGGCTCACGGAGCTGCTCGGGTTCCGCGAGACCTTCACCTCGTCCTACGAGGCGGTGGCGGGCGCCGAACACCTCGTGCGGACCGCCGCGGTGCAGGCCCGCATCCTGGCGACCGGGGCTCGGATGGCCCGCACCATGCTGGACTGGATGACGTTCCGCTGGATCGTCACGCCCGACTCCTACTGCCAGGGCTCCAGCATCATGCCGCAGAAGAAGAACCCGGTGGTGCTCGAGCACATGTGCTCGATGGCCGGTGCCGCCGCGGCCGACCTGGCCGCGACGATGAACAACGTCGGCGCCGCCTGGTACGAGGACTCGAACAACGCCACCACCGACGTGCAGCAGCACCTGTGGCGTGCCGGGGACCGCTCGGTGCGCTTCCTCACCCTGATGCACGGGCTGCTGACGGAGATCGCTCCCCTGGAACCGCCGACCCCGGAGGAGGTGGTGGCCACGGGCGCCACCACGACGGCCGTCGCCGAGGCGCTCGCCGCGGCGGGCCTTCCCTGGCGCGGCGCGCACTCCGTCGTCGGCGCGCTCGTGCGGCAGGCTCCCCCGGTGGAATGGACCACGGAGCTGGTGGCGAAGGCGATCACCGAGGCGGGCCTCGGCGAGGCCGACGACGCCGTCGTGGCGTCCGCGCTCGCCGCCGGGTTGCGTCCACAGCGGGTGCTGGACCGCCCACAGCCGGGAGGTCCGGGGACGGAGGCGGTGCGGCGCACGGCGCAGCGGGTCGCCGAGCGCGTGGACGCGCTCACTCGCGAGTTCGACTCCCGCCGGGCCGAGCTGCGGCGGGCCGAGGACGCGTTGACCTCCGCGGTCGACGCCGTGCTCGCCGGGGATCGGAGGTGACCCCGGCCGTGCCGGAAGGTCCTCACGCGGAGCGCATCACCGTCGTCGGCAACGTCAACCTCGACGTCGTCGTGGCCGGGGTGGCCGAGCTCCCACCGCCCGGAACGGAGCGGATCGTGCCCTCGATCGCCGTGCGGCCGGGGGGTTCCGCGGCCAACACCGCCGTCACCCTGGCCAACCTCGGGCGAAACACCGTGCTGGTGGGTCGCGTCGGCGACGACGGCACGGCCCGCCTGCTGGACGAGGAACTGAACCTTCCCGGACTGCACGCCCACCTGGTGCGCGCGCCCGGTGAGTCGACCTCGGTGACGGTCGCGGCGGAGGCCCCCGGACACGATCGCGCGTTCCTGTCCGCGCTCGGCGCGCTGGCCGACATGGACTCCTCCGCCGTGCCCTCGGACGCGCTGGCCTCCCGGTATCTGCTGCTGTCGGGTTACTTCCTCCTTCCCGTCATGCGGGGCGAGCGCGCGCGGGAGCTGTTCTCCTCGGCACGCCGGGCCGGGGCCCGTACCGCGCTGGACACGGGATGGGACCCCGGCGACTGGTCGGCGGACACCCGCACCGAGGTGCTGCGTCTTTTGGAGTGCGTGGACGTCTTCCTGCCGAACTCCGACGAGGTGTGCGCGTTGGCCGACGACTCCGACGTGGACTCCGCCGCGCGCACGGTGGCCGCGAGCAGCGGGACGACGGTGGTCGCCAAGTGCGGTTCCCGTGGCGCGCTCGTGGTGACCCCGGACGGGTCGGTCACCGAGTGTCCGACCCCGCGGGTACGGGTGCAGGACTCCACGGGTGCCGGGGACGCGTTCAACGCGGGCCTGCTGCACCGGCTCGCCGACGGGGCGTCCCTCGTCGAGGCGGCCGGCTACGGGGTCCGGGTCGCGGCCACCGTGATCAGCCGTCCCTCGCACGACCGCCGGTTCTCACCGGCCGACGTCCTGCCCGAGCAACGCGACGAGGTGGTGTCACGATGAGCGTCCCCACGGTGCAGGGGATCGAAGTGATCGACTTCCACCTGCACTTCCGTATCGAGCACGACCCGGCGACCCGTGATCTCTCCGGAGGTCAGTTCGCCTGCTCCGACCATGACGAGGAGGCCCAACGCCGACGCGCGGAGCTCGTGGCCGCGCAGTCGGCGAAGTGGCGGCGGGCGTGGGACTTCCCCGACCCGCAGCCCTCGGACGAGCGCACCTGGCAGGAGGAGGCCGATCTCTGGCTCGACGAGCTCGACCGGTACGGCATCGCCCACGCCACGTTCGTCACCGGGTGCGGCGACGACCGGGTGGCCGAGCTCGTGGCCCGGAACCCGCAGCGGTTCTCCGGCATGGCTAACCTGCGTGACCTGACCGAACCGGGTGCCGCGGACCGGCTTCGGCGCGCTGTCACCGAACTCGGGCTGCGCGGGTTGAAGTTGTTCGCTCCCCTGCTGCCGCACCGGATCGACGATCCGGGCGCCGAGGAGGTGTGGCGGGTCGCGGCCGAACACGGCATTCCCGTTCTCATCCACTTCGGACACTGTGGTTCCAGCGGTGGCATCGCGCACAACGCGCACATCGAGCCCGCGTGGCTGGAACCGGTGGCCAAACGGTTCCCCGGAATCCCGTTCGTGATCCCGCACTTCGGGGTCCAGCACGTGCAGCAGGTGCTGTTCCTCGCCTGGGCGTGTCCCAACGTGCACGTGGACACCTCCGGTTCCAACCAGTGGGTGCGCTGGATGCCGTACAAGTTGACGCTGGAGGACCTGTTCCGGCGTTGCTACGAGACGATCGGCCCCGACCGGATCGTGTTCGGCAGCGACTCGTCGTGGTTCCCGCGCGGCTACTGCTATCGCTACCTCGCCGACCAACTGCGGGTCTGCCACGAGATGGGCATGCCCGAGACGGACATCGCGAAGATCTTCGGGGGCAACGCCGCCCGCCTGCTCCGACTCCCCCGACAAGGACGCTCATGACGACGACACAGACCGAGCTCGGCACGTGGATGGCACGGGAGATCGCCGAGCAGCCGCGGGTCCTGGCCGACCTGATGCGCGATCGGACGGCCTTCCGCCGGATCGCCGACCACATCCGGCGGTTCCGGCCGAGGTTCGTGCTGTTCGCCGCCCGCGGTTCGAGCGATCACGCCGCGCTCTACGGGAAGTACCTGGTGGAGGTCGAACTCGGACTGCCCGCCGGGTCGGTGTCCCCGTCGACCACCACGCTGTACGGGGCGGAGCCGGACCTGCGTGACGTCCTGCTCGTCACGGTCAGCCAAAGCGGTGGCTCGCCCGACCTGGTCGAGGTGACCGAGTCCGCCCGTCGCCGAGGCGCGCTGACGGTGGCCGTGACCAACACCCCGGACTCCGCCCTGGGCGAGGTCGCCGAGCACACGCTGGACATCGGCGCCGGTCCGGAACGCGCGGTCGCCGCCACCAAGACGTACACGGCGAGCCTGCTCGCGCTGTACTTGCTGGTGCGGGAGTTGCGCGAGTCCTCGACGACGCCGGACGCGGACGAGTTCGAAAAGCTGGCGTGGCAGTGCCTCGACACGGGCGTCCAGCGGGTGGACGCGGTGGCGGCGCGCCTGCGGTTCGCCGAGCGCATCGTCACCACCGCGCGCGGCTACTCGTTGGCTACGGCCGCCGAGGCGGGCTTGAAGCTGGCCGAGACCAGCTACCTCCTCACTCGCTACTACAGCGCCGCCGACCTGTTGCACGGGCCGATCGCGGCGGTCGGGGCGGGCACCGCCGTGCTCGCCGTCTGCGGTACCGGACCGGGCGGCCGGACGATGTCGGAGGTGCTCGACCGCCTCACCGCGCGTGGTGCCGAGGTGCTGCGTGTCGGTCCGGAGGCCGGACACGACCTCCCGGTTCCCTCGTTGAGCGAGAACCTGGCTCCCGTCCTGGAGGTGCTCCCGCTGCAACAGCTCGCGTGGCGGCTCGCCGTCGAACGCGGGTTGGACCCCGACCGCCCGGACGGCCTGCGCAAGACCACCGAGACCCGGTGAGCGGTCGCCGTCGCCGGCCTTTCCACCCCACCGAGGCCGGCGACGGCGGAGCGCCTCCCCGTGTCCGGTTGCTGTCACGAGCGCGCGCCGCTCCGTCCGGAGCGATTAGTGTCCGTCCGGTCGAGTGAGCGGAAGGACTGGTTCGGGATGCGTATTCGTCCGGCGATCACCTTCATCGGTCTCGTCCTGGTCACGGGGTGCGCTGCCGAGGAACCACAGCGGCAGCCCTTGCCGGAACCTCGGCCGGACAGGGCGCTCGTGTCGTGGTCGGAGACCGTGTGCACGCAGGCCAAGGCTCTCGACGACCTACGCGAGGGCACCGACTCGCCGGGCTACGCCGGGTGGGTCCGGTCCGAAGTGTCCACTGTCCTGACCCGGCTCGATGCCCTGGAGGATTCGGGGATCCGGCAAGCGGACGACTACGTCGGCGCGCTGGTGCGCGACCTCGAACGCCTGCGGGACGAACTCTCCGCCGAGACGTCGGGGGAACTCGCTCCCTCCCGCATCGTCGAGCTCCTCGACGGGATCGGACGTCAGGAGCCGGAGCTGGTCGCGCTGGCCGAACGGACGAAGGACCTCGCGCCGTCGATGCACCTCGCCCCCGGCTGTCCTCCCCTGGACCAGCCGCCCACGATGGACACCCTCGCGAGTCGTGACCTGGTGAACTGGGCGAACACGATGTGCCGGGCTCGCGCCGTCCTCGCCGGGGTGCCGTCCCCGGACGACGACGTGCTGAAACATCCGAGGTTCGCCGCGTTCGAGGACTCGGTCCTGGCGTCGTACCTCGGCTCCGTGTCGGGGGAGCTGGGGGGGTGTCGGGGAGCCCGTGGCGGGGTTGCCCGACATCGGCGTCCCCGCCGCGGACACCTACCGCTCCACCCTGCTCTCGGCGTTGCGCGAGGCCGAGCGGACACTACCGCGCGCGGAATCCCCGCTCGACTACTACGACCTTCCGCTCGACCGGCTCCGCGCGCGGGCACGGGAGGTCGCCGAGACCGTCTCGGCGATCGAGCCCCGCGACCCGGACCTGGGCGAGGTCGTCCGTGAAGACCCCGCGCTCTCCGCCGCCCACGACCTCGCGCCGAACTGCGAACCGCCGGGTGCGCCGTCGACGTCCCCGACCCCCCTGCCCGCTGCGGAGGACGGCACCGACGTCGCGGCGTGCGAGGACGGCGAGTGCCGGATCGAGGTGTCCACGCCGGTGGACATCCCCGTGCGCGACGCCGTCTTCACGGCCACCGTCAGCAAGGGGACGGTGTGGCTCGCCGACGACAGCGGGCTGATCCGGCTCACCGGAGCGGGCACCGGACGGTTCGGCAGGGACGACCTGACCGTCACCTTCTCCGTGATCGCCTCGTCGAGCACCGCGGCGGTGCTGGACGTGACGACCGAGTGACGACGGCCCGCCCGGATCACCCCGCCCGCTCGACCACCGGCAGGTCGTAGGTGCGGCGAATGCTGCTGCCGAGCTTGTGGATGTCGGCGCCGTAGATGTGCAGCGACACGGCCAATTCGGAGCAGCTGTTGTGGACCCGGTGGATGTCACCGGGCGGGTCCAGTACCGACACGGCCCCGGACACGTTGACCGACTCGCCGGTGCGCACGAGACACGTCCGACCGTCCGTCTCGCGAAGCTCGTAGACCTCTTCGGTCTCCTGCCCTTCGAGCACGCCCGTGACACACCACGAGACGTGGTCGTGGATGGCGGTGGCCTGGCCGGGCAACCACACGAGCACGACGATCGAGAACACCCCGCCCGGCTCCACGTGCGCGATGTGCTGGGTGTAGTGGTCCGGGTCGTGGCGACGCAGGTGGTCCGGCACCGGCAGTCCGGCCGACAGCCGTTCGGACAGTGCCTCCCCGACTCGCCGCGCGGTCACGGCCGAGTCGGCTCCGTCGCCCACGGCCCGACGCACCGAGGAGATGAGGTCGAGGAACTCGGCGGTCAACGGCTCGCTCGTCCGCGTGGTCATGGGACCTCCCTTCCACACCGCCGTCGGGATCGCCGACGACGACAGGTTGCTCGTATCGAGCATGGCCAATTCGCAGCGGCGACGAAAGATCCAATACCTTGGCGCCGAGCGGTGATCGGGCAGGATGGGGGCATGACGAACCGACCTCGCTGGTTCACCGACACCCGGCCGGGCCACTCCGAGTGGTATGTCGAGCGCTTCCGCACCATGGCCCGCGAGGGCGCCGACCTGGAAGGGGAGGCTCGGCTGGTGGACGCGATGGTGCGTCCGGGCTCGCGGATCCTGGACGCCGGGTGCGGCCCCGGCCGAGTGGGCGCGGCCCTGCACCGCCGTGGCCACACGGTGGTCGGCGTCGACGTCGACCCGGTGTTGATCGAGGCCGCCGAGCGGGACCACCCCGGACCGCGCTGGGTGGTCGGCGATCTGGCCGACGTCGACCTCGCCACGCTCGGGGAGGAACCGTTCGACCTCGCCGTGGTGCCCGGCAACGTGATGGTCTTCCTCGCTCCGGGGTCCGAACGCACCGTGCTGCGCAACCTAGGGAACTGTGTGCGTTCGGGCGGCCGCGTCGTGGTCGGGTATCGCCGTGAGGACACCTACCCCTACTCGCGGTTCGACGCCGACGCCGCCGCGGTCGGGTTACGGCTCGAACACCGGTTCGCCACCTGGGAGCTGGACCCCTTCACCGACGAGTCCGATTTCGCGGTGAGTGTGCTGCGCGTGAGCTGAACACCGCGTCACCGCCGCGGAGTCGGTCGCCGGGGGCTTGCCGTCGCGGGACGTCACGAACGCCTCGCGCGTTGCCGCCCCCACCGCCCCGAGCGTCGGGCGGTCTCCTCGGGCGGCGGCGCCTCCAGCTCGCCTCCTTCGAGAAGGTCGCCCTGCTCCGCCCTGGCGCGTTCCAGGGCCTCGGTCTCCTCCGGCGGGTCCGGCGACCACAGCGAGCCCGCCACCGGCCTGCCCGCCGTGCCGAGCTTGTTCATCTTCTTCGGCACCGGAGCGCCCTGGTAGTCCAGCGGTACCGGGTGGCCGTCCTCCATCGGCCCCAGCGGCTGGTGGATCTCGATGAACTCACCGTGCGGCAGGCGCTTGATGATGCCGGTCTCCACACCGTGCTCCAGCACCTCCCGGTCGGAGCGCTGCAGGCCCAGACAGATCCGGTAGGTGAGGAAGTACGCCAGCGGCGGCAACAGCAGGAGTCCGATGCGTCCCGCCCAGGTCAGCCCGTTGAGGGAGAGTCCGAATTCGAGCGCGATGATGTCGTTGAAGCCGGACAGCTCCAGCACCATGAAGAACGTCAGGGCCATCACCCCGAGACTCGTCCTCACCGGTGCGTCACGCGGGCGCTGCAGAAGGTTGTGGTGCGCCACGTCCTTCGACAACTTGCGTTCGATGAACGGGTAGGCGATCAGCAGCGCGAACAGGATGCCCATGCCGCAGACCCCGGCGAAGAACACCGGAGGCACGGTGTAGTTGCCGAGGTAGAGCTCCCACGGCGGATAGATTCGCAGGATGCCGTCCGCCCACGCCAGATACCAGTCGGGCTGCGAACCCGCGGACACCTGCGACGGGTTGTAGGGGCCCAGGTTCCAGATCGGATTGATCTGGAAGGCTCCCGACATCAGGATCAGGAACCCGGTCACCACGAGGAACCACGCGCCACCCTTGAGGGCGAACACCGGCATGATCCGCACGCCGACGACGTTGGTCTCCTTGCGCCGCACGCCGGGGAACTGCGTGTGCTTCTGGTACCACACCAACGCCAGGTGGGCGGCCACCAGCGCCAGCATGACGCCCGGAATGATCAGGATGTGCAGGGCGTACATCCTCGGCACGATCACCGTGCCGGGGAACTCGCCACCGAACAGCGCCCAGTGCAGCCAGGTACCGATCACCGGCACCGAGAGCACGATGCCCGACAGGGTCGCCCGGATACCGGTACCGGACAGCAGGTCGTCCGGCAGCGAGTAACCGAAGAAGCCCTCGAACATGCCCAGGATCAGCAGCAGGGCACCGATGACCCAGTTCGCCTCACGCGGCCTGCGGAACGCCCCGGTGAAGAACACCCGGAACATGTGCACGAACATGGCCGCGACGAAGATCAGCGCCGCCCAGTGATGCACCTGACGGACGAACAGACCACCGCGAACCTCGAACGAGATCTCCAGGGTCGACTCGAACGCCCTGGACATCTCGATGCCCTGAAGGTTGCGGTACGGGCCGTCGTAGACCACCTCGCTCATCGAGGGGTCGAAGAACAGCGTCAGGTAGATCCCCGACAGGATCAGGATGATGAAGCTGTAGAGCGCCAGCTCGCCCAACAGGAACGACCAGTGGGTCGGGAACACCTTGTTCATCTGGTGCCGCAACCCCTTGGCCAGGAAGTACCGGCGGTCGGCCTGGTCACCGGACTCCGCGGCACGTCTTTGGAGGAACCCGGAACTCCTGGTGGGTGTGGTCAGTGAGCTCATCAACCGCTCCACTCGGCCGTGGTGGCTCCTGCTCTGTCGACGATAAGCCGGTTCCTCGCACGTCGCAGCGGACGCACGAGCCGGGGCGACGCCGCCGTCCACGCCCACGAGGAGTTTGGCGCCGGGAGCCCACGCACGGTGTCCTTCGGGTGGGGGACCGCGGGGAATCAGGGCTTGAGAACTTTCGCGTGGGCGGCGATCGAAGGTTTCTCCCCACCCACCGGGTGGGCCCGCGACGTCGTCCCCCTTATGGTTGGCGGGTCCATGTACCGGCACCGACAGGTGGTTCCATGGCCCAACTCGTTCCGGTCGATCTGGTCGTCGACGTCCTCACCGCGGCTTTGGGAGACGACGCCGACGCGGGTGACGACGACATCGCCCGACTGCTCGCCGAGGCGGACCTTCCCGAGGACGTCGCCGCCCGCGTCGGCGCCGAGGTGCGCAGGTTGAAGGCCACCGCGGCGCGCTGGCGGCGGCGCGGCCGGGAACTGGCCGCGCTGTATTCGAGTGCTCACGAACTGGCTCAGCTCCGCGACGTCGACGAGCTGTTGGAGCGCCTGGTGCAGCGGGCGCACGACTTGATCGGCACCGACGTCACCTACCTGTCGGAGTACCACGTCGCGAGCGGTGAGCTGAGGGTGCGCACCACGCTCGGCACCGTCGCGCCGTCGTTTCCGAACCTGCGGGTGCCTCCCGGCATGGGACTGGCGAGCATGGTCGTCACGACCCGGAGTCCGCAGTGGACGTCGAGTTACGCGGGGATGACGCAAGCACCGCACGACTCGGACATCGACGCCGCCGTCGCGGCCGAGGGGCTGGTGTCACTGCTGGGGGTGCCGCTGCTCGCCGGTGACGAGGTGCTGGGGGCGCTGTTCGCCGCGAACCGCATCCCGCACACCTTCACCCACGAGGAGATCTCCCTGCTGTCGGCGTTCGCCGACCACGCCGCCGTCGTGCTTCAGACGGCTCGGCTGCTCGCCGAGACCCGGCGGTCGGACGCCGAGACCCGCAAGGCCTACGGCGAGCTGTCCCGGCATGTGGAGGCGATGGAACGCGCGAGCCGGGTTCACGAGGACCTGACCGCCCTGGTGTTGCAGGGCGGCGACGCCACCGATGTCGCCGATGCGCTGGGCAGGGCGTTGCGGTGCACGGTCACGATGCTCGACGCCGAGCTGCGCACCCGCGACGGCGTTTCGCTCGACGCGGGCGACGTGCGGGAGGCCGTCACGCGCAGCAGGCGCAGTGGTCGCTGTGTCTTCCTTACGACCCCGGAGGGGCGCAGCCGGGTGGTCGTCGCGGTCGTGGCGGGATCGACCCTGCTGGGCGCGCTGGTGCTCGACCAGGGCACGCTCGCGTTCGGTCCCGTGGAGCAGCGGACGGCGGAGCGGGCCGCGCAGATCACCGCGCTGTTGTTGCTGAAGCAGGACGCCGTGGTGGAGGCCGAACAACGGTTGCGCGGCGATCTGCTGGCCGACCTGTTGTCCGACGACCCGGCTCGGGTGCAGCCCGCCGTGGCGAGGGCGATGGCGCGCGGGGTGCACGTCGAGCGGACACGGTCCGTGGTGCTGGTGGCCACGGACAGCGAACACCGCAGGGAGGCGGTCAGGGCCGCCGGCCGGGCCGTCGGGAACGGAGGCCTGGTCGGGGAGCACGCCAACCGGGTCGTCGCGCTCACCGCGGAGGAGGACCCGGCCACGGCCGCGAAGACGGTGCACGCGGCGGTGACCAGGGCCGTCGGGGGCGGGGTGGTGGCCGTCGGCGCGCCCTCGACCGGGGAGGTGGCGACCCTGCGGGAGCGGTGCGAGGCCGCCGAGTCGTGTCTGCGCGTACTCCCGGCGCTCGGCGTCCGGGACGGCGCGGTCACCACCGACGAGTACCTGCCGTACACGGCGCTGTTCGGTCCGGGCGAGGACCGGGTGGCCGCGTTCGTCGACGCGACGATCGGGCCGGTGCTGGCGTGGGACGACGAGCGAGGCAGCGCGCTGGTGCCCACGTTGGCCGCCTACCTCGACAACCGGTGCAGTCCCGTGGCCACCGCGCGGGCGTTGCACCTGCACAAGAACACCGTGCTCCAGCGGCTGGAACGGGTCACCGACCTGCTCGGAGAGGAGTGGCAACGGCCCGAGCGACTGTTCCGGATCGGCATCGCGGTACGGCTGTGCACGCTGGCCAAGGCCACTGGCCCATCGTGATCCCGGAAAATATGGATTCCCGGTCCATACTCTCGGGGGCCACTGCGGCTTAGCGTGTGGCGAGTCGAACGCAGCCACACCGAAGTGGGAGGACTTCCATGCCGCGCACCAGCCGGATTCCGGGTTTCCGCGATCTCTCCGTCTCCGAACGGCGTGCCCGCGTCGCCGAGACGGCCGAGATCGACCCGCAGTCGCTGGCGGTGTTCGACCCCGAGCGGGGGTTGGGGGTCGACCTCGCCGACCGTCTCATCGAGAACGTCGTCGGGGTCCTCGGCGTCCCCGTGGGCATCGCCACCAACTTCGTGGTCAACGGGCGCGAGCTGCTGGTGCCGATGGCCACGGAGGAGGCCTCCGTCGTGGCCGCGGCCAGCAACGCCGCCAGGATCGCCCGCGTGCACGGGGGCTTCACCACGTCGGCGACGACACCGATCATGCAGGCTCAGGTGCAGATCGTCGGCGTCGCCGACCCCGAGGGCGCCCGGCTGCGCCTGCTGGAGCATCGTGACGAACTCATCGCCCTCGCCGACTCCCAGGACCCGCTGCTCGGCAAGCTCGGCGGCGGTGTGCGTGACCTGACGGTGCGGCTGGTGCCGTCTCGGGCGGGCACGTACGTGGTGGCGCACCTGCACGTCGACGTGCGCGACGCGATGGGAGCCAACGCCGTGAACACGATGGCCGAGGCCGTTGCCGACCGAGCCGGGGAGATCGCCGGCGGGCGCACGCTGTTGCGCATCCTCACGAACAAGGCCGACCTGCGGCTCGCCCGTGCGCGGGCGGTCTTCGACGCCGACGCGCTCGGGGGCGGCACGGTCGTCGACGACATCGTGCACGCCGCCGCGCTCGCGGAGGCCGATCCCTACCGCGCGGCCACCCACAACAAGGGAATCATGAACGGCATCAGCGCGGTGGTCCTCGCGACGGGCAACGACACGCGGGCGGTGGAGGCGGGGGCGCACTCGCACGCCGTCTCCCCCGACGGTCGCTACACGTCGTTGTCGAGGTTCGAAAAGGACGCCGACGGTAACCTCGTGGGGACCCTGGAGCTGCCCATGGCCGTCGGCCTGGTCGGGGGCGCCACGAAGGCACACCCCGTGGCGAAGGCGGCGCTGTCCGTGCTCGGCGTGTCCTCGGCCACCGAGCTGGCCGAGATCATCACCGCCGTGGGCTTGGCGCAGAACCTCGCCGCCGTGCGGGCGTTGGCCACCGAAGGCATCCAGCGCGGGCACATGTCGCTGCACGCCCGCAACGTCGCGACCACGGCGGGAGCCACGCCGGAGGAACTGCCGGCCGTCGTCGCCCGCCTGATCGCCGACAAGGCGGTGCGGGTCGACCACGCCGAGCGCGTGCTCGCCGAGCTGCGCGCGAACGCCTGACCCGGCGGCGCCACGAAAGGTCAGTGCCATGCCGACCGACTACGGGACCACGCCGTTGGAGGGGCTGCCGAGCCGGGTGACGATCTGGGAGGTCGGTCCCCGTGACGGCCTGCAGAACGAGGCCGCGCTCGTGCCCATCGAGGTCAAGGTGGAGTTCATCGAACGGCTCGTCGACGCCGGGCACACGGTCGTGGAGGCCACCAGCCTCGTGCATCCGAAGTGGGTGCCGCAGCTCGCCGACGCCGAGCAGGTGCTGCGGAGGCTGTCCCGCCGGGACGGGGTGCGGTATCCCGTGCTGGTGCCCAACGAACACGGCCTGGACCGGGCGCTCGATCTGGGAGTCACCGACATCGCGGTGTTCGCCAGCGTGACGGAGTCGTTCTCCGAGGCGAACCTCAACCGCCCCGTCGCCGAGGCGCTGCGGATGTTCGCGCCCGTCGTCGCCCGTGCCCGCGAGGCCGGGCTCGGCGTGCGAGGGTATCTGTCCATGTGCTTCGGCGACCCGTGGGAAGGGGAGGTCCCGGTCGAGCGGGTCGTCGACGTCGCCTCACGGCTCGTGCGGCTCGGCTGCACCGAACTCAGCCTCGGCGACACGATCGGGGTCGCCACCCCCGGCCGGGTCGCCGCCGTGCTGGACGCGCTCGTCGACGCCGGGATTCCGATCCAACGGTTGGCGGTGCACTTCCACGACACCTACGGTCAGGCGCTGGCCAACACGCTCACCGCGCTGCGCCGGGGCGTCACCGTGGTGGACGCCTCGGCGGGCGGACTCGGTGGCTGCCCCTACGCCCGGAGCGCCACCGGCAACCTCGCCACCGAGGATCTCGTGTGGCAGCTCGCCGGGCTCGGCATCGACACGGGTGTCGACCTCGACAAGCTCGTGGAGACCAGCGTTTGGCTCGCCGCCGAGCTCGGTCGTCCCAGCCCCTCGCGTACCGTTCGGGCTCTCACCGGCGGCTGACGCGAGCACGCCGATCACAACGGAGGAAACCGTGGCCACTACCCCTGCCGTCACCGGTGACGGCACCCCGGACACCGGCCCCGTGGCGGATTCCCGCCCCGAGGAAGGGCCGTACCGGATCGTCTGGAACGACGCCGTCGACCTGCGCCATCTCGCCGCCTCGATCGTGGTGTGCGTGGCCATCGGCCTGCCCGTCTATCTCGGGGCGAAGGCGATCCTGGAGGCGAGCTTGGAGCAGTCGTCCCTCGCGGGCGGCTACGCGCTGCTCATCGGGCTCGCGGGCTGTGTCGTGGGCGCCGCCGTGTGCACGCGGTTGTTCCCGCCGAAGCGGGTGCTGGCCGAGGACGGCTCCACCGACAGGGCGGAGGCGCTGGCGGAGCTGGAGACGATGGGCGGCACGCCGGAGTCGTTCGCCGAACTGCCGAAGGACGTGCGGGACGAGATGCGGTCACTCGGCCTCGCCCCGAGAACGGAGGACCGCGGTGATCGTCGCTGACCTGATGTGGGCGCTGGGCATGGGGCTGCTCGGTGCCGTCGTCTTCGCCGCCATCGGTCTGGTCTCCGGTACCGACGAGACCTCCACCCTGGCCCCGATCACCCTGCTCGTGGTGCTCCTAGGAGTTCCTCCCGCGGGCGTGTTGACGTTCTTCATCGCGGGCGCGGTCGCCAAGCACATGACCCACGCGATCCCGACGACGCTGCTGGGTATTCCGGGTGACACGACGGCGGTGCCGTTGCTCGACGACGCCACCGCGATGCGGCGCCTCGGCGCGCCGCACATCGCCCTACGCAAGGCGCTCGCGGGCGGGTTCCTCGCCGCGCTGATCTCCGTGCCGATCGCCGTGGGAGTGGCGTCGCTGCTGGCCCCGCTGGCCGAGCCGATCACCGCGGTCGCGCCGTACGTCTTCGTGGTGGCGGCGGCGTTCGTCGCCTACTTCTCCCCCGGCCGGTGGGCCAGCGTCGTCGCGATCGCGCCGTTCGCCCTGCTGGTGTCCGCGCTCAACGGGCTGGCGTCCGACCAGCTCGGCTCGTCGCTGTCGATCAGCTTCTTCCTCGGCATCGCGATCGGCCCGCTCGTGGTGGACCTGCTGCTGTCGACCTCCCGGTCGGGTCGCGAGACGCTGCCGCGCAGCGGCACGCGCGCCGTGTGGCTCGCCCCGGACGTGGGCACCGGCAGCCGGTGGTGGCCCAACCCCCTCCGGGTGCTCGACCGACGCCAGGCCACCATCACGGCCGTCGCCGCGGGAGCCACCTCGACGACGTTCATGCTCAGCCCCGTCGCGGCCACCGTGCTCACCGGCGAGATCGTGGGCTCGCGCATCAAGCACCCGTACCGGCGGCTGTCCACGCTGATGGCCGTGAAGAACGGCACGACCGAATCGACGTACCTCGCCGAGGCGTTGATCCCGCTGGTGGCGTTCGGGCTGCCGCTCAGCCCGGTGGCGGCGGGTCCCGCGTCGCCACTGTTCAACGCGCCGCCGGTCTACACCGTCGACGCCGAGGACGGTGGCGTGCACAACCTGCACACGCTGTTGGGTTCTTGGGAGTTCCTCGTCTTCGGGCTCCTGGGAGTCGTCCTCGCGGGGCTGATCGCCTACCCGTTCGCGATGCGCTACGCCCGGAAGGCCAGCGCGTGGGTGTCCCGCACCATCAGCCACGAGGCGCTGATCGGGGCGTTCGTCGCGCTGATCGCCGTGGTGTCGTGGTACGAGGGCGGACTGCTCGGGTTCGTCGTCAGCGTCACCGTCGGTGCCGTGGGCGGTCTGGCCAACAAGTTCCTCGGCATGACGTCCGGGGTGCAGTTCATGGCCTACTACGTGGCGGTGCTGTTCCTCCCGCTGGTGCTCGGCTAGGAACCGGCCGTGGCCCTCGGCGTCCCGTGGCGCCGAGGGCCACGGCTCACTGTTGACCGGCGAACCGAGCGGGCCGCAGGGGAGGAAGCTCGGCGGGGTCGACTCCCTCCCACCGTTGGGGACGGAAGTCGGCCAGCAGCTCGCTGGGCCGCCCGTCCACCACTTCCCGCGCCGCCAGCTTGCCGAGCAGCGGCCCGAGCGTGATGCCGCTGTGCGTGACCATCACGTAGACCCGGCTGCTGTCGCCCAAAAACCCGCACACCGGGTGTCCGTCGGCGGGCAGGGATCGCTGCCCCACTCGTAACGACTCCAGCCGGGCTCCCCGCGTGCCCTCGATCAGATCGGCGAGCCGGGCGAGCAGCGTGCGGGCGTGCTCGCCGTCCGGGTCGGGTCGCTCGGCGGGGTCGGCGTGGGCGTCGAGGTCCAGGCCCTGCACCACGAGGCGGCCACCGCCGTCGGGGCGGACGTTGAGCCTCGGCGTGGTCAGCACCCGGTCGATGCGGGCGGCCACGGGCGTGGTCCAGCCCAGGAAGCCGACCGTGGCGGACCCGGCGACGTCCGGGGAGGCCATCGGGACCCGGCGGCCCGCGAGCGCGGTCACCGCCTCGCTCCACCGGCCCGTGGCGAGCACCACGGCGTCGGCCCGTAGCTCGTCGCCGTCGGCCAACGCGACACGGACGCCGCCGCGGCCTTCCGTGATGCCGACGACCTCCGCGGGACACCGCAACTCGGCCCCGGCGTCCCGTGCCTCCCCCCACAACGCGGCGAGCAGGAGCGGGGGAAGCACGTACCCCTCGCTCGGGTAGTAGGCGATGTCGCGTACCCCGTCCGGGACGCGCAGGTCCGGGACGAGGTCACGGGCCGCGCGCGGCGTGATCCACTCCACCGGGTAGTCCCGGTCCCGCAGTCGGGCCACCGACCGGGCGAGCCGCTCGGCCCCCGCCTCGTCCTCGGCCCACTCCAGGTTCCCCGTCCGGTGGAACCACGCGAGCTGCCCCTTCCCCGACCGCGCCAGCGCCGCGTGTTCCTCCATCCCGGCCACGTTGAGGTCGTGGTAGGAGCGCGGGTCCTTGCCGTGCGAGTTGACCCAGGCGAAGGTGGTGCCCGTGGTGCCCGCGAGCGGCCCGGTGCGTTCCAGCACGGTGACCGATGCTCCCGCGCGTGCCAGTGCCCGCGCCGCGGACGCGCCGAGCACGCCCAGTCCGACGACCACGATTCTCATGACGTCACCTCCGTGGCTGTGTGGTCGGGGGACGGCCTTCTCGGGCCGCCCACGAGATAGGTGAGGAGGACGAGCGCGACCGCCGACGCGCCGATTCCGTACACGGCGTACGGCACGGTGGTGTCGGCGAGGTGGGCGACACCGCAGCCGAGCACTCCGGCGAACATGCTCCCGATCGCGATCGCCGGGGTGAGTCGTCGGCGCCGGTGCAGCAGGTATCCGCCGAAGATCGGCACGGCGAGCGCGGCGGCCGAGTAAGCGTAGGTGGCCACGAGCCAGTCGAGTGCCTTCGGAAAGAGGATCGCCAGGACCGCCGCCAGCACCGAGACCCCGACGGTGAGCACGCGCGACAGCGGCACAAGTTTCCTCTCGCTCGCCTTGCCGCCCACGATGTTCTGGTAGACGTCCCGCGTGAGGTTGGCGACCACCGACTGCAAGGCCGCGCCGGTCGTGGACACGATGGTGGAGACGAGGAAGGCGCCGAAGACGATGAGCAGCACGGACGGCAGGCGCGCCAGCAGCCACCCCGTTGCCTCCTCCTCGTTCGCCAGCCCAGGGTTCATGGCGCGCACCGCCAAACCCAGGCATCCGGCGTAGAGGCCGCCGATCAGCATCGTCAGCCCGGACAGGGCGAGCCCCCGCCGCGCGTCGGTGACCTTCTTCGTGGCGAACACCCGCTGGTAGTAGAGCTGGTTGGTCAGCGTTCCCGGAACGATCGCGGCGAGCCAGAGGACGAGCTGCTCCCAGCCCGCGGCGGTGAGGCCCGCGAGGCTCCACATCCTCTCGGGCACGGTGGCGGTGATCTCCGACCAACCGCCCGCGAGATGGATGGCGTAGAACGCGGTGGCGAGCGACATCACGATCATGAAGAGGCCGAAGACGAAGTCCGTCCACGCCACCGAGGTGAGACCTCCGGGAAGGACGAACAGCAACGACGCCACCATGATCACCAAAACCAGCACGGTGGGTGACAGTCCCGTGAGCCGGCCGAACAGTTGCGCGAAGGCCACGAACTGGGTCGCCAACCACCCGAACGGCACCACGAGCGCGGCC
Source organism: Saccharomonospora glauca K62 (assembly GCF_000243395.2). Lineage (NCBI taxonomy): Bacteria > Bacillati > Actinomycetota > Actinomycetes > Pseudonocardiales > Pseudonocardiaceae > Saccharomonospora > Saccharomonospora glauca. The sequence goes on along the minus strand of NZ_CM001484.1, from coordinate 2,012,644 downwards.
AGTGCGGCGATCGCGGTGACGAGTTTGTGGTCCCCGAACAACCGGGTCACGATGTCCGGGACGGTGGTGAACCGCTGTTCCCGTAGCCAGCGCGCGATCAGCGCCAGCACCAGGAAACCCACGATCACGCAGGCTTCGTAGACGAAGACCGACCATCCCGAGCGGTAACCGATGCCGACGTGCGCGATGAGGACGCCGCCTCCGGTGGCCGTGGCGAACTGGGTGATGACCACGACGATTAGGGGGAGGGACTCCCGTGCCGTGAGCCAGTCGGCGGACGTCTTCGCTCTTCGTCCGAAGTAGACGGACATGGCGAGACCGAACCCGATCACGGCGAGACTGGCGAGGACGATTCCGATGATCTGACCGGGGGAACCAGTGGGCATGACTCTGCCTCCGGGGTGTGGGCAGGAAGCGAGCGGAAGGTGCTGCCGGCGTGGTCGGCGCGAGACGAGAAGTGGGAACTCAGGCGAAGCGGGACGGGGCGAGCGTGTCGATGTCGTGCGAGGTCGTGCCGGTGAGCACGAGTTCGGCGGCGAGCTCACCGAAGACCGGGGCGAGTTTGAAACCGTGTCCGGAGAATCCGGTGAGGACGGTGGCGTTGGAGCAGCCGGGAACCGGTCCCACCAGAGCGTGGTCGTCGGGTGTGAATCCCTCGACGTAGGTGCCGATTCGGATCGGGTGCGGGACCACGCCGGGCAGCAGCCGTTCGGCGGCGGAGGAGGCCCCGCGGACGAACTCCACGTCGGCGGTACGCGGCAGGTCGTCCGGGTCGCCCAACTCGGGCCAACCGAGGTGATGCGGCACGATCTTGATCGACACGCCGTCGAGCGAGGGAAAGCAGGAGAATCCGGCCGTCCGGTGACGACGGATCGCGATCGGCAGCCGGTCGGTGCGGTGCGCGGCCACGTCTCGCGCGGCGAACCAGCACGCGGTGATCAGCCGTGCCCGCACGGGCAGTTTCCGCAAGGGGGCCAGCCGCCGTGCCCAAGGTCCCGGCGCGAACACCACGTGGTCGACGTCGTGGCGGGCCTCGGCGGTGCTGACCCGCCAGCCACTCGCGGTCTCGGTGACGTCGTCGACCCGCTGGTACGACACCAGCCGGGCACCCGCGGTCTCGGCCGCCCGCAACGCCGCCTGCACCGCGGGCTCCGGGCGCAGCACCCCGGCAGCCGGGTCGAACACGGCGATCTCGTCGGGGTCCAACCGGTGCTGCGGGAACCTGGTGGCGGCCTCGGCGGCGTCGATCACCTCATGGTCCAGACCACAGTCCTCGGCGCACGCCCGGACGGCCACGACGTCCGGGTCGTCGGGCGGGCCGATCGTGAGCCCACCGCACAGCGTGAGCAGGGCGCTGCCGGTGTCCCGTTCGAGCTCCCGCCACAGCCGGGCGGAGCGTCGTAGCAGCGGCACGTACTCCGCGCCCTCCTTGTAGACGGTGCGGAAGATGCGGGACTCACCCGCGGAAGCGCCTCGATCGTGACCGGGCGCGTAGGTGTCGAAGGCGAGCACCTCGGCCCCACGGCGGGCGAGGCGCCAGGCGGTCATGGCACCGATCACGCCGGTACCGACGACGGCGACGCGAGGGGATGCGGACATGGCTCACTCCTGTGGCGTGCGTGCCGGGTACGGCAACGACAAGCAGCGTGCGGAAAACGTCACGCGGGGTCGGTGGCGGGGAGCACCGACTGCTCGATGAAGAACTCCACCCGATCCGGTCGGAACACGTGCCACATCGCCTCGGCGAGACGGCCGTCGACCAGCCAGGTCAGTCGGCGCAGCCGGATCACCGGGCGACCGGGTTCGCAGGCGAGCTGCCGGGCTTCGGTCTCCCCCAACAGCACGGGGTCGATGTGGACCCGCGAGGTCGCCACGGGAACTCCGTGCCGGACGAAGTAGTCGTGGACGGTGAGGTGGGTGAGTTCCTCCTCAAGCAGTGCGGGTGCCAGCGCGAAGGGCACCGCGGACAACTCGACGGCGATGGGGTTGTCGTCGGCGTCGAACTTCAGACGGCGCAGCTGGTTCACGGGCGCGTCGTCGTCGACGCCCGGCAGGGCGACGTCCGCCTCACGGGCGGGAATCACCGCGGCCGTCTCCACGGCGTGCCGGCCGGGGATCTCCGGGCCGGTCAGCGTGGGATTGACCAGTCGCAGCAGGTTCTCTCGGCGAGCGGTCCCGGCGACGAAGGTGCCTCGTCGCCGATGGCGTTCGACCAGCCCGGCCGCGGCGAGTTCGTTGAGAACCCGCTGTGCCGTGGCGCGGCTGACCGAGTACCGCCGTTGCAGTTCGGCCTCGGTGGGAAGCCGACTGCCGGGTGGCAACTCTCCCGAACGAATCCGCCGTTCGAGCTCCGCTCGAATGCGCAGGTACGTCGGGGTCGCCATGCGGGCAAACTATCCGACCCTCAATTGACCGGTCAATAGTCTTTTTGAATGGTCAATTCTGGGATGAGCACGAGTAACGGCGACGGCGTGTCCGCTCGGTGAGGCAGGATCGTCCCCGTGGATCGGGACTTCGAGACCGTCATCGCCCGCGAGCTGCGACTGCTCGACCCGGCGGTGAGGGCGGACGACGACGCGGTGCGAGAACTGCTGCACGACGACTTCCGCGAGTTCGGCTCCACGGGCAGGGTGTGGGATCGCCGCTCCGTCGTGGAAGCGACGAGGTCGGACACGGCGGAGCGCATCGTCGCCGAGGACTTCCGTCCGGTGCGGTTGGGACCGGACGCGATCCTGCTCACCTACACGGCCCGCCGCGGCGGGGCGATCTCACTGCGGACGTCGATCTGGGCCCGGTCCGCGGGCTCGTGGCTGCTGTTGCACCACGCCGGCACACCCGTGCGGACGCAGGCGTGAGCGCCGGGGCGCGCCCCGTGCCCGCCACGTCAGACGCCCGACCGGTCACGGAGTGATTCGAGTGCCTCGGCCAACGTCTCCGTGTCGTGCGGGCCCACGTGCCGATGCTCCCCGACGAAGAAGGTCGGCGTGCTTCTCGCCCCGCTGGCCTCCGCGCTCGCCACATCCGCGCGCACCACGGCGGCCGTCTCCTCGGATTCCAGATCGCGCAGGAACGTCTCGACGTCCAGCCCCAGCTCCGAGGCGTAGCCGACGACGTCTTCGAACTCGAGCTCGTCCTGGTGCGCGAAGAGCAGATCGTGCATCTCCCAGAACTTGTCCTGCCTGCGCGCCGCCACTGCGGCCCGCGCCGCGAACTCGGCATGCGGGTGCACGTCCGACAGCGGCAGATGCCGGAACACATATCGCAGGTCCGAGCCGAACCTCGCCCGCAACTCACGGGTCACCCCCGTGGCGCGGGAGCAGAAGGGACACTCGAAATCGCCGTACTCGAGGAGTGTCAACGGGGCGTCGGGGTTCCCTCGGACGTTGTCCTTCACCGGATCGACCGGCGGATCGAGCCTGCGGGGCAGATCCGCGTCGGGCCGCCCACCGAACCGCGCGGTGACGCGGAACACCACCCACCCCAGGGCCGTCGCGAGCACCGCGGCCACCAGGACTCCGACGACCGCCTCGTCGCGTAGCACCGGGTCGTCGAAGGCGAGCCCCGCGATGAGCAACGACACCGTGAAGCCGATCCCCGACAGCGCGGCACCCCCGACGACGTGCCCGAGCCCGACTCCCCGAGGCAACCGGCCCAGCCCTACCCGCAGCCCGATCACCGTGCTCAGGCTGATCCCCACGAGCTTGCCGCCCACCAGCGCGACGACCACCGCCCACGTGAGTCGCGAGGTAAGCGCCTCGGCGAGTACCCCGTTCCGGAGGTCGACCCCGGCCTCCGCGAGGGCGAACAACGGCACGACGACGTAACTCGCCCAGGGGTGCACGGCCGCCTGGAGCCGCTCGTTCACGGAGATCGCGCGTTCCAATCCCCACCGGGCCGTACGCCCGACGTCCACCCGAGGCGACTGGCGGAACGCGCGGAACCGACGTGCCGCCTGCTCGACCTCCTCCCGGACGGGGTTGCGAGCGCCCACCAAAAGCCCGCCCAGCATTCCGGCGATCGCGGCGTGAAGCCCCGATTCCACCGTGGCGAGCCACAACCCGATCACGGCGATGACATAGGGGCTCGCGCGCCACACGCCGAGCCGCCCGAGCCCCCAGAGCACTCCCCCGAACAGCAGCGCGACGAGCAGAGCCACCGGGTCGATCGACTCGGAGTAGAAGATCCCGATCACGCTGACGGCCATGATGTCGTCGATCACCGTCAACGTCAGCAGGAAGACACGGAGCTGGGTCGAGAAGGTGGGGCCCACCACGGCGAGCGCGCCGAGCAAGAACGCCGTGTCGGTCCCGATGACCACTCCCCAGCCGTGCCCGGCGTCGCCTCCCGGTGCCAGGGCGAGGTAGACCATCGCCGGAACCAGGAGCCCGCCACCCGCCGCGACCATCGCGATCGTGGCGCGTCGCCGGTCGGTGAGTTCCCCGACGGAGAACTCCCGGCGCACCTCCAGCCCGACCGTGAAGAAGAACAGCGCCATCAGCCCGTCGACGACCCAGTGTTCCAGGTTCATCGACAGCTCCCAGCCCGCCAGCGACAGGGACAGCTCCGTATCCCACACGGCTTCGTAGGTGGCCGACCACGGCGAGTTCGCCCACAGCAACGCCACCATCGTGGCGGCGAGGAGCACCGCCGCGCTCCCCGCCTCGGTGCTGAGGAACCGGCGCATCGGGGCGGGCACCTGGCCCGGCAGTGCCCGACGCTTTCCTCGGTTCCGTCCGCGGGTGGATTCGCCGGTCATGCAGTCGGTGACCCCGCTCGCCGAAGGCCGGTGTTCCACGTCGTGGTGGCCCGGAACCGTCCGTACGCGCGCCACGGCGGAGCGCTGTCTCCCGGGGAGTCGATCACCTGCAATGCCATCTCGTCCCTTCCCTCGCGGTGGGTCGGCCCCGCCCGTGGGCGCTAGTGATCATCGTCGAGACACCGGTGGCGTTCTGACGATCGAGCCTACGCACGTCACGCGGTTCCGGCAGGGCATCGGTCGCCGCACTCGTCGAGGCGGCCACGAGTTCGAAACCTCTGCACTCACCCCCGAAGGACCGCACACTTGAGGCATGAGCGGCAAAGCGGGTCCGGAACGGGCACCACCGCAAGGTCCGTCCGACCGGGAGGGCACGCCACGAAGCCCGCTGGAGTTGCTGCGCTCCCGCGACTATTTGAAGGCGCTGGTGCTGTCGGGGTCGCTCGGCCTGCCCGTCGCGCTGGTGTCGTACGGGTTCCTCCAGCTCTCGCTGTACTCGCGGCACTGGCTGTTCGACGACCTGCCGCACGCGTTCGGTCTCAACGGAGCACCGGCATGGTGGCCGCTGCCGGTGGTGACGATCGGGGGACTGGCGGTAGGGCTCGTGATCCGCTACCTCCCCGGCGCGGGCGGGGAATCCCCTGTGGACGGTTTCCACGCCGGACGTCCACCTCGGGCGCGGAACCTGCCCGGCATCGTGCTCGCGGCGCTGGGCACGCTGGCGTTCGGAGCGGTGTTGGGCCCCGAAGCACCGCTGATCGCGTTCGGCGGTGGACTCGCGGCCCGGGCGGTGCGCGCGCTCGACCGTGACGCTCCCGACCGAGCCGTGACACTGATCGGGGCGGCGGGAAGCTTCGCCGCCATCAGCACGTTGCTCGGCTCCCCGCTGCTCGGCGCGTTCCTGCTGATGGAGGTCGCGGGCGCGGGCACGGGACGGACGTCGGTGCTCCTCGTCCCCGGACTGCTGGCCTCCGGCCTCGGAGCCTTGCTCTTCAGCGGTCTGGACTCGGTCACCGGCCTGCCGAAGCCGTCGCTGACGGTGCCCGACCTGCCGCCGGTGCCCGAGCTGACGGTGGCGCAGTTCGGGTGGGCGTTCGTCATCGGCATCGGGGCGGCATTGTTGGGTGCCGCGCTCCACCGCCTCGGCCGCACGTTGCGGGACGGAGTCCGGCGACGCGTCGTCATCGCCACGGCGGGGGCGGGTCTCGTCGTGGGCCTGCTGGCCTTCCTCTACGCGGTGCTCACCCCGAAGGGCACGGACGACGTGCTGTTCTCCGGTCAGGAGGCGCTGGGGCCGTTGTTGGTCGAGAGCGCGGGGTATTCGGCCGGGACGCTGGCACTGCTGCTCGTGTGCAAGGCCGTCGCGTACGGCGTGTCACTCAGCGCGTTCCGGGGCGGCCCCGTGTTCCCGGCGATGTTCCTCGGCGCCACCGGAGGTCTGCTGCTGTCCCACCTCCCCGGACTCGACCCCGTTCCGGCCGCCGCGATGGGCATCGGGGCCATGTGCGTGGCCATGCTCGGCCTGCCCCTCGTGTCGGTATTGCTCGCCACCCTGCTGTTGCTCTCCAGCGGACTCGTCGTGATGCCGTTGGTCATCGTGTCGGTCGTGGTGGCGTACGTGCTTCGGGCCCGGCTCACGCCGGAGACCACCGGGGACGACGCCACTTCCGGAACCGAACGGTGACGAACACCCCCGGCCGCTACCGGGACACGCCGGAAGCACGGGCGTAGTCGCGGATCTGCTCCTTGCTCAGGTAGGCGTCGGTCTGCTCCAGATCCCGCAGCGTCGCGGGCTGGTTGGCCAGGAATCCCATGCGCACGTAGTCGTCCCCGGCCGTGGCGTTGAGGACCCAGTTCGTCAACACTCGCGCCCTGGCGACGGACGTGTGCAGAGCCATCATGTGGTAGCCACGGGTGACGGTCTGCGCGGGCAGGCCCGTCAGCCGCACCCCCAGCGGATTGGCCACCGCGTCCGTGCCTCCCAAGTCCACGACCAGGCCCATGTCCCGGTGCTGGTACGGCACCATGGGCTGCCCTCGGAGCGCGGCGACGACGTTGCGGGCCACCATTCGCCCCTGCCGCTGCGCGTGCTGCGCGGTGGGTGGGCAGATCGCCCCGTCCCCCTTGGCGATGTCGGGCACCGCGGCGGCGTCCCCGACCGCGAACACGCCGGGGTGCCCCGGAACGTCCATGTACTCGGTGACCTTGAGCCGCCCGCGCTCGGTCTCCGCGTCGAGCGTGCCGATCAGCGGGCTCGGCTGCACCCCGGCGGTCCAAACGAGGGTGTGGCACGGCAGCACCCGGCCGTCGGTCAGCCGCACGGTCTCCTCCCCGACCTCGGCGACCGACACCCCGAGCGCGACGTCGACGCCGCGACGCCGCAGCAGACTCGTGGCCTTCTCCCCCAGGTCCTCCCCGAGCTCGGGCATCAGCTTGGGGGCGATGTCGACGAGGTGCCACTTGATCATGCTCGGGTCGAGCCCCGGATACCGATCGGCGGCCGCGGCGGTGAGCCGATGCAGCGCCGCCACCGTCTCCGTGCCCGAGTAACCGCCGCCCACCACCACGAACTGCAGCCGGGCTTCCTTCTCCTCGCGCTCCGGCACGGCCGCGGCGATGTCGAGCTGGGCGATCACGTGGTCCCGCAGGTACGCCGCCTCGGCGAGGGTCTTCATGCCGCGGGCGTGCTCGGCCAGCCCCGGGATGTCGAACGTGCGCGTGACACTGCCCGGTGCGAGCACGAGGTAGTCGTACGGCTCGATACGGATGCGATCGGAGATGCCTCGGACGACGCAGACCTTCGCGTCGAGATCCACCCCGAGTGCCACCCCCGGCGCGATCCGGGTGCGGCGAAAGAGCCTGCGCAGCGACACCGCGACCGACTGCGGAGTGAGCATGCCCGCCGCCACCTGTGGCAACAGCGGCAGGTAGAGCTGATAGTTACGCGCGGCCACCAGCGTGATCGACGCTTCGTCGGGGGCGAGCAGTCGTTCCAGCCGGCGCACGCACTCCACGCCGGCGAACCCTCCGCCGACCACCAGGATGCGCGGTGGTTCCATGGCTTTCCTCCCGGGTTCCTCCGTGGGGCGACCGCGCGGGGCGCCGGAATGCTCCGACCGCTCGACTACCACCACCGCCACTCCGGGAAACCCACCGGCGCTCGCCCCGCTCGCCGCGGCGGCCCTCGCGGTCCGGACCGCACCCCGAGACCACCGGGAAGCTCGTCGAACCCGACTCCCCCTGGAGTACATTGTGGACTCAAACCCCTCGCCCGAGGGCACGCCGAACTTCTCGGGCGAACAACCCGACGGCGCAGCATCTGACGTCTGATGTCTGATGCCGAGACAGCCTGGGACTGTAGAGGTCCCCGATCCCGGACACAAGCGGCCGAAAAGAGGCTTGACGCGGTTCGCCCACTTTCCTACGGTCGTCCCACGTCTGATGTCTGGTGCCTTCCCCTGCCGTCCCGGGAGGTACCGTGAGAGTTTTCCGCTCCCTGGCGCTCGTCGTCGGCCTCGCCACGAGCGTCACCGCGATCGCGTTGCCCGGCTCCGCCGAGGAACGAACTCCTCGACCACACGCCGAGGAACCGCTGTTCGAACAGGTCGACCTCGCCCACTCCGGCGAGGGAGCCCACACCTACCGTATTCCCGCGCTGGAGAAGTTGCCCGACGGCACCCTGCTCGCCGCCTACGACCGGCGCAACGACGGCGCGGGCGACCTGCCCGGCGACATCGACGTCCTCGTCCGACGCAGCGAGGACGGCGGCCGCACCTGGAGCGAGCCGGTCGTCGTGGCCGGAGGCGACACCACGGTCGGCTCGGGGGACCCCAGCCTGATCGTGGACGACGAGACCGGCCGCGTCCACTTGTTCTACGCCACCGGCAACGGCTTCCGGAACTCCGGCCCCGGCAACGACAACGACGACCCGAACCTGATCCACCTCGACTACTCCTACTCCGACGACGGCGGCCGCACCTGGACCGAACGCCGACTGACCGAAGAGGTGAAGGACCCGTCCTGGTACGGCATCTTCGCGTCCTCCGGCACCGGCATCCAGGTCAAGCACGGCCCCTTCGCGGGCAGGCTGATCCAGCAGTACGCGTTCCGGAAGGACGACGGCAGCATCTGGGCGGTCAGCGCCTACTCCGACGACCACGGGGAGACGTGGCGGGCGGGCGAACCCGTCGGACCACTGATGGACGAGAACAAGACGGTCGAACTCGCCGACGGCCGGATCATGCTCAACAGTCGCACCGCCGGCGGCGACTACCGACTGGTCGCCTACTCCACGAACGGCGGTGTCACCTACAGCAGCCCCATCGCCGACGACGAACTGGTCGACCCCACCAACAACGCGGCGATCATCCGGTACGACGAGAACGCCACCACCTCCGACCCGCGCTCCCACTGGCTGATGTTCTCCAACACCGCCGACCCCGACCAACGCCGCAACCTGACCGTCAGGATGAGTTGCAACGACGGGGAGAGCTGGCCGATCGCGAAGACCGTGGAGTCCGGGGCGGCGGGCTACTCCACCCTGGTCGAGCTGGGGAACGACTCGTTCGGCCTGCTGTACGAGCGCGGCGCGTACGAACACCTCACGTTCGTCCGCTTCAACGCCGCCTGGCTGGGCGCCGACTGTCCCGCCGACGGGCGGAATGGACTCCGCGCCGAGATCCGCGGCACGGATCTCGGCGAAGCGGGTAGGCCGGGCACGGTCGAGGTCACCGTGACCAACCACGGCCACCTGCCCAGCGTCCCCGACTCCCTCACGCTCGACGTCCCCGAGGGCTGGACGGCCGAAGCGCCGCGCCAGTCCCTTCCCGCGCTCGATCCCGGTGCCGACACCGTGGTCTCGTTTCCGCTCACGCCGGGCTCGGATGTCCGCACCGGCGAGTACACCCTGACCTGGCGAGTCGGGACGGCCGGGATGACGGCGCGGGCGACGGTCCCGGTGCTCGGCGGTGACGCGACACTGGACACCGGTCCGGCCCGTGACTACGACGGCGTCGACGACTTCACCGACCTCACCGCCGCCCTGCCGTCGGTGCGCGACCTGACCGAGGGCGCGATCGTGGTCGACGTCCGCACCTCGGCCACGCAACTCGCCGGAGCGCTGCTGTCGGCCTCCGACACCGGTGCTCCCTCCACGAACCTGACCGTGTCGCTCAACAGCGGAGTCCCGTACTTCGAGGTACGGCAGGACAGCCGGTACCTCGTCCGTACTCAAGGCTCAACCTCGATCGCCGACGGCGACCGCCACACGGTCGTCGTGTTCACCGACGCCACGGGAACTCGCGTCCACGTGGACGGCGTCCGGGCGGCATCGAGCGAGGACTCCGGATTCTTCGGCCATCTCACCGGGCTCGACGGGCTCTGGGTGGGGCGCAACGTCGACGACGCGGGCCCCCAGTGGCACTTCGGCGGCCACATCGAGCGGGTCAGGGTCTACGGCGCGGAACTTTGAAGCTCGAACGCCCACACCACGATGCATGTCACTCGATCGCGTGAATAGTCGGTCTCGAACGCCGCGCTCGCGTCATGCGACGCGCTGTCCTTCGTACCCGGAGTGGATGTTTCCCATCCTTCACCGTCCAGCTAATCCGGAAAGGTTCGTTCGTGTCCGACACATCGAGGAACTTCGCCATCGGCGCGGGAGCCGTCGTCGTCCTTGCCCTCATCGGAACCCTCTCCAAGGGTGGGGACGACGAGGTGAGGACCACCCACTCCAGCGCCGAGACCGGCATCGCGGTCGACGTCGGCAGCAGTGTCACGGGAACCGACGAGGATCCGGCCATGGCCGAGGTGGAGGCCCCGACCATGGCCGAGGTTCCCGACGTGAAGGGCGAGTTGCTGTCTCTCGCCTACGACGAGCTGAAAGACGCCGGTTTCCGTGACGTGGAGGTCGTTCCGGTCGACGGGCACGCCTTCGCGCTCAACTACGCCAACTGGGAGGTCGTGGACCAGACCCCCACCGGCACGCGGTCCACGGACACGGAGATCCGGTTGGAGGTCGTGAAGACCCGCGAGGCCGAGTCGTCGTTCTGCTTCGACGGGGACTGCTGAGTCCGCCTACCGGTTCTCGTTCCGGGCACCGGTGAGGAACCAGTTCACCGCCCCCGCCACGGCGACGACCGCCGCGGCCAGGACGGGAAGCAGGAGAGCCGGGTGCGTTCCGGCGCGCTCGGCGACCTCACCGGTGACGGCGGCCCCCAACGACTGGCCGACGATGACCCCCGAACCCAGCATCGTCATCACGGTGGCCGTGCGCCCCGCCGGACTGCGCGTGGCACCGAAGCTGTACTGGGTGACCAGCGTCGGACCGATACCGACGCCGATGAGGGCCAGGGCGCCGGCCATCCCGGCCACGTCGTCCACGGCGAGCAACAGCAGGCTGCCGGCGAACAGGATCGCGGAAAACGTCGCCCAGCGAGCACGCAATGAGAACCGCGCGGGCAGAAGCGCGACGCCGAGCGCGAACGCCGCGGAACCGATGCCCATCACCCCGTACATGAGCCCGGCCCGCTCGGAAAGACCACGGTCGTCCATGAACGAGGTCAGCGAGGTGAGCATCGTGCCGAAGAACGTGCCCACCCCGAAGATCCCGACCACGACGACGAGCAGGCGGGCACGGAACAACTCGCGCACCGCGGACGGCGCCGTCCCGTCAGCGCTCCGCTCCGCGGCGACGAGACGGCCACTCGGGTGCAGGGCGAACGCGCCAACGAACAGCACGGTGAGCACGGCGGCCCCCACCAGCGGCGCCCACGGGGCGAGGGCGGAGGCGAGAAGCCCGACGATGAACGGTCCCACGACGAACACGGTCTCGTCCGCCGCAGACTCGTAGGCCATTGTGGACGAAAGGGTCCGTTCCCGGCGGGAGGGCTCCATCCGTTGGGTGATCAACGTGACGAGGCGGGAGCGTGACATCGGTGCCACCTGGGGTGCCGTGGCGCCGATTCCGAACGCGACCGCCAGCACGGCACCGTCCGGAGCGTCGCTGTAGGCGACGAGCGCCAGGGCCAGCAGCATCGCGGAGTTCGCGGCGGCGATCACGAGCAACACCGGGCGTTGCCCGAAACGGTCGGCGGCCGCTCCGATGAGCGCGCCGAAGCACGCGGTCCCCGCGCCGACGGAGGCCGAGGTGAGGCCCCCGAGGGAGATCGAGTCCCGCGCGGAGACGACGAGCGTGAGGACACCGACCACCATCATCGCGAACGGCAGCCGCGCGGCGAACGCGATGAGGAAGTAGGGAAGCCCGGCCGTGCGGAGCAGGCTCGGCGAGGGTGAGGACGAGATCTTCTCGACCGTCTGCGTCATGAAACACCTCCGCGGACGCGGTGGTTGAGTGCCGCCGCTGTCCGTCGGAGTGCCGACGGCCGGTAGATGCACAGCCAACTGATCACACCCGTCAGTGTGACCACCGAAGGACCTTACCCGCCGACGTGGCGGGGTTCCACGTGGCGAGCACCACGGGCGATCACGCCATGCCGTCCCCGGGTTCTCACCGCCCTCGACGCTCCCTTCCGGTCACTCGCACCCCCGAAGGTTGCCACTCGTCCCGGTTACCAAAAGCACGAAACTCGTCGCGCACTGTGAGTATGGGTGTGTTCGGTATTCGCCCCCTCTGAGCGGGAGGACGGGATGACACACCTGTCGGCACCCCGACGGATCAGGAGAACCCTCGGTTCGACGGTGATGGCCCTCGGGCTCGTCACCGGTGTCGCCGCCACCACGGCGGTCGCGGCGCCGCACCAATCGGAGGACCCACGGGAGTGGGAACGCGTGCTCCGGGAGGAAGTGAGCGCCGACAGCGCCGCGCGGCTGAGCGAGGCGATGTCGACCTATCCCGGCCTGGTAGGTACCGAGGGTGCCGCCCGCCGGGCCGCGTACTCGGTCGACATGCTCACCTCCTGGGGGTTGAACGCGAAGCTGGAAAGTTACGACGTCTACGCCTCCGTGCCCGAGAACATCGCCGTGACGATGACCGGCCCCGAACACCGGTCGCTGGAGGTCAAGGAACCACCTTTTCCGTGGCATCAGAACTTCGACGACGTCGTCGTGGGGTACAACGCCTACTCCCCCGCCGGTGATGTCACCGCCGACGTGGTCTACGTGAACTACGGCCTTCCCGAGGACTACGCGAAGCTCGAGGAGCTGGGCGTCGACGTCGAGGGCAAGATCGTGCTGGCCCGTTACGGCAACAGCTTCCGTGGGGTCAAAACGCAGGTCGCGGAGGAACACGGTGCGGCGGGGGTGATTCTGTACTCCGATCCCGCGGACGACGGCTTCACGCGGGGGCCGGTCTATCCGGACGGACCGTGGCGCAACGCCGACGGCATCCAGCGGGGCAGTGTCCAGTACCTCTTCACCTACCCCGGCGACCCGCTCACCCCCGGCGAGCCGTCGGTTCCCGGCACCCCGCGACTCGATCCGTCCGAAGCCGAGAATCTGCCCGCGATCCCCACCACCCCGATCTCCTACGGCCAGGCCCAACACCTGCTGGCCGCGTTGGAAGGCCCGCGAGCCCCGGAGGACTGGCAGGGTGGACTGGACCTCGACTACCGGGTCGGCCCCGGCCCCACCACCGTCCACCTCGATCTGGACATCGCTTACGAGCAGATCCCGGTCAACGACGTCGTCGTCGAGATCCCCGGCTCGGTGTATCCGGAACAGAAGGTGGTGCTGGGCGCCCACTACGACTCCTGGGCCTACGGGACCAAGGACGACGTGTCGGGATGGGTGACCCTGATGGAGACCGCCAGGGCGATGTCGACCCTGCTCGACCAGGGATGGCGTCCCAAGCGCACCATCGTGCTGGCGGGCTGGGACGGTGAGGAGTACGGCTTGCTCGGGGCCACCGAGTGGGCCGAGCAACACCGGGCCGACCTCGTCGACAACGCGGTGGTCTACCTCAACATGGACGGCGCGGGCGGCGGAAAGAACTTCTCCGCCAGTTCCGTGCCCGCGCTCGACGAGGTGCTCACCGACATCGCGAAGGAGGTCGCGGACCCGAACCACGGCACGGTGTACGCCAACTGGCAGCAGTCCTCCGGCGCGCAGCGTCCCGTGCCGGGGCGGCTGGGCAGCGGTTCGGACTACACCGCGTTCCTCGACCACCTCGGCATCGCGTCGGCCGACTTCGGGACCTCGACCCCCGCGGGCGAGTACCACAGCGCCTACGACGACCTGCACATGATGCGCAACTTCCTCGACCCCGGCTACACCTACCACGCGGTCGCCGCCGCCTACGCCGGGACGTTCGCGTTGCGCATGGCCGACTCCGACGTCCTGCCGATGACCTACTCCGACTACGCGGTCGAGGTGGTACGGCACCTGCGGGCGCTGGACGAGGCACAGGCCGACGCTGCCGTGGTCGACCTCCGGCCCGCCTACGACGCGGCCCGCGACTGGCGGGCGGCCACACGGCAACTGGAGAACGCGGCGGTCCGCGCCGAGGGCCACGGCCTCGATGCGATCAACGACGCGCTGATCGCCCAGGAACGCGCCCTGATCCAGGAAGAGGGGCTGCCCGGCCGCGAGTGGTTCAAGCACATGGTCTACGCACCGGGTCTCTACACCGGCTACGCCGTGCAGCCACTGTCCGCGATCGACGACGCCATCGCCGCAGGAGACGCCGCCACGGCGGCGAAGTACCGGGACCTGCTCGTCGAGTCGATGAGACAGGCCGCCGACACCGCCCGCCACGCCGCGATGCGGTGAGCGATCCCCTGTGGGCCCGCTCCCCCCGAGCCGGGCCCACAGGGTGGCGTACCGTTGCCGGAGCGTTTCCGCAGGCGGCGTGCTCCGGCGGCTCCCGCTCTGCCGGGTGGCTGCGGACCCCTCACCCGAAGGTCTCGTCGAGCGCGCAGGTCAGGTCGGCGATCAGGTCGTCCGGGTCCTCGATACCGACCGAGAACCGCAGGTGGCCCCACTTGCGGAACTCCTCCGGGTAGTGCGCGACCCGTGGCCCTTCGGTGCCGACGTGCACGATGAGGGACTCGTCGTGGCCGAGCGACACCGCCGAGGTGATGACACGCAGGTTCGCGACGAACCGGTTCTGTGTCTCGGGATCGCCCGCGACGGCGAACGCCATCATCGCCCCGTAGCCACGACCGCCGAACTGTCGTGTCGCGACGTCGTGCTGCGCGTGGTCGGGCAGTCCCGGGTACGCCACGTAGGCGATGCGCGGATCCTCCCGCAGCCGGGCCGCGATCCGCGCTGCGGAGGAGTTCTGCTGGCGCAGGCGCAGCGGCAGCGTCACGGAACCACGGGTGATCAGCCATGCGTTGAACGGCGAGATCACCCCGCCCACGTCCACCATCGCGTCGTTCTTGATCGGGGCGATCAGCTCGGCCGAGCCGATCACCGCGCCGCCCATCGCGTCACCGTGTCCGTTGATGTACTTCGTCAGCGAGTGCACGACCAGGTCCGCGCCGTCGGACAGCGGCCGGTACAGCGGCGGTGGGGTGAACGTGGAGTCGACGACCAGGATCGCTCCCGCATCATGTGCGATCGTCGCCACCGCGGCGATGTCGGTGACCTTGGTGGTGGGGTTGGCGATGGTCTCGACGTGCACCATCCGCGTGTTGGGCCGGATCGCCGCCCGCACGGCGTCGAGATCCGTCATGTCGACGAAGGTGGCCTCGATACCGTAGCGGGCCGGCAGCAGCTCGGCGAACAACCGCCAGGTCGCCTCGTAGGTGACGTCGGCGACGACCACGTGGTCCCCCGTGCGCAGGTGGGTGAAGAACACCGCGTGCAGCGCGGCGACTCCGGAGGCCAGCACGACGGCGTCCTCGCCGCCTTCCAGGGCCACCAGCTTGTTCTGCAGCGCGAGCTGGTTGGCGCCCGAGTTACGGGTGTAGAGCGGGACGTCGGTCCCCGACCAGCTCAACTGGGCCGGGTCCTCGGGCAGCGCGTAGGAGTTGGCCATGACGATCGGGGTGCGGATCGCCCCCGAACCGGCATCGATCTCGTTACCCGCGTGAACGGCGTTCGTCGGGAACGACAGCGAGTCGGGCAGACGTTTGTCCGGTCGGGTTGTCATGCGCCCATTCTCGGTCGGGAAGGTCGTCCTCGGAGGGGCGTACCACCCACTGGAACGGGGCGCCCGATCGACCACGGACGGCGCTGAGGGGTCGCCGAGTCCTCGGTGTTTCGGCCCGTCTCTCGGTGGTAGGTGGCCGGTGTGGCCGACAGGCGGCCACACACATGCGGAGGTGACAGCCATGCGACAGCTGCCGTCGGTATCGCTGGACGAAGCACGTGAGATCATCGCGGCAGGTGAGAACAAAGCGCGGGAGGTCGGGCAACCGGCCAACATCGCGGTGGTCGACGCGGGCGGCAACCTGGTCGCACACGCGCGCATGGACGGCGCCTGGATCGGCAGCATCGACATCTCCATCAACAAGGCCTTCACCGCCCGCGCCTTCGACACCCAGACCGGCGACCTCGCCGACAACGCACAACCCGGATCGCAGTTCTTCGGGATCCACGTCTCCAACAGGGGCCGGGTGATGGTCTTCGCGGGCGGAATCCCACTCCAGCGGGACGGTCAGGTCGTCGGCGCCGTGGGGGTCAGCGGCGGGACCGGTGAGCAGGACCAGGCCATCGCCGAAGCCGCGGTGGCGGCCTTCCGGCCCGAGGGGTGACGCCCTACTCAACCACGGCCTCACGTCGCTGCCCCGGGGCCTCGGTCCGTAACGCCGAGGGCCCGGTCGCCCCAGGGGTGGGGACGGCCGGGCCCTCGTGTTCACCCGCTACGGGGAGCGGCTCACTTCTTCTCGAAGTACGCCTTCTCGATGCGCTCACCGATGGTGGCGTCGATGTTGCGCCAGTACTGGAAGGCCCGCGACAGCACGGGCTCCTTCACACCGGCCAGCGCGCTCGACACCGTGTCGACCAGGCGGTCGCGCTGGGCGTCGTCGAACACCTCCCGCACGAGAGTGCCCGCCTGCGAGAAGTCGTCGTCCTCCGCGTGCAGCTCGTAGGCACTGCGCACCATCTCGCCGTCGGACTCCCAGCCGTCCTCCACGGGACCGGTCTCGTCAGCCCACGGCCGGTCGAAGGAGTTCGGCGCGTAGACCGGGGCCTTGCCGGAATGCTCGAAGGTCATGTTGCCGTCGAAGGTGTAGGAGTTGGTCTTCACCTTCGGCCGGTTGACCGGGAGCTGGAAGTAGTTGGTGCCGATCCGCGCACGGTGGGCGTCGGCGTAGGCAAAGGTCCGGCCGAGCAGCATCTTGTCCGGCGACACACCGATGCCGGGCACCAGGTTCGACGGCGCGAACGCGGCCTGCTCGATCTCGGCGAAGAAGTTCTCGGGGTTCCGGTTCAACGTCATGGTGCCGACCTTGATGAGCGGGTAGTCCGCGTGCGGCCACACCTTGGTCAGGTCGAACGGGTTGAACCGGTAGGTCTTCGCCTCCTCGTACGGCATCACCTGCACGTACAGCGTCCAGCTCGGGTACTCGCCGCGGTCGATGGCCTCGGCGAGGTCACGCCGGTGGTACTCGGCGTCCTGACCGGCGAGGCGCTCGGCCTCTTCGTTGGTCATGCACTCGATGCCCTGGTTGGTCTTGAAGTGGTACTTCACCCAGAACTTCTCGCCCTCGGCGTTGATCCACATGTAGGTGTGGGAGCCGTAGCCGTTCATGTGGCGCCAGGTGCGCGGCAGGCCGCGGTCACCCATCAGGTAGGTGACCTGGTGCGCCGACTCGGGGTTTAGGGTCCAGAAGTCCCACTGCATGGTGGCGTCACGCAGGCCGGTGTCGGGCGTGCGCTTCTGCGAGCGGATGAAGTGCGGGAACTTCATCGGGTCGCGCACGAAGAACACCGGGGTGTTGTTGCCGACGAGGTCGTAGTTGCCCTCGCTGGTGTAGAACTTCAGCGCGAAACCACGCACGTCGCGCCAGGTGTCGGGCGAGCCCTGCTCCCCGGCCACGGTGGAGAACCGGGCGAGCATCTCGGTCTTGGCGCCCTTCTGGAACAACGCGGCCTTCGTGTACCGGGAGACGTCCTCGGTGGTCTCGAAGACGCCGAATGCCCCCGCTCCCTTGGCGTGAGGGTTGCGCTCCGGCACGCGCTCCCGGTTGAAGTGCGCGAGCGTCTCGATCAGACGAACGTCGTGCAGCAGCAGCGGGCCGTTGCTGCCCACGCTCAGCGAGTTGCGGTCGCTGCCGGCGGGCGCACCGTTCTCGCGTGTCGACGGTGTCTCGTTGTACGAGGTGCTCGTGGTGTCGACCATGCTTTCTCCTTCAGGAAGCGGAGTTTGACAAACAAGACGGGCAGTAGCCCCAGTAGATGACCTCGGCCGAGTCGATGAGGAAGCCGTGGTCATCGCTCGCGTGCAGGCATGGGGACTTGCCGACGGCGCAAGGGACGTCGACGACGTTCCCGCATCCCCGACACACCAAGTGATGGTGGTTGTCGCCCGTGGCGATCTCGTACCGGCTCGGTGAGCCGGCGGGTTCCGTGCGCCGGAGGATTCCCGCGTCGGTGAGGGTTCGCAGGATGTCGTAGACGGCCTGCGTCGACACGGCTCCCAGGCGTTCGGCCACCTCGCCCCGGACGGTGTCCGCGTCCACATGCGGCGTGGCCTCGACCACGTCCAGCACCGCCAGCCGGGGAGCGGTCACCCGCAGCCCGGACTCGCGGAGAAGGTCGTGGTGGGAGCGGCGCATGCCTTCAGGTAAGCACCTTTTCTGGAATCATTCAAGAAAACGAGCGACTCCAAACGGGTGAACTCGGACACCCGCGCCCTCACAGTGAGCGACCGCTCACGGTGCGGCACCGACTCGGTCACGTGGCGCGCACGAGCGCGGCGTAGAGGGTCAGACCGGGGCCGAACGCCATCACGCCTCCGCGACGTCCCGCTCCGGGCCTGCCCCCGCGGCGAAGCGCCCGCAGGACGAGGAGCACCGTCGCGGAGGAGCAGTTGCCGTGTTCGGCCAGCACCCGCCGCGACTCCGCGAGGGCGGCGTCGGGAAGCCCCAGTCCCTCGCCCACCACCTCCAGGATGCGCGGTCCTCCCGGATGCACGGCCCAGGCGTCGACGTCCGCCGCGGTGAGGCCGTGCCGAGCCAGCAACCCGGTGATCATCGGAGCCACGTGGCGGGACAGCACGTCCGGCACCCTGGGCGAAAGTCCCATGCGGAACCCGAGGTCGGTGACGTGCCAGCTCATGTGGTCGGCGCCCGCCGGGTCGGTCAACGCCGCGAGGTCCACGATCGCGAGCCCTCCCCGTTCCCCCACGGGGTCGGGACGCACGACCACCGCGGCCGCCGCGTCGCTGAACAGCGAGTGCGCCACCGCCTGGTCCAGGCTCCCGGTGGCCGGTTGCAGGTGCAACGACGTGAGTTCCAGACACAGCAGCACCGCCGCTTTCCGCCGGGCCACCACGAAGTCCGCGACCGCACCGATTCCGGGGATCGCTGCGTAACAGCCCATGTGCCCGATCAACAGCCGTTGCACGTCGGGTGACATCCCGAGGTCCGCGGTGACCCGGATGTCCAGCCCCGGCGTGGTGTACCCGGTGCAGGAGGCGACCACCACCATGCCGACCTCCTCGGGCCGAAGTCCGGCGTCGGCGAGGGCGGCGGCGACCGCACGTCGCCCCAGGGAAGGCGCCTCACGGGCATACCGTCGCATCCGGGCGCCGGTCGACCACGACGACACGTCCTCCACCAAGGGATTCACCACGGCATGGCGTCGGCGGACCCGAGCGGACCGGAACACCCGGCCCGCCGCCGGGGCCTCGGCGAAGTGCCGGGCGAAGAACCCCTCCCACAGGGCGTCCTGGGCGACGTCCTCGGGCGTCGCGATCCCGAACCCGGTGATGTGGGCGGTCGTGGTCACCATCGGGGAATTGCCGTATCCCGCTCGGGATCACCACCCAGTGCGGCGACTCCGAGCCAATCGGCGCACACGTCGGAGGTCGGCGGTTGAAGCGCCCCGCACCGGGCGTCCCGGAAGATGCGTTCGAGAGCGTGACCACGGCGGGTGGCCGACGTGCCCGCCGCTTCCAGCATGCCGGTGGCGACCCGTGCCGCCGTGTCCCCGGCCAGCAGTTTCGCCCGCCAGGCCGCACGACGGGTCTCCTCCGCTCCGGGGTCGGCGTCCACCCGTCGTGCGGCCTCGGTGACTGCGAGGCGGGCCGCCGCCACCTCCGCGTCCGCCCGGCCGATCCGGGCCCGTGCGGCGGGCAGGTCGGTCAGGCCCCGGTCGGTCAGGTGCGCCGCGGCGGCATCGATCGCGGACTGCGCCACCCCGACGTAGACCGCCGCGTAGGAGGCCACCAGCCAGTGCGGCATGACCTGCGCCACCAGCAGGGTGAGTCCTTCGACGCCACCGAGGAGCGCGTCGGCGGGGACGTGGACGTCCAGGTGAAGGTCGTGGCTGCCGGTGGCCCGCATACCCAGCGAGTTCCACGTCGGCTCGACGGTCACCCCGGCACCGGCCGGGACGAGGAAGTACGACACGACCGGCCGCCCGTCCGCGTCCGGTTCCGCGGCCCGCGCCGCCACCAGGTAGGCGTCGGCGTGTCCGGCTCCGGAGACGAACGCCTTGGAGCCGGTGATGTGGAATCCCTCGGCGGTCCGCTCGTACCGGGTCGTCACGCGCGACAGCCGGGACCCCGCACCGCGTTCGCTCATGGCCACGGCGTAGAAGGCACCCTCGGCGGCGTCGGCGAGAATCCGGTCGCGGGCGGCGAAGTAGCTCGGGGGCGCGCCCATCGCCCGAACCACGTCGTCCGGGGTGTGCGCCAACGCGCCCGTCACCGACGCATGCATGTTGAAGATCAGCGCGGTCGCACCCGAGCCTCTGGCCAGCGTGCTCGCGACGGTGGTGTAGTCGACGAAGTGTGCCCCGCTCCCACCGAGCCGGGTGGGCACCATCAACCCCAGCAATCCGGCGGCACGCAGATCGTCGAAGTCGGCCTGGGGAAACGCGGCCCGTTCGTCGTACTCCGCGGCACGACGCGCCAGCACCGGAGCCAGTTCCCGCGCCGCCGCGACCGGGTCCGTGCGTGTCGTGCTCGTCATCCCCATCGCTCCCCGCCCCGGAGGCGCACCGCCGGAGATCGCCGCCCTCGTCCGTCCGGTAAGACAAGCACTCTCGTAGTGTCCCCGATCCCGAGCCCATCGGCCGGGCACGGGAACCGTCACGGTGAACCCTCACGCCACGATCGTGTGACCAGCCGCGAGAAGAAGCACGAGGTCGAGCAACGCCACCACCAGCACCGCGCGAAACGGCGCCCGCGACCCGTCCCGACGTCCCCGCAGGAAACCCGTCACCAACACCGCCGCCGCCACCGCCGGGAGGCCGACCGCCACGAGCGGCTCCGCCGTAGTCGTCACCGCGAGGAGGACCGACGCGGTGAGCAACAACGCCGCCGCCGCGATCCGGCTCCCCACCGCGCCGATCCGGTGCGGCAGACCACGCACCCCCGTCGCCGCGTCGGCGGCGAGATCGGGCAGCACGTTGGTGAAATGCGCTCCCGCGCCGAGCAACGCGCCGACGGCCGGAAGCCACCAGGGCGGCGGGGGCGATCCCGGCAGTCCGAGCACCACGAATGTGGGAAGAAGCCCGAACGACAGCGCGTAGGGCAGCACCGACAGCGGCGTCGACTTCACACCGAGGTTGTAGCTCCAGGCCGATGCCACGGCCAGCAGGTGGACCATCCCCGCCGCGAGACCCGAGGCGAGCGACGCGGGCACGCACACGACGGCGGCGACGACCGTTGCCGGGGCCAGGGCGCGCCGCGAGACCGCGTGGGTGACCACGGGCTTGTCCCGCCGACCGGCCAACCGATCACGCTCCGCGTCGAGAAAATCGTTGAGCCACCCCACCGAGAGCTGCCCGGCGAGCACCGCCACCGCCACCGCGAGCACTCCCGCGCCGTCGCGCCCGACGCTCGCCGCGAGCACCGCGGCGACGACCGTGACGACCACGGCCGGTTCCGGATGGCTGGCACGCACCAGCGCCACGGCGCGCACTGCGAAATCCCGCACGAAACGCAGTCTGACACGGCGAACGCTTCCCGCCCAACGGAATGACAGTCTCTTTCGGACTCCAAGATCCGCGCCACCACAGATTCCCCCGTTCGTGTGGGCACTCCGGTGACATTCGCACGAAACCGTTGTGCCACAACGTGATTTCCTCGAAATCACACCGGCCCCCGCGCCGGATTTGTCGGATTCTTCGCGCGTGCGAACGCCCTCCGGGGAACCGGTTTCGCCCGAGGTCACGTCGGATCGACACCGGTCACGAATTTTCCATGATCAAAAAATTGTGCGTGTTCGTTCACCGGAGGGAGGCACCGATCATGACATTCGTGGAACGTTACGGGGCGTTCATCGTGGAGCGTTACCGAGAATTCAACCAACGCCGCCCCGTGGCGGGAAAAGCGACCCTGATCAGCACTATCGCCACGGTACTGGCTCTGCTCGTCGCGGTGGCTCAGTTGATGGTCGACGTCATCGGTGAGACGGGCGGCCACGCTCTGCTCCCCACGACCCTTCCGTCCGTCGTCACCGAGGCTCCCTCGACCCCCGAGGCTGCCCCCGAGAACACCCCTGAAGACACCCCTCAAGACGCTCCCGAGGATGCCCCTGCGGACACCCCCGAGGGCACTCCCGTCGATCATGAGGAGGAGCGCCCCGCCCCGGCGCCGTCGCTGCCGGCCCCGCTCTGTCGCGAGTGGATCGACGCGAAGCACGCCCCGGTCCTCATCCGGCCCTGCGTTACGGCCCTTCCGAACGGGCTGGCGATATCGACCCAGGTGCGCAGCAGCACACCCGACAAACCCGTCCGGGTCAGCGTCTGGGTGTGGTCGATGCACCACGACGAGGCGCTGCTGGAGGCGCAGCAGTACGACCGCACCAGGGAAGTGGCCACCCTGCGACACTGCCGCCTGAACCTCACCAACGACGAGATCACCACGTGCGGCCCGTTCGTCGTGACCCCCTCGACGGGCCCCGGCAAGTACGCCGCCGCCACCAGCGCCGGCACCGAGCCGGACGACTACCCGCCGGGCTGGTCGTCGTCCAGCTTCACCGGAACCCAGAGCCCGGCGGTCGTCATCAGCGACGCCCCGTGACGCAACGCGTTCCGATGCCCCCGACCGGGACTCGCACCCACCCGACGCCGGACCACGCTCGCCCGGCGTCGGTTTCATGTCGCCACCTCCCTCCTCCCCGTCCTCCCGAGAACCTCCCCACCGCTCGCCCAGCCACCGACAGCTTGAGTTGTCTTGACAAAAAAATTTGTCGGTGAAACAGTGGCGCCATGCTGGATGTCGTGGTGATCGAGGACCCGGCCACCGCCGAGGTGTGCCTCGACGCGACCCGCTCGCGCCTACTCGCCGAACTGGCCGAACCGAAATCGGCGACCATGCTCGCGCACACGGTCGGGCTTGCCAGACAGAAGGTGAACTACCACCTGCGGATCCTGGAAAAGCACGGCCTGATCGAGCTCGTGGAGAACCGCCGGAAGGGCAACGTCACCGAGCGACTCCTCCGAGCCACCGCGGCGTCCTATGTGATCTCGCCGACCGCGTTGGCGGCGGTGCAGCCCGACCCCGAGCAAGCCCCCGACCAGCTGTCGGCCCGCTGGCTGCTCGCCCTCGCCACCCGACTGGTGCGCGAGGTGGGCGCCCTGATCACGGGCGCCGCACGAGCCCGCAAACGAGTGGCGACGTTCGGCATCGACGCCCGCGTGCGCTTCGCCACCGCGGCGGACCGTGCCGCCTTCGCCTCCGAACTGTCCAAGGCGGTGACCGACCTGGTCGGCAAGTACCACAGCAAGGAATCCGAGAACGGGCGCGACCACCGCGTGATCGTGGCCATCCACCCGTACGCGGAAAACCGTGAGACGAGACGACGAGGAGCTGAGTGACATGCCGCACCCCTTCGAAATCCGTGAGGACATCACGGTGGAGGCCACCCCGGACCAAGTGTGGGAAGCCATCGCCACCGGGCCGGGGATCAGCTCCTGGTTCCTGGGCCGCACCGAGGTCGAGCCCGCCGAAGGCGGCCGCGTGCGAATCGAGATGCCCGACTGGTCCAGCGAGGCCACGGTGACCGCGTGGAAACCGGGACGCCACTTCGCCTACCGGGAGGACGAGAACCCGGACGGAACCTTCATGGCACTCGAATATCACGTCGAGGGCAACGGAAGCAGCACCGTGGTGCGGTTCGTCCACAGTGGTTTCCTCGGCGACGACTGGGAGGACGAGTACGACGCCCTGACCCAAGGCGACCGCATGTACCTGGAGAAGCTGGGCGTCTACCTCAAACACTTCGCGGGCCGGACCGCGACGTTCACCCTGTTCGAAACCCGCGAGAACATCCCGCGGGAACGGGCGTGGAACGCCCTCCGGACCGTGACGGGGCTGGGGGAAACCGTGTCCGTCGGGGACAAGGCCCGCATCACGGTGGACGGTCTCGCCCCCGCCGAAGGCGTGATCGACTTCGCCCGCCTCCCCCACTGGGTGGGCGTGACCACCGACGACGGCTTCTACGCGTTCATGCACGCCCAGGACAGCGTGGTCATCGAGTACTCCGGATTCGGCGACGTCGACGGCCCCGCGATCGAACGCGCCTGGCAGTCCTGGCTCACCACGACCTTCGCCTGACAACGCGCGCTTCGCCGACCGACACAACCGATCACGAAAGAGGCTCGATGAGCACTGTCACGTCCCACGACGGCACCACGATCGCCTTCGAGAAGGTGGGCCAGGGACCCCCGGTGGTTCTGGTGGACGGCGCGTTCGTCCACCGCGCCATCGACCCCTGGGCCTCGGAATTCGCGAACCAACTCGCGGACAGCCACACCGTCTACACCTACGAGCGTCGGGGTCGCGGCAACAGCGGCGACACCCTCCCCTACACCGTGGAGCGGGAGATCGAGGATCTCGCGGCGGTGATCGAGGAAGCGGGTGGGTCCGCGGCCGTCCTGGGCATGTCCTCCGGCGCCGTGCTGGCGCTGGACGCCGCGGCACACGGTGTTCCGATCACCCGCCTCGCCGTCTACGAACCGCCGTTCGTCGTCGACGACAGCCGCCCGCCGCGCCCGGACAGCTATCTCGCCGACGTCAAGGCGATGCTCGCGGAGGGACGCCATGGCGACGCCGTCGCCCACGCCATGACCAAGGCGGTCGGTATCCCCGAACAGTTCGTGGAAGGGATGCGCGCCGAGCCGTTCTTCGCCGGCATGGAAGCGGTCGCCCACACCGTCGCCTACGACGGCGAGATCATGGAAGGACTCATGTCCGGCAAGCCCTTGCCCGAGGATCGCTGGAGTTCGGTGACCGCCCCCACCCTGGTACTCCACGGCGGCGCCAGCGAGCCGTGGCTCCACAACGGAGCCCGCGCGCTGGGCACGGTACTGCCGAACGCCGAGGTGCGACAGCTGGCGGACCAGACCCACGAGATCGAGGCGAGCATGCTCGCCCCGGTGGTGAAGGAACACTTCGCATCCTGACGCCGCCGGAAGCGTCCTCAAAAGAGGGACCGGTCCCGACGACGCTCCCCCACCGAGGCTTGTGGGGCCCGCGAGCGACGGGCCCCACAAGGCTCACGAGTTCCGGAAGAACCGGTCCAGCACACGCGTGCCGAACTTGAGCGCCTCCACGGGCACGCGCTCGTCGACGCCGTGGAACAGCGCCGAGAAGTCGAGGTCCTCCGGCAGCTTCAGGGGCGCGAATCCGAAGTTACGGATGCCGAGCTTCTGGAACGCCTTCGCGTCGGTGCCGCCCGACAGCATGTACGGCAGGGTGCGCGCGCCGGGGTCCTCGGCCACCACGGCCGCGCTCATCGCGTCGACCAGCGCGCCGTCGAAAGTCGTCTCCACCGGCGGCAGCTCCAGCCACTCCTTCTCGATATCCGGGCCGAGGATCTCGTCGAGCTCGCGGTTGAACGCCTCGACGCGGCCGGGCAGGATGCGGCAGTCCACGGTCGCCTCGGCCATGGACGGGATGACGTTGGCCTTGTAGCCCGCCTTGAGCATGGTGGGGTTGGCCGTGTCCCGCAGCGTCGCACCGATCATGCGGGAGATGTTGCCGAGCTTGGCCACCGCGCCCTCGATGTCGTCCTCCGGGAACTCCCACCCGGTGATCTCGGTGACACCCGCGAGGAACTCGCGCACCGAATCGGTCAGCACCAGCGGGAACCGGTGGTTGCCGAGCCGCGCCACGGCCTCCGACAACTTCGTGACGGCGTTGTCGTGGTGCAGCATCGAGCCGTGGCCCGCCGTGCCCCGAACCCGCAGGGTCATCCAGCGGATGCCCTTCTCCGCGGTCTCAATGAGGTAGGCGCGCACGTTGTCACGCAGTGTGATGGAAAAACCACCGACCTCGCTGATGGCCTCGGTGGCGCCCTCGAACAGCTCCGGCCGGTTCTCGACGAGCCACTGCGCGCCGTACAGGCCGCCGGCCTCCTCGTCGGCGAGGAACGCGAAGATGATGTCGCGCGGGGGCACGATGTTGTGACGCTTGTAGTGCCGCGCCAACGCCAGGGACATGCCGACCATGTCCTTCATGTCCACGGCTCCGCGGCCCCACACGTACCCGTCCCGGACAGCCCCGGAGAACGGGTGCACCGACCACTCGGAGGGATCGGCGGGGACGACGTCCAGGTGGCCGTGCACGAGCAGCGCGCCCCGGCTCGGGTCGGCGCCCGCCAGGCGAGCGATCACGTTGTGCCGGTTCTTCCCGCCGGACTCCACGTAGGTGATCTCGTAGCCGACCTCGGTGAGCTTCTCGGCCACGTACTCGGCGGCTTTCCTCTCACCGACCACCGTCTCCGGATCACCCGTGTTGGTGGTGTCGATGCGGATCAGCTCACTCGTCAGCGTCACCGCCTCGTCGGCGGCTTCGTCGATCAGATTGGGTTCGGTCACCGCACCTTCCTATCATTCGCGCAGGTGAACTCGCCGTGGGCGCGAAAGGGCACCCCCCGTGCACGAGCTGTTCGGGCATGGGCTAAAGTATTCCCCAGCAAGTCCGAGTGGCGGAATGGCAGACGCGCTAGCTTGAGGTGCTAGTGCCCGTAAAGGGCGTGGGGGTTCAAGTCCCCCCTCGGACACTCCGAGTGTCAGGTGATGCACCGGCCGTCGCAGACGGCCGGTTTTTTTGTTGCTCACCACCTCAGGCGCCTCGGGCATCGTCCTTCGAGTCTCCGTCGCTGACCGAAACAGCCGATTGACCATCCCGCCCGCGCCGTGGAAGAAAGATAGCCAGGTGTACCGATTCACCGGCGTGCCGGTTTCCGGCCGGAGGTCATATCGATACGCAAGCGCGCCACGGACCACCTCCACGTGCGTGGAGAGCACGTCTGAACGGGAGCTGTTCGCGGCGGTCCTGACCGGACCACCTCCACGTGCGTGGAGAGCACGGGTGATGCGGGGCTTCGCGGTCATATCGGGCCGGACCACCTCCACGTGCGTGGAGAGCACCTGTGTTGGGCTCCGTGACAACCCCAACAATACGGACCACCTCCACGTGCGTGGAGAGCACTCACGGCCGCGATGTTCACGCGATCACCCGACCGGACCACCTCCACGTGCGTGGAGAGCACATCATCGAGGCAAGCCGGGAAAGCGAGCTGTTCGGACCACCTCCACGTGCGTGGAGAGCACGCGGGGCGGCCGACCCGCCGTGGTGGTGTCTTCGGACCACCTCCACGTGCGTGGAGAGCACTTCGACGGCTTTCGCCTTGGCGGCGGCCTTCACGGACCACCTCCACGTGCGTGGAGAGCACGACCTCGACGCCGTGGAGGCGGTGGCGCACCACGGACCACCTCCACGTGCGTGGAGAGCACGTCGAGGTCTTCTATCCCGTCCTCGCGCAGGGACGGACCACCTCCACGTGCGTGGAGAGCACTCTCGTAGGCCCGTGACGCCCCACTCTGGCCGCGGACCACCTCCACGTGCGTGGAGAGCACGCGGTAGAAGTCGTCCAGTGTGCCCTCGGCGGGCGGACCACCTCCACGTGCGTGGAGAGCACTGTTCCTTGCCGACGTGGATGCCGTAATGCGCCGGACCACCTCCACGTGCGTGGAGAGCACCTGTGGCAACGGCAACGAAGAAGGTGTCCACGCGGACCACCTCCACGTGCGTGGAGAGCACGTGCCGTCGACGCGGACGCCGCTGCGTCCGATCGGACCACCTCCACGTGCGTGGAGAGCACCCGCGTGTCTGGTCCAGTCCAGGACGAGATGCCGGACCACCTCCACGTGCGTGGAGAGCACACGTCGTGACGCTGGCGCAGACCGTCGAGGATCGGACCACCTCCACGTGCGTGGAGAGCACCAACACCAAGTGGCGACGAGCAACCGAAAAGCCGGACCACCTCCACGTGCGTGGAGAGCACCCACCCTGCTCTGCGGCGGCCTCCTGCTGCTGCGGACCACCTCCACGTGCGTGGAGAGCACACGGTGGCGTCGTCTCACAACGCGGGCGACAGCGGACCACCTCCACGTGCGTGGAGAGCACGAGCTCAGCGAACCCCATGCACACGGCGTCGACGGACCACCTCCACGTGCGTGGAGAGCACGATTCGAATCAATCGGCAGATTACGCATTGTGCGGACCACCTCCACGTGCGTGGAGAGCACGGTACTCGCGGTGGTGGCCCTGGCTGCCAAGGCGGACCACCTCCACGTGCGTGGAGAGCACGAGATACCCGTAACCGAGGTCGCCGCGCCCGACGGACCACCTCCACGTGCGTGGAGAGCACACGTAGGGCAGCCCGGTGACATCGTCGAGCATCGGACCACCTCCACGTGCGTGGAGAGCACGAGCAGACCGACACGATGTCGCTCGGCCACTACGGACCACCTCCACGTGCGTGGAGAGCACGCGCCGGCGCGGCGAGCTGACGCTCGGGTTCGCGGACCACCTCCACGTGCGTGGAGAGCACTCTACGGGGAAACCGCCAGTGATGGAAGGATTCGGACCACCTCCACGTGCGTGGAGAGCACGATCACAAGGGAGTGTGGCAAGCGTGAACAACCGGACCACCTCCACGTGCGTGGAGAGCACGTCACCGGCGACGACAGGCGCACGTCGACGCCCGGACCACCTCCACGTGCGTGGAGAGCACGCCCGGACGCACCGTCGCATGCTCCCCGGCCACGGACCACCTCCACGTGCGTGGAGAGCACCTCTCTGTACACAGCCAGGTTCAAAAGGCCCCCGGACCACCTCCACGTGCGTGGAGAGCACAAATCGTCAAAGTCCGCAGCGGGATAACTGGCCGGACCACCTCCACGTGCGTGGAGAGCACTTCATGGCCTTGGCCAAGTCGTTTCGGTAGTGCGGACCACCTCCACGTGCGTGGAGAGCACCCGACGTCCGCCAAGGCTCGGGTGAGTGCTTCCGGACCACCTCCACGTGCGTGGAGAGCACCCACGCCCATCATGTCCGACCTTGACATGGCCCGGACCACCTCCACGTGCGTGGAGAGCACCCGACGAGGGTGTGGGGTTCCGACGGCGTCTACGGACTACCTCCACGTGCGTGGAGAGCACCTGGCCGAGAGGTGGGCGGCGGCGTTGTAGACCGGACCACCTCCACGTGCGTGGAGAGCACCCCGTGTCACCAAACCCGCTGCGTCTGGTCCCCGGACCACCTCCACGTGCGTGGAGAGCACTCGATGGCCTCGGGGTCAATGAGGTTGAGGAGCGGACCACCTCCACGTGCGTGGAGAGCACGTAGCGAGGGTGCCGACGGCCGCGACGGCGGCCGGACCACCTCCACGTGCGTGGAGAGCACCCGTCGACCGAGACTGGGGAGTCCTCGGCGCGCGGACCACCTCCACGTGCGTGGAGAGCACACGGTCGATGTCGTCCACGAAGAACGCCCAGGCGGACCACCTCCACGTGCGTGGAGAGCACTCCGCCGGAGCCGTGCCGAGGACATCGATGCTCGGACCACCTCCACGTGCGTGGAGAGCACCTCTGGAGGTGTTACATGGGACAGCAACACACCGGACCACCTCCACGTGCGTGGAGAGCACGCCCTCTGAAGTGGACCGCCGGGGAGGTGCGTCGGACCACCTCCACGTGCGTGGAGAGCACCTCGGTTGTTGCTAGTGGTCAGGCCTGGGACTCGGACCACCTCCACGTGCGTGGAGAGCACGGGATATCACCCAGATGGACTAGAGCACCTATCGGACCACCTCCACGTGCGTGGAGAGCACCGCCCAGGCTCTCTCCTGGTCGATCAGAATGTCGGACCACCTCCACGTGCGTGGAGAGCACGCTATAAGGGCCACCACGACACTCCCCTCTCTCGGACCACCTCCACGTGCGTGGAGAGCACGACCCGGTGTTCCTCGGTCGCGCGGAGGATGGCGGACCACCTCCACGTGCGTGGAGAGCACCCACGATGGCCTCGGGTGACATACCCACCAGGTCGGACCACCTCCACGTGCGTGGAGAGCACCTAAGTCTGCTCATGTCTCGCGATTCCTCTCACGGACCACCTCCACGTGCGTGGAGAGCACGACCGACAACGGGATCAGCCACGAGCGCCAGTCGGACCACCTCCACGTGCGTGGAGAGCACTAACTCAGGTCTACTTAGTTAACCGCCCTCTTCGGACCACCTCCACGTGCGTGGAGAGCACGATCTGGCCCGCGCAATGGCCCCAGTTCCGCAGCGGACCACCTCCACGTGCGTGGAGAGCACCGGCCCCGGAGTGCGGCGAACACTCGCGGGGCCTGGACCACCTCCACGTGCGTGGAGAGCACCCTACGTGGCGGTCGTGCCGGCGGACACGTGGCGGACCACCTCCACGTGCGTGGAGAGCACGTTCGAGGCAGTGGCCGCCTTCGGGCACCCCCCGGACCACCTCCACGTGCGTGGAGAGCACCGGGGCCTCCAGATTCGCTCTGGAGGCCCCGTCGGACCACCTCCACGTGCGTGGAGAGCACCGAGCGACGCGCCGGACTCGCTCGCACCAGGTCGGACCACCTCCACGTGCGTGGAGAGCACGTCGAGGGTGTCCGCACGGCCGTGGCGGTCGTCGGACCACCTCCACGTGCGTGGAGAGCACGAGCGCACCTGGATCGGGACCTCGCTGCACGACGGACCACCTCCACGTGCGTGGAGAGCACCCTTGCGGTGCACCTGGTCCCCGGTGATGGAATCGGACCACCTCCACGTGCGTGGAGAGCACAGGCTGTCGCCGGACCGCGCGTAGCTGGCCAACGGACCACCTCCACGTGCGTGGAGAGCACTTCCGTCTGCTGACCGAGGGAGCGAAAGCCGGCGGACCACCTCCACGTGCGTGGAGAGCACCTCTGACGGCCTGAGACCCCCTCCCCGGTATCCGGACCACCTCCACGTGCGTGGAGAGCACGACGCCGGGAACCCAAACGCACCCTCGCCGACCGGACCACCTCCACGTGCGTGGAGAGCACCCCTCGGCCCTCGGAAACGGGATCGAGAGTCGCGGACCACCTCCACGTGCGTGGAGAGCACACCTGAACTCACGGGCCTCACTACGGGGGATTCGGACCACCTCCACGTGCGTGGAGAGCACGGTCCGCCCCGCTGTACGGGGTCGTGTTCTGTTGGACCACCTCCACGTGCGTGGAGAGCACGGCATCCCTAAGCCAGTCACCGTGACGTTGACCGGACCACCTCCACGTGCGTGGAGAGCACCTCCTGGAAGCGTGGCGGGACGCGAAGACGCAGCGGACCACCTCCACGTGCGTGGAGAGCACGACGTCAACCCGATGGTGCACTACCTCGACACCGGACCACCTCCACGTGCGTGGAGAGCACCTGGCGATCCTCTTCTCGACTGATCCGCCGCCCGGACCACCTCCACGTGCGTGGAGAGCACACAAGCTCGAACGGCCGACCCGACCGCCGGCCCGGACCACCTCCACGTGCGTGGAGAGCACGCGTACGCCGACAACGGGCCGGTGACACCGAGCGGACCACCTCCACGTGCGTGGAGAGCACAGGCCCTCACCCGCGAACGAAGGCCGGTCGGTCGGACCACCTCCACGTGCGTGGAGAGCACCACGAGATCACCCACCCCAGAGCGTGCATCGCCGGACCACCTCCACGTGCGTGGAGAGCACTGCCCCTACCTGAAGTCGACCTAGCCGGGAGGCGGACCACCTCCACGTGCGTGGAGAGCACGATAACCGCGCGCCCTGTGCAGTCCGTGCAGCCGGACCACCTCCACGTGCGTGGAGAGCACAACGCCAGCATGGCCGCCGGAGGCGCCGTGTCCGGACCACCTCCACGTGCGTGGAGAGCACCGAGCTCTTGCGGTCACAATTCCTCGCGCCCTCTGGACCACCTCCACGTGCGTGGAGAGCACGCTTCCGGCGGTAATCACGAGCTTGTTGCCGCGCGGACCACCTCCACGTGCGTGGAGAGCACGCTGGTCCGGTCTGGTCCGGCGTCTGGTTCCGCGGACCACCTCCACGTGCGTGGAGAGCACTGTGCACGTCACGTTCGCTGGTGCTGGTGCCGCGGACCACCTCCACGTGCGTGGAGAGCACCATGGCGAGTATCTGCGAGATCACCAACTCGTCGGACCACCTCCACGTGCGTGGAGAGCACTCTCAGGAGTTCCGCCAGTCGTTCGAGGCTCGCGGACCACCTCCACGTGCGTGGAGAGCACGCCACCCCCGCGACCTGGGTGAAGAACACCCGCGGACCACCTCCACGTGCGTGGAGAGCACGACCACGACTGGGCCACCTGGCCCGTGCCCTTCGGACCACCTCCACGTGCGTGGAGAGCACCCTTCGTGACCTGCGACTTTAGTTCATCGTTTGCACGTTTTGGTCGCGTGTCGTCGAAGGGGTGTGGCGCATCTGCTCATTTTTGTCGGTGTGGATCGCTACCGTGTCGACGCGAACGCAGCAGTACTGTGTTCGCGCAGGTCTGAGTGTAGAGCTTGATCTGGGGGATGTGTTGCTGGTCGATCTTCGTTTCTGGGGGAAGGAACGGGGGCTGGAGGGGGCTCGGTACCCGCTGGTATGCCATGGCCTCGATGCGGCTGCTGCGGTGCGCTGGCTGTGGAAGCGATACCTGTCCGCGCGTGTTCGGGCGGGGTTGGCCGAAGCCGTGGGCTTGACCGAGGAGCAGACGTGTCGCGTTCTGGAGTTCTGGGCCGCTGCGCATGACGTCGGCAAACTGACCCCGGGATTCCAGGAGCAGGTCGGTGTCCCGGAAGGATATCTGCCGGATTCGGAGGGACGGCGGTGCAGGCATGAGGAGGCTTCTCACATATGGCTTCCGAGTGCTTTGACGGCCGTCGAGCACACGACGAATAGCCGGAACGCGCGGCTCATCGCGCAAATGTTGGGGGGCCATCATGGGGTCTTCCGTCGTCGCGATTCCGCTGACTTCCGCCCCGACATGTTCGTCCACCTCGGCTTGGGTGACTCCTCGTGGAACCTGCAACGACATGCACATCTACAAGCGTGGCGGGCGTTGTTGGCACCGCCCACCTTGCCACAGCGGTTGAGCCGCCACGCCGCCGCTGTCGCAACGGGCGTTGTGATCCTTGCGGACTGGCTTGTGAGCCAGATCGATTACGTGCGTTCCCGCCTTCCCTTCCTGCCGGAACAAGGTGATCTCCCCGCGTTGAGCAAGTTCTTGCACGAATCACGGGAAGCAACGGAGTCCGTGGTCAGGCAGGCAGGGCTGTCCCGGCTGCGTCTTCGCGGGGGAACTTTTGAGGAAGAGTTCGGCTTCGATGAGCCGAACGAGCTGCAAAGCAGTATCGCCGCGGAGCTTCCCGGGCTACTGGGGAACCCGGGCCTGTTGATGATCGCGGCCCCCACGGGGTTCGGTAAAACCGAGGCTGCCTTGCACGCTGCGCGTCTGCTGAGCGACACCGCCGGTACCTCGGGCATGTTCTTCGCACTGCCCACCATGGCGACGTCGGACCAAATGTTCGACCGGATCGCCCGCTACGTGGTCCGCCGAGCAGAAACCGGTGTCGCGCAGTCACTGTTGCACGGCATGGCGTGGCTCAAACCACTACGGGAGACCCTTGAGCAAATCCACGCAGAGGAGGAGCTCAGCAGTGATGACGAGACCCAAGTTCACGGGCTGGAGTGGTTGCAGGGTCTGAAACGCGCGATGCTGGCACCTGTCGGTGTGGGCACGATCGACCAAGCCTTACTCGCCGTTCTTCCGGTTCGTCACAACGCGCTCCGGTTGTTCTCGCTGCTCGGCAAAACCGTGGTGATCGACGAAGTCCACGCCTTTTCGCCCTACATGCGTCGGTTGTTGTGCACCTTGCTGAGCTGGTTGGGTGAGTGGAACGTGCCGGTGGTGCTGTTGTCCGCCACGCTGCCACGCAACATCGCCGCGGAGCTCGCGGCGGCGTATCGGGGGCAGAACACCGGTACCCCGTCCGACGTGCCCGTTCCTTACCCGGGTTGGACCTACATCGAACGGGAGAGCGAGATCAAGACCCGACCGGTGGACTTCCCCCGATCCCACCGCCGCACACTCTCCGTTCAGCTTCGTCCTGTGGCCGTGGCACGAGAATCCGGGCCAAACCGGCTCCCGGTGCTGCGTGAAGTGCTCGCCCCGATCGTCGCGGACGAAGGTGGTGGATGTGCGTTGGTGCTGTGCACCACGGTTGCCGAGGCCCAGCAAACCTACCGGGCTCTCCGTGACTGGCTGGGCGAGACGGACGTGGACCTGCGTCTGCTCCACGCCCGCTATCCGATGCACCAACGCGAAACGTTGACCACGGAGTTGATGCGTGCTTTCAGTAAACCGCAACACGGAGACGGTGGTGCTTCCCAAGCCGGGAACCGTCCCGCGAAGGCGGTGGTCGTCGCGACCCAGGTCGTGGAACAGAGCCTGGATCTGGATTTCGACCTGGTCGTCAGTGATCTGGCGCCGATTGAACTGTTGCTCCAACGGGCGGGACGCCTGCAACGGCACTCGGGCTGGGATCCACACCGTCCGGCGTGGGCGGATGTGTCCCGCGGCGGGCAGCGTCGTTTCATCGTGTTGACGGCACCTGACGGTGACCTGCATCGGCTGCCCAGGTCGTGGAAGTTCATCTACCCACCGATCAGCTTGATTCGCGCGCACCGGCTCTTGGCCGAACGTACCGCGCTGGGAGTCCGCATTCCCGACGATGTTCAAGAGCTGGTGGATCGAGGCAATCCCGGCCAGTTTCCCGACCTCGATGATCCCTCGGTCAGTGGGTTCACCGAGGAGGAAATTCGCCGCTCGGCGGAGTCCTTGGTCGAGACCGGGACCGCGGACTCCGCGAGCATCCCGGTTCCGAAAGCGCTGACGAACCTCGCCGACCTGTCGAAAGGACCGTTGGAGGAAGAACAGGTCACCACGCGCTTCAACGCCGACTCGCATCGAGCGCTGCCGGTGTTCCGGACCCATGACGGAGCCCTTCGCCTGGGTGGCGCGCACGGAGAACCTCTTCCCGTCCCGCGGGAGGGCAAGCTGAGCAAGGACGAACTCAAGAGCATCATGAAGCACACCGTCCCGGTGCCCGGTTCCGTGGTGCGAGGAAAAGACGAACGACATCAGCTTCCCGAGCCGTGGCGGGAGATCACTGTGCTACGCGATCTCGTCGTGTTGCCACACCACATCGACGAGGACGGGACCGTCCACCCCGCCTCCGTAGGGGGTCGAAAACTCCTGCTGGACGACGTTCTCGGCTTACTCGCCGTGGAATGAACCGGCCGTTTCAAATTGAATACGGAGGGTAGTCAAATTCCCTTAGGGCTCGCCACTTATACTCATTCCCCATGAGCGAACCCAAGTGCTCTGGATGCGGCGACCACCGAGGCCCACAAGACAGGAGGTTCCACATCTATCTTCCCGAGAGGATGGCATTGATCATGTTTGTGAGCCTGCTGGCGTTCTTGGTAGGCACGAGTGTTTGACGTAGTAGCCGGGCTTGCGCTGGGCCACCGCACTGAAGGTAGCCCAGCGCTTCCTCCACATAGGTGGAGAAGCAGCGGCCAAGTAACCGCTCTCAGGGCTCGCCACGGACCACCTCCACGATAAGTGGAGATTCGAGCCGATCAGACAGCGAAATTCCGCATCAAGCAGCATACAAGACGAGAGAGGGCTGATACATGCCCCCTGGTTTCGATCTCGCCGAGCGCGGGTTCTGCCCGGTGAGATGGCGTGCAGGGCAGCGGCCGGAGACATTCAGTCCGGAAACACCGCTGGGTTTGGTCGATCTGCTGCTGCATGCTCATCGGATCGAGGATGTGGAGATATCACCACCCCCGGCACTGTCGGGCTTCCTTCGCATCCTGGTGGTACTGACCGGACGGATCACGGGCTTGGACCGCATGGAGTCCTTCGAGGACTGGGAGGAGGCACGCGAGGACCTTCTGCACACGGGACGGTTCGACGAAACGGCGATCCGCCGGTACTTCGACGAGTTCTCAGGGCGTTTCGAACTCTTCCACACCGCGACGGCGCACCCCTTTCTGCAGGATGCACGTCTGCTCGAGCAGTGCCGGAATCCCCAAGGTGACCAGGTCAGTTCCGGTGTGAACAAACTTGTCCTCAACCGTGCCGCGGGACAAGCTTTCGTGTGGCACAGCCACACGGTCGACGCCGATCCCTCTCCGGTCCCGGCCGCGGAGGCGGTGTGGTCACTGCTGACATGGCTGTATTACGGTCCGCCCGGCCGCTGCACCGCACGTCAGGTGGGAAAGACAAGGGCGGGAGACACCAAGTCGGGCCCGCTACGGGGCACGGTCTCCTACCATCCCGTGGGCAAAAGCCTCTTCCACACGCTGGTGCTGGGACTTCCTTATGTTCCCTGGCATGAGCACGATGCCGCCCCATGGGAAGAGGAACCCCACGACCCGTTGAGCGTTCCCCCACCGGCACAAGGGTTGGCGCGAAAGTTGACCGGTCGCTTTCGGCACGCGGTGCTTCTCACTCCTTCCGAATCCGGTGACGCGGTAGTCGATGCCCGAATCACGTGGGCCTGGCGCGAAGAACATGCGCCGACCGAAGACCCGTATGTGATGCACCGTGTTCCCACGAACGGCGGTGCTCCGATTTCGGAATCAGCTTCGGCCACTCGGGCGGTGTGGCGGGACTTGGACGCCTTGCTGGGAAGGACAGAACAACGCCGGCGACCGGAGGTGCTCGCGCACCTGGACGAACTAGCAGTCGAGGAGGGCGCGTTCACAGCGATCCGAGCGCTCGGCTTCGACCAGGACCGCTCCCAGGCCAAGGAGCGTCAGTACTTCTCGGGGATCACACCACCGGTGTTGGAGGCGTGGCAAGCACGGGATCCGCGCCGGTGGGCGCAGCTTCGAGAAGCCCGAGAGGCCGCGGAGCAGACCGCATGGCAGCTGCAGGAAGCGCTCTCCGGGCTGTGGCAGCAGCTCAGTAAGACGACCAACGGCAAGGCGCGTGATCGTGGTGTTCCGTGGCTGCACAAGGCGATGACGACGTACTGGCAATCAGCGGAACGCTGCTTCTGGGAAGCAGTGCATGCCGAGGAGGCCTCTGCCCCGGTGCGGAACCGAATGATCGAGGTCGCTTTGCGGACATACGACGACACCACCGCCGACCTCATGCGCCAACCGAAGCAGGTGAAGGCGGTGGAAGAACATCGCCGCGGTCTGTGGCGGGGATGGCGTTCGGAAGCTAAGGCGAACGGAGAAGACGATGGCTGACGATGGGGAAAACGCCTCGCGGTCGGAGAAAGACGAGATTCGACGGCATGCGAAGCGGTGGGTGCGGCACGTGCGTCGCGATGTGTTGACGACCCCGGCGCGGCGGGCGGCCGTGCGGGCGGCTTTGGGCGGAGAGCCCGGGGAAGCGCGTACCTTCGTGGCGCTCGGTGAAGTCTCCGCCTTTCTTCCCGAGTCCTCGAACCCTGCTGTCGAACGAGCGTTTTTGACCGTGGCGGCGATGATGTGCGCCCAACCACTGCGTCCGAGGGAACAGGACATCGCTGCCGGGCAAGCCAACTCCACACCCACGGAGACAAAGGATCCCGCACGGGCCGAACAGACGGATCTCGTGTCAGGGGATTCCGACAGTGCATCGACCATGTCGAGTCCCCGGTCCTTGGGCGCCAGCTGCGCTGAAGCAGTCCTGAAGAGATTGTCTCGGTCGGGCACCATGGAAGCCCGTCTGCACGCTTTGTGCCGCGCCAACAACGTCGGCGTGCATCGCCAATTGCCTCGACTCGTCGCCTTGCTGCGCAGTGGGCTGGTCGAAGTCGACTGGGCGCAGTTGATCGAGGACCTAGCACGGTGGGATCGGTACTCGCAACGTCATATCTCAGCCACCTGGCTTCGCGACTACTACCGCCAGCTCAACGACGAACCCAACGACACGACCGGTAAGGAGAAGAATGAGCACGCCGAAGTACATTGACATCCACGTCATCCAGACCCTCCCCTTTTCCAATGTGAACCGCGACGACACGGGCTCACCCAAGACGGTGGAGTTCGGTGGCGTGGAACGAACGAGGGTGTCGAGCCAGAGCTGGAAGCGCGTGGTCCGCCAGCACGTGGAGGAGGCCGTGGGTGGCGAGACCGTTCGCACTCGTCGTGTCGTGGTCGGTGTCGCGGAACGTCTGATCAAGCAAGGCTGGGAGAAGCCCGAGGCCGAAGCGGCCGGGGTTCAGATCGCTCTGTCCGCGGGGAAGAAGATCAGCCTGAAGCAGGAGAAGGACGAAAGTGACGAGGTCGTCCTGACCACCAACGTTCTGTTGTTGTTGCCGGAAAGCGGAATCGATGAGCTGGCAGCTCTGGCCGACGAACACCGTGAGATGATCCTCGCGGAGGCCAAGAAAGCGAAAAAGCTCACCGGCATGAAGCCGAAGCTGCCGTCGGAGAGGATCAACGAGATTCTCAGTCGCCGAAGTGCGACCATCAACCTGTTCGGGCGGATGGTGGCCGAACTACCCGGTGCCAACGTCGACGGTGCGGTGCAGGTGGCGCATGCCTTCACCACTCACGGCACCGCGGTGGAGTACGATTTCTTCACCGCCGTGGACGACATCGAGCAAAAACTCGACCTCCCGGGGAGCGGTTATATGGACACCGCTTTGTTCAGCGCCGGAACCTTCTACCGCTATGCCAACGTCAATCTGACGGACTTGCTCCGTAACCTCGACCGGGACACGGACCTGGCTCGTGTGCTGGTGAAGACGTTCTTGGACGGTTTCATCACCACGGTGCCCTCCGGCAAGCAGAACGCGACGGCCGCTGTCACGCTGCCGGACCTCGTCTACGTCACGGTACGTGATGATCGACCGGTGTCGCTGGCGAACGCGTTCGAAGCTCCCGTGGGCGGCGGTGACGGATTCGTGAGGAAGTCGGCACACCGACTGGACTCCCATGCCGGGGCGATCGCTGAGTTGCTCGGCGAGTCACACGTGTTGTTCTCCGCTCATACCACCACACCGGGCGCGATGCCGAAGAACACGGAAGGGTGGAGCCATCTCGGTGTCAATGCGCGTTCGTTCGAGAAGTTGATCGACGACGCGGTGGACGTGGCACTTCCCGGCGGGCGGTCATGAGCGGTCTGCTGTTGCGGCTGGCCGGTCCCCTGCAGTCGTGGGGTGAACGCAGCACGTTCGACGTGCGTGACACAGCCGGGTTTCCCACTCGCTCCGGTTTGTTGGGGCTTCTGGCGTGTGTCATGGGGCGTCGGCGAGGCGACTCGCTGGAGGATCTGGCGGCCTTGACATTCACCATCCGGGTGGACCGCCCCGGCACCCGCATCATCGACTACCAGACCGCTGGTGGCGCGTTGCCGCCGAGCATGAAAGTACCGACCGCGGACGGCAAGGGAAGACCGGCTGGGAAGGGCACCGTGCAGACTTGGCGGGAGTATCTCGCCGATGCGGTTTTCGTGGTGGCGGTGCAGGGTCCGTCGGAGGTGTTGGATCAGGTCCGGCATGCCTTGCGGTATCCGCACTGGCAGCCGTATCTGGGGCGGCGATCCTGCCCTCCCGATCAGCCCTTGTTACTCGATGTCCCGGTGGAGGACCCGGTGGCGGAGTTGTGCACGCGGGTGCCACTGGCCCGCCGGGTGGGAAAAGACGAGGAGACAGTCCCGGTCGACTTCATCTTCCCTGTCGAACGCCGAGACGGTGTCCGCAGCGAAATCCACGATGTGCCCGCCGCGTTCACGTCGGTGGACCGCGCCTATTCACCACGTCCCGTGTGGCGGAGCACACTGACGCTACCGGCAGAGCTGGGAGTTTCGACGTTGCGGGAGTACCCGGAGCAGTTGCGGAAATACCTGAACGGGGAAGGAGTGGCGTGTCACTCTGGCTAGTACGGATTCTGGTGAACCCCCGATGCCATCGGGTGTGGTCACGCGGAACCCTCGACGGAGGTGCTCTCCACCGGGACATCATGCGGCTGGCACCCGATGCTCTCGGAGACCAGGCGCGTAAAGCGGCCAATGTCCTTTTCCGTGCCGAGCACACCCAGCGGGGATTGAAGATCCTCGCCCAACTCTCCTGCGCACCGCGGGTGGACAATCTTGCTCCGGACTTCGCGCACGGCACCCCGGAATGCCGAAACATCGAGTCCCTGGTGAGCTCGATGCGCTCCGGAACACAAGTTCGGTACCGCATCGATGCCAACCCCACCAAACGGCTCGGTAACAGCGCGGGGGACAAGAAGGGCCGACTCGCTGCTTTGCATGGGGCGGATGCGGAGGAATGGTGGCATCGGCGTGCGGCCGAATCAGGTCTTGAGCTGCTTTCCACCACTGCTTCGGCTATGCCGGACATCCTGGGCTCCCGCAACCGGGATCGTCGGGGACGTTGTCGCGCCACCAGTCACGGGGTGACGAGATTCGAGGGGGTCGCGGTGGTAGCCGCCCCGGAGAAGGTTCGCTCCGCGGTAGTCGAAGGTGTCGGCCGTGCCCGAACCTACGGCTGCGGACTGCTCAGCATCGCGCCGGTGCCGACGTCCGGTGGGTGAACGCCTGTGACACGTGGCGACGATCACCCGAGACGCTTACTCACCACCCCCACCGTGGCGATGTTGCCGCGCGTGGCCGACTCGCTGTCGTTTTTGTACTTGGAGAACGTGCGGGTCGTTCAGGACGACACGGGGGTGTGCGCGTATGTCGAACAGCCGGACGGTGGAACCAGTCGGGTCTATCTACCCGTAGCGGCGATCTCCTGCATCCTGTTCGGTACCGGGACCTCGGTTACCCAGCCCGCCATGGCCACGTGCGCACGTCACAACACGACAGTGTTGTGGACCGGAGCCGGTGGCGTACGGATGTATTCCGGCAGCCATGCGCCCAACCTGACCACCGAATGGTTGGAGCGTCAGGTGCGGGCCTGGGCAGATGACTCCACCCGGTTAGACGTGGCCGCCCGCATGTACTCCATGCGGTTCGGCGCCGAAGTCCCGGCCGGAACCAACCTGAACACCTTGCGGGGACTTGAGGGCCAGCGAATGAAAGCGCTCTACCGCTCGTTGGCGGACCGCCACGGGCTGCGGGGCTTCAAACGCAACTACAACCCGGCGAACTGGGGTGATCAAAACCCTGTCAATCAAGCACTCTCGGCGGCGAACACAGCTTTGTACGGGGCCGTGCACAGTGCTTTGCTCGCGCTGGGGTGCTCGCCGGCGCTGGGGTTCATCCACAGTGGAAAGCAGCACTCATTCGTCTACGACGTGGCCGACTTGTACAAGGCCAAACACACCATCCCGCTGGCTTTCGCGCTCCACAAGAGCGCTCAGCCGGACCGTGACGTCCGAATACGGATGCGACAAGATTTCCACCTGTACCGGCTGATGCCCCGGATCGTGCGAGACGTCCAGCGGCTCCTCGACCCTTCCATAGCCCAGGATCCCGGCGAGACGGAAGATCCGGAGGAAGTCGAGCTCGTGCATTTGTGGGACCCTGACCTCGGTGCGGTCGAAGCCGGGGTCAACTATGGCTGGGACTGGGAGGATTGAGCCCGATGCCCAATCTGGTCGTGATCTCCACTACCGCTGTGCCGGACTATGTGCGCGGTTCATTGAGCCGCTGGTTGACCGAGCCGGCTCCCGGTCTCTACGTCGGGTCGATATCCGCTCGGGTGCGTGACGCTCTATGGGAGCAGGTCAGCGCGGCCGTTGGAGAGGGGGCCGCAGTGTGCGTTCACCCCACTGACAATGAGCAACGCTACGTCATCAAGACCGCAGGCGAACGACGCCGCCAAGTCATGGACTTCGACGGTCTGCAACTCATCGCCTTCCGTGACCTGAACCCGCCGTGGCAAGAGAACCAAAACGAACAACTGCCCTTCTAAAACCGCAGGTCGCGAAGGGTGCTCTCCACGCACGTGGAGGTGGTCCGCTCCGTAGTGGCCCTTATAGCGATAAACGAACGTGCTCTCCACGCACGTGGAGGTGGTCCGGTGGCCGGGTTGATCCGGCTGCACTTTCAGCACGTGCTCTCCACGCACGTGGAGGTGGTCCGTCCTCCAGAATCTGAAACGGTGTCCGGCCGGAGTGCTCTCCACGCACGTGGAGGTGGTCCGAGCGTGGTGGCGAACATCATCGACACCGCCGCGTGCTCTCCACGCACGTGGAGGTGGTCCGTGCGCGATCTTGTAAACGTCGGTGTAGGTCGCGTGCTCTCCACGCACGTGGAGGTGGTCCGGATTCTGATTGCGCCGTTGATCGCGGCCTTCAGTGCTCTCCACGCACGTGGAGGTGGTCCGTTTCGGCCCATCCGCGACACAGACCGGGCACTGTGCTCTCCACGCACGTGGAGGTGGTCCGCAACTCGCCAAGCGTGCCGAGCTGTCAACAGAGGTGCTCTCCACGCACGTGGAGGTGGTCCGACTGGGGACGGCCCCGGACAACTCCTCGACGGGTGCTCTCCACGCACGTGGAGGTGGTCCGCAGCAGGAGCTCGGCGTGCAGGCCGCGGCCGAGTGCTCTCCACGCACGTGGAGGTGGTCCGCAGCTTGCGCTCGCGGTAGGTCTCCAGGACCAGTGCTCTCCACGCACGTGGAGGTGGTCCGACTACAGACCCTCCGCGCTCAACATTCCAGTTGTGCTCTCCACGCACGTGGAGGTGGTCCGGACCGCCTCCACCGTGTCGGCCACCTCCATCGGTGCTCTCCACGCACGTGGAGGTGGTCCGGCCGCAGCGTCACCGGCGCTGTCCACGCTGGTGTGTTCTCCACGCACGTGGAGGTGGTCCGCTAGGAGAGATAACCAAGGTCGGACCGGAGAAGTGTTCTCCACGCACGTGGAGGTGGTCCGCAGGGTCACGCGGCTCGAATCGATCGGCAGGTGTGTTCTCCACGCACGTGGAGGTGGTCCATTAGGGACGTACCGGAGCCCCCGAGAAATGATGTGTTCTCCACGCACGTGGAGGTGGTCCGGCCTCGGCGACATGGAAAACCACCTTCCACGAGTGTTCTCCACGCACGTGGAGGTGGTCCAGCGACTCGACAGCAGGGGCGCCTTCGACGGGCGTGTTCTCCACGCACGTGGAGGTGGTCCGGACTGCGACCCGGAGGCCAAGCGGCCCCGACCGTGTTCTCCACGCACGTGGAGGTGGTCCGCGCTATTGGATGATTGTCTAGCCCCAGAAGACGTGTTCTCCACGCACGTGGAGGTGGTCCGGCCGCCCTCGCCTGGATCGTCGAGGGCGCCGTGTGTTCTCCACGCACGTGGAGGTGGTCCGCGAGCCTCGTTGTCGAACCTCACGTCGGGGAAGTGTTCTCCACGCACGTGGAGGTGGTCCGGGACTGAGACGTCCTTTCGGTTCAGGGACCACGTGTTCTCCACGCACGTGGAGGTGGTCCGGCCATCACGATCTCGTCTCTTCAGCCCGTGACGTGTTCTCCACGCACGTGGAGGTGGTCCGCTCCGACTTGACCTGGAGGGTCGCCAACGCCCGTGTTCTCCACGCACGTGGAGGTGGTCCGGCCGCTAAGGTGGCAACTTTGCGTTTCGAGTGGTGTTCTCCACGCACGTGGAGGTGGTCCGGGCGTTCCCGCAGGACCTGTCCGGGCTCTACACGTGTTCTCCACGCACGTGGAGGTGGTCCGACCACTGGCATCTATGGGATGCTCAGCCAGCTGTGTTCTCCACGCACGTGGAGGTGGTCCGATGGCGTCCGCGTGGAGGGTCGCCAGGACACGGTGTTCTCCACGCACGTGGAGGTGGTCCGTTCTGGTTGATGCGGCCGAGATAGGTGAGCAGGTGTTCTCCACGCACGTGGAGGTGGTCCGGTGTGGCCGGAGGCGCTGTTCTCCCTCAGCGGGTGTTCTCCACGCACGTGGAGGTGGTCCGCGTTGATGCCGTCGCACACCGCCTGCGCCACGGTGTTCTCCACGCACGTGGAGGTGGTCCGCC
The DNA here is from genome assembly GCF_000243395.2 of Saccharomonospora glauca K62. Lineage (NCBI taxonomy): Bacteria > Bacillati > Actinomycetota > Actinomycetes > Pseudonocardiales > Pseudonocardiaceae > Saccharomonospora > Saccharomonospora glauca. Next base: position 1,968,537 of record NZ_CM001484.1, on the reverse strand, counting down.
GGTCATTCGGTAGGCCCCCGGAGCAAAACTGTGTTCTCCACGCACGTGGAGGTGGTCCGGCGGGGCGCCATGGGGGGTGGCAGGCGCTCGGGTGTTCTCCACGCACGTGGAGGTGGTCCAACCGGAGAGCGCGAATCAAATTACGGAAGTACGTGTTCTCCACGCACGTGGAGGTGGTCCGTAACGAAGACACTGACGGGCGTTGAGGTTGGAGTGTTCTCCACGCACGTGGAGGTGGTCCGCCGTGATTGACGGGCACGCGGGCACGGCGTACGTGTTCTCCACGCACGTGGAGGTGGTCCGACGTCGCTGCGTCTTCCGACGGTGCCGACCGGGTGTTCTCCACGCACGTGGAGGTGGTCCGCATACCCACCTATCTAACTGTCAGCAAGCAGAGTGTTCTCCACGCACGTGGAGGTGGTCCGCCTATCTGGTGTAACAGTGGCCAGTCGGGAGGGTGTTCTCCACGCACGTGGAGGTGGTCCGGTCTGGCCGCGTACCGGACGATGGTCACCACCGTGTTCTCCACGCACGTGGAGGTGGTCCGTGGCTGGGTGGGCCAGTTGTCGCTGGAACACGGTGTTCTCCACGCACGTGGAGGTGGTCCGTCCACCACCCACGGGTAGTCGGCCGCCGCGTCGTGTTCTCCACGCACGTGGAGGTGGTCCGGGAGGGGCACCACCCCGGCAGGGCAGTGCCCCGTGTTCTCCACGCACGTGGAGGTGGTCCGGAAGCGCGGCTCGCTGGTGGACATCGTGACCTGTGTTCTCCACGCACGTGGAGGTGGTCCGCCGGCCACGCGGTCTGGATCACCCGTGGTTGGGTGTTCTCCACGCACGTGGAGGTGGTCCGTAGACCTGAGTCAGCGGGGATGGCCGGTCCTCGTGTTCTCCACGCACGTGGAGGTGGTCCGGCACCGCGCGGCTCACAGAGCCTCTCAGGCCCGTGTTCTCCACGCACGTGGAGGTGGTCCGACTCGGCCGGTGTTCAGCGGGTCGAGGGCGGCGTGTTCTCCACGCACGTGGAGGTGGTCCGCGTGCCGCCACAGTCGAGGAGTTCTCCCTCGCGTGTTCTCCACGCACGTGGAGGTGGTCCGGCCGGAGCGCCAGGCGCGAGCCCGGACACCCCGTGTTCTCCACGCACGTGGAGGTGGTCCGCCACCAGGAGGGCGACCGTGCCTTTCGCCGACGTGTTCTCCACGCACGTGGAGGTGGTCCGATCTGATTTGGCCGTAGGCGGCCGATCGCGCCGTGTTCTCCACGCACGTGGAGGTGGTCCGCGGAGCACGCGATTCGAGGGAATCTGGGGGCGGTGTTCTCCACGCACGTGGAGGTGGTCCGCTCCTCCCACCATGCATAGACGTCGGCGAGGGGTGTTCTCCACGCACGTGGAGGTGGTCCGTCGTTGGACGCGTTCAACCGGGACCGGAGGGGGTGTTCTCCACGCACGTGGAGGTGGTCCGACCTGGTAGACCGCGACGGGTGCCGATGGTTCGTGTTCTCCACGCACGTGGAGGTGGTCCGACCCCACGGTGCAGGCGTTGGGTATCGGCGGGGTGCTCTCCACGCACGTGGAGGTAGGCCGCGGTAGGGGCGGCTGGGGAGACCGCCGGACGGACCCGTGAGAACGCGCTGGCGGCGCCGGATAACCAGATCGGTCTCTACGGTCGTGCCGTTGGCAAAGTGCAGTATCCGCGCGGTCCCCCGGCGGGCTGGACTGCGGGGCAGAGCGTCCTGACACGCTCCGGCAGTACTTCCTCGGCACCTGGCCGATTACTGAGCACCCACAGCTGGTCGAGTTTCACTGCCTGGTGGACTCCACGCCAGAGCTCCGCGCCTACGGCGGGCATGCGGGTCTGTCACACCGACAGTCTCGACGCAGCCATCTCCGATGGATGGACAGCGTGAACCACGACGCGTTGGATGCCGCGCGCTCGCCCGGTTCGTCCTCACGATCCCGGCTCTCGTCCCCCAATCGCCCTAGATCGCCGCGACGCCGTCGTCACAATCTTCGACATGCTCGTCCTCGGCTGGAAGCCACCGACGCCCTAGCCAGGAACCCATCGGGTGAGAGCATCGCGATCGATCGTCCCAGAGACACCACGGGCCGATTCGCGTCGGTGATCGAGCGATACACGGAACTGCAAGCCACGGCTCACATGGAGCGATGACTTCCGGCTCTTCCTTCGCTCGCACCTGCGAGGCGAGACGGTGCGGCCGCCACCTACGCCGCCCGTCTTGTGCTGGGCCTGCTCGCCGTCTCGGTCCTCGTCTCCCCGTGCTGTTCGCTTCTCTCCTGCGGCAAATGCGCGAGTTCGACGACGACAGTTATGGGGAGTTTTGCGTAGTTCGCTTGGTAGCGTGAGGTCATGGAGACCCGCCCGGAGAACTTCGGCGAGGAGGACCTGGCCACCGGGCTCGCCGAACACTTCGGCGTCGTCGTGCACACGGCATCCTACGCCCCGGTCGGTTTCGGCGACTACCACTGGCGCGTCACCGATGAGGACGGTCGGCAGTGGTTCGCCAAGGTTTCCGACCTGGCCCACAAGGAACACTGCGGACCGACTCCCGAGATGGCGTTAGTGGGGCTGCGCAAGGCCATGGAGACCGCGGCCACTCTGCACGAGCGCGCCGGCCTGGACTTCGTGGTCGCTCCCCGGCGTTCCCGCACCGGGGATCCCGTGGTCGCGGTGGACGACCGCTACGCACTCAGCCTCTTCCCCTTCGTCCACGGAGAGGCGGGCGACTTCTCTCGGGAGTTGTCGAGCGCGGAGCGGAACGAGGTGCTCGGTCTGCTCGCCCGGCTGCACCGCAGCACACCGCCGCGGTGCACTCCGGCCACCGTGCTGGACCCGCCGGGGCGGGCCGGGTTGGAAAGCGCCCTCGCGGAGGCCTCCTTGCCGTGGTCCGGCGGGCCGTTTTCCGAACCCGCACGAGCACTCGTGACCAATGAGGCGGAGCTGTTCCGCACGCGGCTGGCCGACTTCGACCGTTTGGCCGACCGGGTCCGGCGCGGCGGCGGGCCGCTGGTCGTCACGCACGGCGAGCCCCACCCCGGCAACCTCCTGCGCATCGAGGGCGGGTATCTCCTCATCGACTGGGACACCGTCGGATTGGCGGTGCCCGAACGCGACCTGTCCCTACTCTCCGACGACCCGGCAGCCCTCGGCCACTACACGGAGCTGACGGGCTTCGCCCCGGATCCGTCAGCGCTGGCGTTGTATCGGCTGCGCTGGGCTCTGACCGACCTCGCCGAGTTCCTCGCGTGGTTTCGCAGCCCGCACACCCGAACCAGCGACACCGAAACAGCCTGGCAGGGCCTCGCCGATACCGTGGAGACCTTGAAGACGTTCCCGGCCCCGTGAGCAAGACAGTCCATCTAACCAAGGTACGGGGCTTCAGCGTTCGAAAGGTTTCTTTCGGTGCAACGGGAAATAGCATCACGAAACGGGCCGTGATGCCCAGAATTTCCTTCAACCCCTAAGTCCGGAGAGCGCGGTGTAGTCCCTGACGCACGTTCCGCATCTTGGACGACTCCGAAAGACGACTCAGTGCCACCGCCGGGCCGAGTAGCAACGAAAGAACGCCCCGTAAACCAGGGCCTGCAAAACAGGCAGTTTGCGGGACTCCGCGTGCCCCATGGAAACCATTACCTTGGCCATGAACACGAATCCGGCAACCCCTGCCGGGAACAAGCCAGATCTCGCTGTCTTTGGCGTTGTCACCGTTGCTGTCGTTCGCCTCATCCATCACTACTATCCCAGTCACGAAAAACAACTTCCGATGCTTCCCGAGAACCGTTTCGTGAATCCCTTGACATAGCCCTGGGGACGATCCATGCCCGAAAATCGAGAAGTAACCAATCGTAGCGGCGAGACCGCCAAGCAATGGCGCTGCACTCGTCGGCCAGCACGCACGGTTTCTTCGGAGGTTGTCGCCTCCGAAGATCCCAACGCGTTGGTCATCGAGTCGCCGCGAAAGCCCCTGTGGTGACGTCGCACTCCCGACTACCACGACGCTCCCCGGCACGGCGCGAGCGGTCAGCACCGAGTGTGTCGGCCTCACGCCGTACCCTAACGCCGCGATGGCTACACGAGGCATAGAAGGCGCGTACCAGGGTGCGTTGCGAGCGTTCCAGAACCCCATGCTCGCTCTCCTCCATCAGACACACGCGCCTTTCGTGGTGACGGCGCTGGCGATGGTCTTCACCGCCGAGCGGCCGAGCGTGGCGGTGGCCGACGCGCACGCGGAGATCGACGACGCCCTCCAGCAGCTGCGGGCCGCGGGCTACGGCGACGACGACAACCAACCGCTGCCTTCCGGGAACGCGCGGGACCTGTGCCGGCAGTGGGTGCAGGCCGGGTGGCTGGTGCGGCACGTCTCCGACGACGACGTCGAGGTGTATCGGCTGTCGGCACACGGCGTCGGCGCGCTCGAAGTCGCCGGCCGGGTCGGCGGAGTACGCACCAGGGTGTCGGAATCACGGGTCAGGACGTTGCTGCAGGCGATCGAGCGGCTCGCGCAGGACGCCGACCCCGACGTCATGGCCAGAATCTCCCGCCTACACGAAGAAATCCAGCAGCGGCAGAAGGAACTCGCCCGGCTGGAACGCGGTGGAAAGGTCGAGACCGTCCCCGACGAGCAGTTGCTCGAAGCCGCCGAGAACGTGCTGCACCTGGCGCGGGAGTTGCCCGCGGACTTCGCCCGAGTAGCCGAGTCGATCAAGGCCGTGCAGCGGGACGTCGTCGCCGAGTTGCGGCACGACGTGCGCCCGACCGGTGAGGTCCTTCGCGAATACCTGGAGCGGGGCCAGCGCATCCTGGACGCCACCCCGGAGGGTCGGGCGTTCGCCGGTGCGTTGCGGCTCATCGGCGACCCCGCACAGATCCACAACTTGTGGAGCCAGCTGCGCACGGTGCTGCGGCACAAGTTCACCGATCTGCTGTCCGAACAGCAGCGCCGGGAACTCACCGACATCTCGCGCCGGGTCGAACAGGGTGTCAAGGAGGTGCTGGCCGCACAACGCCAGGCTTCCCACGTCATCACCACCCAGGTGCGCAATCACGACCCGCTGCGCGACCGTCAGGTCGACGAGTTGCTGAGGAACGTGATGTCCGAACTGCACAAGTGGGTTCCCGCCTCTCGTCGGGGCGAGCCCGTCGAGCCGCTGCGCCGTCTTCCGGTGGCCGACCTGGGGCACCTGCGGCAGCGGACGAGCGAGTTGCGGCCGCCGCAACCGCCCGCGCCGTTGCGGGAGTGGGAGGAGATCGAGGACGTGACCACCGCCGACACCAGGGCCTGGGGTGGTCCCCGATACCCCGAGCTGGAGGACCACTTGGCGGCGTTCGCGGGCCGGGAGAAGCGCGTGGACGTCGTGGCGGCGTTCCGCGCGGCGGACGAGGACCTCCGGCGGCCGGTCGATCTGCTCGGGCTGCTGGAGATCGCCCACGACGCCGGGATGACCGAGACCGAGGAGGTCACCACGGTCGACACGATCCGGCCCGACGGGTCCCGGCGCCGGTTCGCCCTCGGCGGTGTGGTGGCGGCCAATCCGGCTGATAGGAGTGGTGACCGATGAGTGAGGTCGAGCCCGAGAACGGCTGGTCGACCGGCACCGCCGCCGGGTTCATCGACCCGGTGTCGATGGAGGACGACCCGACCGAGTTGTTCCCCGGTGACGCGGGCACGCTGGAGGCGGACGTGCGGCGGGTGCTGGTCCAGCTGCTGCGCCGCAAGTTCCTGTTGGCCGAGAAGAATCCCGCGCAGTGGCGGACTCTGCTGGAGAATCAGCAGATCATAGAGTCGCGGATGCACGATTTGTTCATCCGGCTCGTGGTCGACCACGAGCGAGGCGTCGCCTACAAGCAGCAGGTGCGGTCGACGGAGCTGGACGTGCCGATCCTGCTGCGGGACGAGTCCTACAACCGGGCCGAGACGTTGGTGCTCGTGCAGCTTCGGACCGTCTTCCAGCGGGAACGCGGCACGGGTGAGGCGTCCGCGCGTGTGGACATCGAGGAACTGGAACAGACCGTGCTGACCTATTTCGACCCCGAGGACCACAACCTGGCCCGCAGTCAGCAGGAGGTTCGCAGCGCGGTGCAGCGGCTGGTCACCGAGGGGCTGCTCGTCGAGGAGTCGGCGGGCCGGTATCGGATCACACCGTTGGTGGAGGTCGTGCTGAGCACGGAGAAGCTCGCCGAACTGCAGCAGTGGTTGCGCGAACGGAACGAGGCCACGGCGTGAGCATGATCGATACGCTGTTCGGGTTGATCCCGGCGGCATCACGAGGACAGCAGTGGGTGGCCCGCGACCTGCAGCTGGTGAACTGGGGCGGCTATGACGGCTACCACCGGGTGCGGTTCGCGCCCGGAGCGACCCTGCTCAGCGGTGGTTCCGGGTCGGGCAAGTCGACGCTGATGGACTCCCACATCGCGTTGCTCATGCCCCACACGACACCGTTCAACGGGGCCTCCAACGGCGGTGTGGTCGGCAGGCCCAGGGGCAAGGACCAGCGCAACATCCTGTCGTATGCGCGGGGCAAGCTGGACGAGTCCAGGGCCGATGGCGAGACGAAGATGCGGGTGCTGCGCGGCGACGGCCGCGACACCTGGTCGGCCATCGCGATGACCTGGGTCGATCACACCGGCGCGGAGTTCACCGCGCTGCGCGCCTGGTACGTGCCGGCGGCCGCCCGCACCCTCGACGACGTCGTGGCGGTGCGCGCCACCTGTGACCGCCACTACTGCTTACGGGATCTGGAGGGCCCGGCGGCCAAGAGGTTCGCGCGCGCCGAGGTCGAGGCCACCGGGGTGACCTGCTTCGACACCGACCGGGACTTCACCGCGCGGCTGCACTCCACGCTCGGTATCGGTGCCGCGGGTGACGGCCACAAGGCGGTCGCGCTGCTCGGCCGTATCCAGGCGGGCCAGCAGATCACCACCGTCGATGCCCTCTACAAGACGATGGTCCTCGAAGAACCCTCCACTTTGGCCACGGCGGACGCGGTGGTGCAGCAGTTCGACGAACTGTCCGGCACCAGACAGCGGATGATCGTCGCGCGTCAGCAGGTGAAGGCGTTGACGCCGATCCGCGAGCATCGCCGCGCCATCGACGACGCCGAGCAGCGGCTGCGGCTGATCGAGGCGGTCGGGTCCTTCAGCGCGGAGTCCTCCCCCGCGGCGTTGTGGTGTCACGAACGACGACTCGACCTTCTCCGCGCGGCCGAGCGGGATCTTTCCCGGCGCTATCAGCGGGCGAAGGACGAACTGGCGGAGACCGAGGCCCTGGTCAAAGCCACCGAAGCGCAGTGCGAGGGCGCGACCGAGACGCTTCGCGCCTCCGGGGGCGACAACTTGAAGACCGCGTTCGGTGAGCTGCGCACCATCGAGCAACGGCTGGTCGACGTCGAACGAGCGCGCAAGCAGTTGGACCGGGCCCTCGACACCCTCGGCGCCACGGTGTCGACCGGCGACGACTTCGCCGCGCTGGTGGAGACGGCGCACCGCGCCCTGGCCGACACGGAGGCCCGCCGCACCGCCCAGACCCATTTCGCCGAGGCCGTGGCGGAGAAGAAGCAGGCCGAGGCGGAGCTGGCCGAGCTGCGGGCCGAGCACAAGGCGGTCAAGTCCCGGCGGGGCAACATCCCCACCGAGTTGCACGCGGCCCGCGCGGCGCTGGCCGAGGCCGCCGGACTCACCCCGGACGAGCTGCCGTTCGTCGGCGAGCTGATCGAGGTGAGCACCGAGTTCGAGCCGTGGCGGGAGGCGTTCAACCTGGCGCTCGGCGGGTTCGCCACGCTCATGCTCATCGACTCCGGGCGCCTGAGCGCGTTCCGGGAGGCCGTCAACAAGGTCAGGACGACCCGGCGCGTGCACTTCCAGGGCGTGCGCACGGGGCTGCGCGACGAGGTCACGCTCAACCCGAAGACGCTCCCCGGCAGGCTCGACTATCGTCCGTCGCCGTTCACCGCGTGGCTCAAAAGCGAACTCGCCCGCCGGTTCGACTACGTCTGTGTCGACACGCCCCGGCAGCTCGGGCAGTACGCCAAGGCGCTGACGATCTCCGGGCAGACGTCGGAACGCGGCGGCCGGGGCGCACACGGCGGGCACGGCCGCGCCAACGTGCTCGGCTTCACCAACGGCAGGCTGCTCGCCGACCTCGAGCACCGGATCGACCTCGCGCACCGGCGTCTCGACGAGGCCGTCGCGTGGGTGGCGCGGGCGGAGGACGAGCTCAACTCGTTCGAGGCCCGACGCGCGGCCTACCGGACCGTGACGGAGTTGTCGTGGAAGCAGGTGGACGTCGACTCGGTGCGCGCGGAGCAAGACCGGTGGAACCGCGTCGTCGAGGAGGTCCGCGCGGGCAACCCGAGGATCGACCAGCTGCAGAAACAGGTCGAGGAGCTGAAGCAGCGGGTTAGGGATCTCACCGAGCGCGTCGGCGAGCAAAAGAAGACCGTGAAGGTGCTCGGTAAGCAGTGGGAGTCGACCGTCGACGAGGTGGACCGCGCCCAGTCGGCGCTCGACGCGGCCATGCAGACGGGCACGGTGGTCCTTCCGGAACACCGGGAGTATCTGGAGTCGCTGTTCGCGGGCGACTCGGACAGCGCCACGGAGCTGGCGGAGTTCGACGCGGCGGTCAAACGCGCCGCCGACCGGCTCGACACCGACCGACGTTCGGCGACCGAGACGATCGCCCGGTCGAGGAAGGCGTTGGAGGACATCTTCTCGACGTTCCTCGAACGCTGGCCGAACCCGAACCTCGGCACCGACGCGGACGCCTCGTATCGCGACTTCGACCGCATCCTCACCGACCTGGAGACCAGCGGCCTGCACGAGTTGGAGGCCGAGTGGCGGGACAGCCTGCTGAAGCTGTCCGGCAACGACCTCACCGGCCTGGACAGCGAGCTGGCCGCCGCGGTCCGCGAGATCCGCGACCGGATCGATCCGGTCAACCGTATCCTCGCCGATCTGCCGTTCGCCGACGACAACCACCGGCTGCGCATCGATCCGCAGGAGAGCCACTCCGCGGTCCGCGCCCGGTTCCGCAAGGAGTTGCGCGACGTCCGCGCCCTCATCGACAGCGCGACCACGGACGCCGAGCGAGAACGCGCGTATCACCGCATGGCCAGGGTGATCGATCGGATTCGCCGCACGGCCCCCGAGTTCTCCGATCTCGTCGACGTCCGCAACCACGTGCGGATCAGCGCCGAGAAACGCGACCTCGACGGCAACCACGTCGCCGTGTATGACCACATCGGGGAGAAGTCCGGTGGTGAGTCGCAGGAGTTGGTCGCGTTCATCGTCGGTGCCGCGTTGCGGTATCAGTTGGGTGACGCGGGCGCCACCCGCCCCCGCTACGCACCGGTCTTCCTCGACGAGGCGTTGATCAAGGCGGACGCGCGCCTCACCGGCCGTGCCATCGGGGCCTGGCGGGGGCTCGGCTTCCAACTGATCATCAGCGCCCCGAACGACAAGCACAGCGCGATCGAGCCGCACGTGGACGCGGAGTATCTGATCCTCAAAAACTCCGAGGGCCGGTCGTGGGCGAAGCCCTTGGTGGGGGTCCCGGACGAATGAGCACGCTCGTCACCCCGGAGGGTGCGTGTGCGGAGCTCCGCCGCAGAATCGATCGGAAGTGGGCGGAAGCCGTGTGCACGGGCGTGCATGGCGGCGAGACAGTCATCTTCTCCGTGCCGCTATGTCCCGGCGTGACAACGGGAAAAGCCGTGGAGAGGCTGGGATACGGCGTCTGGCACGAGTGGCGCATGCGCTGGCGTGACATCGCCGACCGACTCCCCCACGGCGTGCGACTAGTTCCCCGCACGCTCAGTATTCGAGGAGTCGTCGGTGACTTCCCCGCCAGGCTCGTCGCTGACCTCGACGGCGGCGTCGCGTTCCTCGCCGAGTTCGGTGCCGAGCCGCCCCCTGTGGATGTTGAACGGGCTCGCGAGCTCGCCTCGGCACTGCGATCCGTCGATGCGGTGCTCACCCCGGCCACGCTCCGTGCGGTCCACCGGCTTCAGGCACACGACGTGGAGGTGCTGCTTCGCGCGGTGGACTGGCTGCGTCAGCACCCCGACCTCAGCGCGTGGACCCTGCGGCAGCTCCCGATTCCGGGAATGCACACCAAGTGGCTCGGCTCCCACGGCGCGCTGTTACGCGATGTCTCCGGAAGAGACGTCCGTGCGGAGGCGCGGCCCCGACCGGCGGTCGTGCACCTGACCTACATCGATCCCGGTTACCTGGCGTCCGGCCGTCGCAGACACGACGCCTGGACCACCGGGGACGTGCACGAGATCGCCTATCGGCCTCGTGTCGTGCTCGTCGTGGAGAACCGCGACTGTCGCCTCTGGTTCCCGCAAGTCCGCGACACGATCGTGGTCGAGGGTGGTGGCAAGGCCGCGGCCTCCCTCCTCGCGGAGGTGCCCTGGCTCCGGACCGCCGAACACGTCGTCTACTGGGGCGATATCGACACGGACGGGTACGCGATCCTCGACCGTTTCCGGGCAGTGCTGGCCGAGCCCGCATCGGACGGAGCACCTCCCAAGCCGGTCCACTCGATCCTCATGGACGACACCGACCTCCACCGCTATGCCGATCACGGCGTCAACCACGACGAACACGGTCGCCGTCTCTCACCGTCGGCGGAGGTCCTACCGCACCTGACCGAGGCCGAACGCCTCGCCTACGACACCATCGCGACCGCGGGCCCCACGCCGTTCCGACGAATCGAACAGGAAGTCATCCCCCTCGATCACGCCGTGACCCGCCTGCTGCACGTTACGAACGGCCGGAGCTGAGTGAAGGCGCCGAGGACCTCCGGCTGCGAAGTCATGGGGCCACCACCAATGCATGAAGGAAAGCCTCTCCAACTTCGAAAGATGTTTGTCAATAGATTTTGACTGATCCGTGAGTGTGAAAAATCCTCGGACCATATCACTCAATACGCGGATGTGCGCGTGCGATCAAGACCGTAACGTTGCATCGCGGTAGAGATCGCGTAAGACCAAAGCACAGTTATCGCATACCCTGGGGGGACGGTGCTGAAGCCGACGAAGGAAGTACTTCAGGATCTCGCCCGCGAGTCCAACTTCTCCGTAGACTCCAATTTAAACTTAGCAAACGCCGTAGCCGCGGCCGCGAAGAAAGACGACGAGGAACGCGCGAAGAAGCAGGCCGAGAAGGGCGAGCAGGACAGACACATCCCCTTACGCCGGAAGCCGGGCTTGCAACCCCTCCCCGACCGGGAAAGTCAGCCCATCGCAACCACTCCTTGGGAAGTATTGCATGCGCTCGGCCAAGCCATCGCCCTTGCGAGACGAGGAGCTGCACGCGGCCTCGCCGAACACTGGGGAGCGTTGAAGTACAGCCAAGCGCTGACCGGTAAAACTGACTCCTTCATGCATCTGTCCGACGAAGGAAAGATAACGGCGGAGTACTACAAGGCTCTCCAGTCACGCGAACTCGGCATCGGTTTCGCCCTGGTGACAGCACAGCGAATTCTGTCGAAGCGCTATCCCGACCGATTCGTCTCGATCACACCCGCGGATACGGTGCTGCAGGCCGGATGGAGCAAGCCGGGAAAGTACAAGCCACAGTACTTCGCCGAGCTGTGGAAGCCGGGATCGCCTTCCTTGGTGTTCCCGATCGCCTGCAAAGGCAACCACAGCGATATCAAGTACTCCCACAGCCAGCTCGCCTCCGCGTCAGCGCACGTCGAAATGGTTCACATTGGACCATGGAACGAAACTCCCGTCCTCATCTTCAGCACCGAACTACCTTCGGACGGCTGTGTCACAGTCCACGCGTTGTGCAGTCGAGGAAGCGGTGGATGGCTGAATGAGGTGAGCGGCAAACCGAGCAACCTGGACGACGAACTCGGGGACGAGAACTACTTCCATCAGTTACAGGTTCCCCCCGAGGCAGAGAAACACCTTCCTGACACCTGTGGATTCCACGTTACCCCGGAGCGATACGAATGGTTCGGTCGTGTGCTAGCGCGCACGAACGCCGCCGGGTTGACGTCCTTCGCGGGCGACGGTGAAGCGACGGCCCAGTACCTCACCAAACGCCAGGGGAAGCAACATTTCGAGGGGTTTGCCCACGCTGGCGCCGGCAGCGTGCAGGATGTGGACCATATTCTCTGCGGCATCAAGTTCGCCGGAACCGACCATGTCTTCCGCTTGAACGGCGTCAGGGTCGAAGCGTTCTCCGGCGTAGCGGAGGACCTGCTTCGTCTCCTGGCAAAAGGACAAGTGAAACAGTATCGACGTGAAATCTACGCCGGCCGCTACTCCTGGCCCGACCCCTCCGAGAACAACTCATGGGACGGCCCGGTGTCGATCCGCCCGGATGGAACCGTGTTCGCCATGCGCCTACTTCCCTGACACCACGATGTCGCGGTTCCGACCGCAGCCTCGACAGCCAAGCTCGGTCTCGGGACCGCGACATCACCATGAGCCCGATGTATGGGCGTAGAGGGGCATGGGTAAGCGTGGCCACACTACCTCGAAAGAACTCAAGTCTCACTAGACCAAAGTGACAGAATTCTTCACGCTCAGTTCTGGGGCACTTTCTCACCTTATTGGCTTCCTTGGATTACCCCATAAATTCAAGTTACGAATGTCCATGCAATAGCGACAGACCCTAGCGCCACAATGGTCCGCCACGGTTAAACCCACTCCTGACAGTCACTTCCCCCTGCTTCTCGCCTCGACTCACCCATTCGGGGGTGTTGTCCCCGTTCCCCCACGGCGTCCGATCAGCTGATCAAGAATCTCCCTCACACCGAGGGAGGAGGACGATGCCCGAACAGAGGTGGGTGACTTTAGAGCATGTCTCATTTCGCGAGTTTCTTGAAGCAGGTGAGGGCTGCGGCGAGAGTGAGGAAGGCGCAGAAGTGGTTGGCGTAGCGCTCGTAGCGTATGGTCAATCGTCGGTATCCGAACAGCCACGCGATACATCGTTCGATGACCCAGCGGTGCTTGCCGAGTTTCTGGCTGGATTCGATGCCTTTGCGGGCGATGCGCACGGTGATTCCTTGCTTGCGTACCCAGTCTCGGAGTTCGGCCTGGTCGTAGGCTTTGTCGGCGTGGAGCTTGTCCGGCTTGCGCCGGCGGGGCCCCCGCCGGGATTTCACGGCGGGGATGGCCAGAATCAGCGGTTTGAGGGCGTGCGCGTCGTTGGTGTTCGCGGCCGAGATCGCGACCGCCAGCGGCAGTCCCGCCCGGTCGGACAGTGCATGGATCTTCGAGCCGGGTTTCCCGCGGTCCACAGGACTGGGACCGGTCAGAGATCCCCCCTTTTGGCCCTGACGGAGGCTCCGTCCAGGACCGCGCGGGACCAGTCGATCATTCCCTGGCTGCCGAGTTCATCGAGTACCGCGCGATGCAACCTGCGCCATAATCCGGCTTTCGTCCACTCGGTGAAGCGACGATGCGCGGTCGGGACCTTCACTCCGAAGCTGGGTGGCAGGTGTCGCCAAGCGCACCCGCTTGTCAGCACGAACACGATCGCGGTGAACACAGCACGATCATCCACGCGCGACCGTCCGCCTCCCTGCGGACGAACCTGATGCGCAGGGACCAGCGGTTCGACCAGTGCCCACAGCTCATCAGGCACCAACCGCCGCGACAACTCATCAACCACGAACCAAGATCATGCCCGCAACCCAACCAAGATCCAAACGAGACACGCTCTTAGCCGATGGAAGGAAAGTTCCAGTCAATGGAAAGGGGCGAAGAACGGTAGCTGCCGTGGCGGTCGGCACCACCGTGGCGCTCAGCGCTTCGGGCGGATTCGGTGGCCTGTCCACGGTGGGTGGCTCGGCGGGCAGCTCCGCCGGCTTGTCCGCGGCCGAGTCCGCCGTGATCCGCAACATCCAGTCTCAGCTCCCCAAAGCGAAGCGGACCGCTCGCCAGGGCCACTCCCAGCGCGCCTGGAAACAACTACGGATGCGCAAGGGCCGGGAGCGTCACGAAGACGCCGTCGAGTGCGTGACCTTCAGCTTCGGGCAAGTGCAGAAGTTCTTCCTCACCACGCCCTGTCGCAAGCTGCAACGCTGGCAATACCCGGTCATCGACGAGGCGGGCAACGAGATGCTGGTGGCCGTGTCCAAGGTGACCATGCGACGGACATCGCAAGCTCGAAAGTTCAAGGACCTCATCGACGAGCACGGCACCGGCGACATCCGCCCGATCGCGCCTCTCGTACCATTCACCGGACACCACTACGACTCGAAAACCAGGGGTTCATCGGTGATCTTCGCCGAAACCGAGCCTCTTCGCGGCGATCCCTCCGCAGCGGTTCTCGACGCCACCGCCACGGCAGCCGTCGCCCTCACCTGGTGACAGCGCGCAGCTTCTCGGCCACCCGTCCCATGCCACCGGCGACGAAGACCGTCTGCCCGATGCCAAGGGGTGGTCCGCAAGGAAAGCGACACGGTCTCGAATGTCCTTCGACCCGCCACGCCGCCCCATGGAGCCCATAGAGGTCGTCGAGGTGAGCTGTTCGATCAGCTTCTCGCCCTTACCCTCGAAAGCAACGGCGTGGCGGTCGGTCCGGGAGCGGCCCTCGGACGGTGCGTCGGTAACCACGAGTTTTGCGTGCCCGTCGGTGGTATTACGCCCGGCACGCCGGTAGCCGCGGCGCATCGCGCGTTAGGGATGAGCGAGTTCCTCCATAAGTATCCCGACGAAGTGTTTCATGTCGGCCTTCAGGCACGCGGCTTGTGCGTGCTTACCGGTGCAGCCTTCCGCCCACTCGCTGCCGTCGCCGTAGTCGACGAACGTGTGCGGAATTCCGGCCGCGACGAGGTGGTCACGGGTGACGAGATTGGTGTCGCGCACCACCTTCTCGATGACAGCCTGTGGAGCGTTATCAAGGAGATTTCCGCCGTCCCCGGTATACAGCGCCACACCCATGCCCCGCAATGACTCCACGTGCTGCGCGGGGCTCACCTCGTTCCAGACCGTGTCCAGCGGCCACACCGGGACACCGAAGATCGCGTCCGGAGGGACCGTCGGCATGCCGCTGGTGGGAAGTTGTGTCGTGGCTACCACCGCCACGCGCTGTGCCTGGTTCAACAGGTCGAGACCACCCGAAAAGCTTCCCACGTAGGCGAAGAGATCCGGCCTTGTCTCCGCGTAGTGCATCGCCCCGAAACCGCCCATCGAGTGCCCGGAAATAGCTCGTCCGTCCCGGCTCGGGATCGTGTGTAAGTTCGCGTCGATGAACGGAATCACTTGATCGAGGTGGAAAGTCTCCCAGTTCTGCGGTCCGAGCGAGTCGGGCGGGTTGACCCAGTTGGTGTACCAGCCGCGGCCGGAACCATTGGGTGCCACGGTGATCAGTGGAACGCCACCTGCGGTCGACTCCTCGAACATCTCCTTGTTCGTCACGGAATCCGGGTAGTCGGGGTGGCCGTGGAGGTGGTACTGAACGGGATAGCGGGTGTTACCGGAAGTGTCATACCCTTCCGGCAGGGTTACCATGATCACGTGCTCACCGGAGGTCTGGCCCTCCAGCGTCGAGTAACGAGGCACCTCGTCGGTTCGCACGACGAGCTTGAACGTTCGTTGCTCGTCATCCACCCACCACGGCTGTTCGACGACCGTGAGCCCGTGGCCGTCGGCGAAGACCGGCGGCTCGGTGGCCGCGTATACGTCTGGGTAGCTCCGGTGAGCCCGAGCACACTCCCGAGCGCGAGCACGGCGCCCAGCGCTCCCGATGTCCTCCATCGCATTGTCATGACTCTCCTTCACTCAGTACGACATCGTCCTCGCCCGGGGACATGGCGGGTGCCGTGGATGGCGAGCATCGGCGGTGGCGCGTGGTCGGTAAGGCGCCGTCGTGCCCCCACGTCACGACGCCACTCGCCGGCCGGGCGCGCCACCGGGTCGATGGCCTCTATTCCCGCGTGATGGGGCTCCACTCGCCGTCCAGTGGGTTGTCCACCTCGGGTTGCGGCTGGTCCTCTTCGCCTCGGCTTTCGGTGTTCGTCTCGGGCTTCGGTAGTTCCTTCACGCTTTGGGCGCCCGTGTCCGAGGGGGCACCGCCTCCCGCCAGGTCGCCGATGACGGTGAGGCCTTGCCGAACAACCTTGAGGACCCCGGTCGCGCCCTCGATGAGCTTCACCAGGTTCTCGCCGCTGGCGAGCAGCTCCCCCAGCTTGGCCGCGATCCGTCCGCCGTAGTCGACGGCGATGGCCACGCACTGCGGGATCGCCTGCGCGATGCTGGCGCCGAACGTGGCGGGGGCCGCGGCGATCGCCTCGGTCATGATCGGCACGATCTTTCCGACGGCCTCGGTGATCAGTCGGGTGACGATGTCGACGACCTGGGCCACCACCTCGCCCGCCGCGATCATCGCCTTCGCGTTGGTGGCGGCGGTCTCCGCGATGGACAGGATTCCGTCGACGAGTTGGTAGGCCGTCTGCGTGTAGTTGGTTTTGGCGTCGCCGGACCACTCGCTGGTCTCCGATTCCACCGTGGAGCGGTAGTCGTCGGCGACGGCGTTCGCCGAGCGCGCGGCCTCGTCGTGCTCGGCGGCGGGGCCGGACACCGAGTCGGGCTCTCCGCGTAGTTGCGCGAGTGGTTCCTCGAGGAACGAGATCAGTGGGGTGAGGAAGTCGCATCCCGCGCTGGCGAGGGCGGAAAGTGGGCTGGCCGTGGAGCCGAGCATGTTGATCGAGACCACGGGTTCGCCCGCGAGGTCGGCCGAGAGCCATTGCTTGCCGCCGATGGCGTCCCCGGCGATTCGTAGGTCGGCCAGTGCCGTGCTGATCTCCACCGCGGAACGCTCGGAGGGCTCGTGCTGGGTTCGTGAGGTCGTGGTCATCGGGGTTCCTCCTCGATGTGTGCCCCGATGCCGGTGAGGTCGGTGGCGTGGGTGTCGTCGGATTCCTGATACCGGTCGGCGGCGCGTCGCATGCCCTCGCTCACCTTGTCCACAGTGGAGGAGGCGTGCGCGAAGGCGTCCGTCGTCGCGGTCATCGCCGCGCCGATGCTCGCGGTGATGAACTGTGCGAACGCTCCCAGTGACTGGGCTCCCATCTGCGAGGGCAGGGCCGTGCCGATGGAGGACAGTTGGTCGGCGTGCGCGGCGAGCCTGCGGGCGTGGGCGCGGAGCTGTTCGGGGTCGACTTCGTAGGACGGTTGCGGGCTCATCGCACGACCTCCGCGGGCAGGTGTTTCGTGATCTCGATGAGTGCCGGGTTGTCCCCGAGGTAGCCGGCCATCACCTCGGCCATGCGTCCGGCGGCGATGCGCTGGGCTTCGCGGGCGGTGGTCATGATGAGTCTCGCGAGGGCCTCGGCTTCGAGTTTGCGTGCCGCGGGGACCAGTTTGATGTCCTCGAGTGCGCCCGCGGCGTTCACCGACACGGTGACCTCACCGCGTGGGGAGGTGGCGGTCGCTCCGACCTCGCGTAGGCTCTCGCTGGCTCGTTGGGCGCCGTAGGCCGCGCGTTCGAGGCGGTCGCGGTAGTCGGCCAACCACTGTGCTGGTTCCATGAGGGTTCCTTTCTGTTTCCCACCGTCGAATTGGGCTAGGCGCGGGCTCGGGCCACGGCGTCGTTGAGGGCCGTGAGCAGTTCGCCGTGTCGTAACGGGTTGACGCTCACCCAGCCTCGGGGGTCGCGGTCGACTCGGACTCGGCCTCTGGGGGTGTCCAACCACGACAGTTCGGGTGGGCGGTCGGCGGCGCCGGTCGGCGATCGGAGGACGACGCCGAGTTGTCCTCGTCCCGACACCGACGGCACGAGGTCGATGAGCGCGTCGACGGCGGAGGCCTCTCCCCCGCGTTCCCGGACCAGGGCTCGGACTCGCTCGCGGGGCGCGGTGATGCCCATCGTATTCCGCAGCAGTCGCAACGCGTCCTCGAGCACGCCGGGCGGCAGGGTGAGGGGCAGGGTCGGCGCGGCCTTCACGCGTGGAAGGAATGCCGTGAGTTCGGTGGTCAGTGCGGTGTCGGCGACTCGCGTGACGGTGACCGGTGCGGGCTCGGGGCCGATCGACTGTCGGCACACCACCGCGTGGGAGTCGAGGATCATGGTGACGGCTCCCGTCACCTGGGTGCCGTCGATCACCACGAGGTCGACGGTGTTTCGGTGCTCTCGCAGGGCGGTCATCAGTTCCGCCGCGATGCCGACGGGCCCGTCCGGTGTGGCGAGTCCGCGCTCGGCGAGTCGTTGTCCCGCCGCGGCGAACAATGCGGCGCGTTCGCCCGCGATCCGGCCGGTCGAGGGCACGCGCAGTGGGAACGGGAACGGTCTGCCCGCGTAGGCGGCGAGCAGGTCCAGCTCGGTCGGGGTCAGGTCGACGCGTTCGGTGGGGGTGATCGCGGCCGTCATGACGATCGCCTCGGTGAGCCGGGTCGACCTGTCGCGTCGGGTCCGGCGGTTGCGGCGGACTCCTCGGCGGCCCGCAGGTCCTCACGGGCTTGGGATTCGTGTTCCTCGTACTTGCGTTTGGCCTCGGAGAGCATCTGCTTGTATTCGCGGACCTCGCGCTCGGTGGCCTCGACCTCGCCCGCGAGGCCGGAGCTGCCCGCCGCCTCCCGCAGGCGCAATGCCAGGTGCACGGCCGGGGGCGCGGTGCCGAGCCTCGGCAGTCGTTCGGCCAGTCGGCTCGCGGTGGCCACCAGGTCGCCGGTCAGATCGCCCAGTTCGGCCAGCGTCTTGATGCGCTGGTCGAGCAGATCCGGTTCGAGTTCGATTCCCCGTTTCGCGCTCACAGCTCGTCGTCTCCCTGGTTCAGGCCGATGACCGCCTCACTACCGGGTTCGGTGAGGGGGAACAATCCGTGGTCGATCGTCGGCATCCGGTTCTCGTGTTCCTCGTCGTCGGAGCCGGGGCGGGCTCCGGTGGCTCCGGGCGGCACCATGCCGCCCATCGCGCCCGGTCGCGTGGCCGCCGTCTCGGCGGCGAGCTGCGTGATCGTCGCTCCGGGACCGCCGGACAGCGCCATCGACCCGACTCGCAGGCCCGGCGCGAGTGGCGTGCCCGGCGTGGCCATTCCGGTGAACGACCCCGTTCCCACGGCCCGTCCCGCTCCCGCGGCGAGTGCTCCACCGGCCACGGCGCCCGTGACAGCCCCCGGTGTCAGTCCCTTGGCCGGGTCACCGACGAGCGTGCGCCACGACCGTCGGGTGTCGTCGGACGCGCTGGCGGGCGTGGTGGCGGTGCTCGGGAGGGTGGAGGCGGCGGGGATCATGTCGCGGGCTCGGCCGAGCATCCGGCTCGAGTCGGTGAGGCTGGACTCGTAGCCCTGCATCGCGCGCACGGCCTGCTGTTTTTGGGTCTCGGCGGTCGTGGCGCCGACGTAGAAGCTGAAGGTGGCTCCGCCCACCGCGCTGAAGGAGCCGACCATGTCGGAGGCGGAGGAGGCCGTGGTGGCTGCGGAGGGTCGCCCGAGTTCGGCGAACTGCGCCCCGAACGTCGCCCAGTCGGTGGCGGTGGGTGTGGTCTCGACCGCGGTGGCACCGGCCGGGTCTGCCGGTGGCGGTGGCATCATCGCCCGTGCTCTGGCCAGCGCGTCGGCGGCTTGTCCGGCTGCTCGTTCCCCCGCGTACGCCAGCTCGGCGAGCTTCTCCACGCGGTCGGCGAGGATGTCGAGTCGGCGTGCGGCTTCCTCGGCTCCCGTTCCCGTCCAGCTCTCCAGCAGCGCGATTCGTTGTTGCCGTAGCACCTCGGCGTGGTTCACCAACGCGGCGCGGTGTTCGGCCCATTCGGCGGCGACGGTGCTGACGTCGGCGACGTCGGCGTCCTGCCACAGCATCTGGTACAGCTCCTCGTGGCTGTATGCGTCCCAGTTGACGCCGTTCTCCGGTGGAGTGGGCTCTCCGAAGTACGCGTCCCACAGGCCGGCGATATCCGTTCCCACCGGTGATGTCTCGCTTACCACCCCGAAATCCCCTTTCCGGTCGCCGACTTCACGGTCGGCGTGGGGCCGATGGTCGCGTCCGGGGCGGGGCACGCGGAAGGTCGTGGGGCGGCCATTTCTGGCCGGGTGTGCTGAGCTGGGGAAACGGCGTCAGTTGCCGGTGCGGTAGGCCTTTGCGAGGTGTTGTTGCAGCCGCACGTGCCGGAACTGGTAGACGGCTCCCGACTGGCGCAGCACGCCGCGCCGGTAGGCGTCGGCGAGGAAGGTGTCGACGGCCCACGGGAGTTTGCCGGTCAGCGGGAGCCGCAGGCGGGTGAACAACAGCCAGTGGCCCCACGCGGTGAAGGCGACGATGTAGCCGACGGCGGCGCCGATCCCGCCCGTCAGGCCGACGGCCAAGCCGACCTCCACGTCCCAGAGCAGTTCGAAGGGTGGGCCGAGAACGGTCCGCACTGCGTGGGACACGGGGAAGCCGAGGGCGGTGATGACGAGGGCCAAAAGCAGTGCGAGGGGGCCGACGAGGCGCAGTACGGTCGTGCGGTTGGCCGCGAGCAGGTCGTCGGGACTGGTGGCCGTGGTGAGGTTGGCCGGGGCCTCCAGTGCGGCCGCGAGCGCCAGCACGCTTGCGGCGGCCAGGCCGAAGATGACGGCGAAGGCCAGGGCGTCGACGGCCACCGAGTACACGACGATGCCGAGGTCGGGGTTGACCTGCAGATGTGAGGCCAGCAGGTGCACGAACAGTCTCAGGAAGGCGTATCCGACTCCGGCCATGGCGCCGGCGAACAACCCGACCGCGAACCGGGTGAGGACCTTACGCCGGAATCCCGGAGGTCTGCCGGCCCGGTCGAACAACCGCACTCGGACCCGCATCAGTTCGCTGAATCTGTCTTTGCGGACCAGCATCAGGTGGTAGACGCAGCCGAACGGCAGGCCGATGACCGGGGCGCCGAACAGGCCGTCGAGGAGGACGACGTCCCAGGACAGCGGTATGCCGAGGCCGAGGACCGACACCGGGGTGAAGAACAGCCAATTGGCCAATACCGTGGCCAGGCACACGCAGGCCGTCACCGTCAGGGTTCGGACCCCGCGGCGGCGCGAGCCGCCCATGCGCCACCATTCGAGGTCGGTGGTGCCGCGCCGGTCGAGGTCGTCGGCGAGGAACCCCAGCCAACGTCGTACTCGCGCGATCTCCCAGCCGTGAACCGTGTGGTGGGCGTCCGGTGCGGTCGGCCAGCCGCCGTAGACGGTGGGGACGAAGGTGTCGAGGAGGTGTTCCTCGATGGCTTGTGCGGTGGGGAACCGGGTGGTGTCCAGCAGCTCGGCCGGGTCGCGGTCGCGGGAGTCGCTGTAGACCGTGCGGGCGAGCCCGACCATGAGCGGGGTTCGCAGCACCGCCGCCAGCCTTTCGGAATGGTCGTTTCCGGCGGGGTCGCGCAGCGCGGTGATGACGGGGTCCCACGGGGTGGTGGTGCCGCCGTCGACGGCGGTGATCCGGCGTGTGGTGCGGGGCAGGTAGCCGGCGAGGTCGTCGAGGGTGAGGTCGGTCAGTTCGACCACGGCGGCCGAGGTCAGCACGTCGACCGCCGTCACGGCGCGGGCGTACTCGTCGAAGCGGCTGGTCAACAGCAGCGGCATCGACAGGGAGTTCAGTGTCTCCAGTGCGGGGCGGTGCAGTCCCTCGGCGATCTCGTCGAAGCCGTCGAGCACGGGCAGGATGCGCCCGGTGTCCACCAGGACCGCGGCGAGCGTGGCTCCGCCGGGCGCGGCCGCGGCGAGTCCCGGTTGGTCGCGTTGCAGCATCTCGACCAGCCAGGTGCGTAACGGTGTCGCGGTGGGGTCCCACGAGCCGATGTTGAAGATCACCGGTACCGCGGTGCCCGGCGTGCGCGTGGCGAGCATGTCGAGCACGAACCGAAGCGCCAGCACGGTCTTGCCCGAGCCGGCGCGTCCCAGCACCACCAGTCGTTGCGACGGTACGCGCCGGTAGACGGCCGCGATGTCCGCCATCTCGCCCGCGAGGTCCAGTGGGGCGGCGGTGATGCCCACCGGGACACGGCAGATGTTGTCCCAGTGGTCGAGGAGGTGGTCGGGCGCCTGCTGCCAGCGCACGGGGAGGGGGAACGGGTCGGGCAGGCGGCGCAGTTCCTCCTCGCGTCGTAGGCGGGCGTCGATGACTCGGGCCAGGTGGTCGGCGGCTTCCGCGACCTCTTCGGGGACCGCGGGCAGGGTGGCGGGCACGGGGCCGGAGGCCGCCGGGGCGGGGTCCGGGGCTGGCTCGGCTCGGGTGTCGGGGGGTGTTCGCCGTCGGCGGCGGCCAGCAGGTCGCGGCGTTCGGCGGGGGTGACCTCCAGTGCGTCGGCGAGCAGGGTGACGGTGCCGATGCGGGGGTTGGTGCCGCTTCCGGTTTCGAGTCGGCGAATGGTGCGCACGCCGACGCCCGATCGGGCGGCCAGCTCTTCCTGGGTCAGTCCGGCTCGTCGTCGCGCGTCGCGCAGCAGGACGCCGAAACGATTGACCACGATGGAGTTCCCCCAGGCCGACGACGAAACGAGATCATCCTAGTGCCGATCGACCGGCCGGGAATGGCAGGTGTTCGACCTGTTGTCGACCTCGGGAATCGGTGAGACTTCGCTGGCCCACGGGAGGTCACGATGTCAGCGGAGTTTCGGTACTGGTGCGGCGAGTGCGGTTACAGGACGCCGTGGCTGGACGAGGCGGAAGGGGCCGAGCGGCTCGCCGAGCACTATCGCCGTCGGCATCCCGGTGTCGTTGCCGACGGTGACTTCGAGATTCGGAGGTCCGGGAGATCACGCGGAGGGTGTCTCGGCTGGGTGAGGCGGCTGTTTCCGTTCCCGTGAAGTCCCGATATCTCAGGGGGTGGGCCGGTCGGCGCGCAGGGAGTCGAGGAGTTTGGCGGCGATGTCGCCGAAGCGGTCGAGTTCTTCGGGGGTGAGGCGGTCGATGAACAGGCGTCGGACTTCCCGCGCGTGTCCCGGCACGGCGTCCTTGAGCGCGGTGAGGCCCTTCGGTGTGATCACCGCTTCCCTACCGCGGGAGCCGCAGCGTTCTCGGGTGACCAGGCCGCGTGTGCTCATGCGGGTGAGTTGGTGGTGCAGGCGGCTTTTCTCCCACCCGGCCGCCCGGCCGAGTTCGTAGAGGCGCATTCGCCCGTTCGGCGCCTCGGACAGCAGCGCCAGCACGGTGTAGTCGGCATTGGACAGCCCACTGTCGGCGAGAAGCTGTTGCTCGATGCGGCTCCGCAGCAGTTCCAGCATCTGGTAGGAGGTCCGCCATGCGCGGAGTTCGCGTTCGGTCAGTTCCGGCTGCTCCATAACGGCATCCTAACGGTGAGTTGACACATCAACTCGGAGGCGTAGATTTGAGGTGTCACCTCGATTCCGCCGAAACAGGGCAGGTTCCCGTGGACCTCGGGAAGCGCATCGTCGTCCGGGCGAGCCGAATCTCCTCTCCCGCCGCGAGAGGCGTCTTTAGTTCCTCCCCTCGACACGTCCGAACCACTTCTTCTCGCGCCCACGCTCCCTTCGCCGGCCCTCTCACTTGCAAAGGAGACTCCTCATGCCCAGCCGGGACGACGACAACTCCCCGCGGAACGGTTTCGCTTCGCGACACGGCCGTCGCGATTTCCTGAAGGCGTCAGCGGTGGCAGGCGTGGCGGGCGCGAGCCTGCTGACGTCGCCTCCCGCTCGAGCGCACGACGGCCGGGGCCAGGAACCACCGCGTGACAGCGGAAAGCCGGGACGCCGCTACGTGATCCGAGGCGGGGCGGTGATGTCGATGGACCCGACGGTGGGCGATTTCGAGGTCGCCGACGTCGTGGTGGACGGCACGAAGATCGTCGAGATCCGACCGCACGTCCACGCACCGGGGGTCGACGAGATCGACGCGCGAGGACGCATCGTCATGCCGGGGTTCGTCGACACGCACCACCATCAGTTCGAGACCGCGCTGCGGTCGTTCCTGCCCAACGCCCTGCTGCGCGACGACGGATCCGGTTCACCGAGCGCCGACCCGTCGTACGTGGAGTACGTACTGGAACGGTTCGCGCCCGCGTATCGGCCGGAGGACGTCTATCTCAGCTCGCTGTTCGCCGGACTGGCCCAACTCGACGCCGGCGTCACCACCGTGCACGACGTCTCCCAGATCCACCACTCGCCCGAGCACTCCGACGCCGCGATCCAGGCACTCGTCGACGCCGAACGGCGCGCCGCGTTCGGCTACTTCCAGGGCGACGGTCGCCCCGAGGCGCGCTATCCGCGGGACGCCTATCGCATCAGAAAACAGTGGTTCGCCTCCGACGACCAGTTGGTGAGCATGGTCATGGGCGGGGAGATCCAGGAAGCCGAGGAGGTCTACACCCGCGCCTGGACGATTGCTCGCGAGCTGGATCTGTTGATCGCCGCGCACGCCGTCTCGGGTGCGGTGCCTCGGACGGTCATCGACGAGCTCGCCCGAGGCACCGGCGGGAGCACGGGCGATCTCGGTTTCGGCCCGGACGTGCTGTTCATCCACATGACCGGGATGTCCGACCTGACCTGGCGGCGGGCCCGCGACGCGGGGGTGCGGGTGTCGGTGGCCTTCCCGATCGAGATGCACATGCGCCACGGCGTGCCGCCCATCCTCACGATGCAGAAGCTGGGCATGGAGCCCTCTCTTAGCTCCGACGTCGAGACCACCATGGCCGCCGATCCGTTCACCTTGATGCGGTCGGCGCTGACCATGCAGCGCATGCTGGTCAACCAGATGGTCCTCGAACAGGGCGACTTCACCCCGCCCAACGAGTGGCCGACGCCCGCCGAGGGCACCCCGCCGCTGCTCACCGTTCGCGACGTCCTGCGCTACGCGACGATCAACGGGGCCGCGCACCTTCGCCTCGACCACAAGACCGGCTCCCTCACCCCCGGCAAGGAGGCCGACATCGTGCTCCTCGACGCCACCGCCCTCAACGTCGCCCCGCTCAACAACGTGCCGGGTGCCGTGGTCACCCTCATGGACCGCACCAACGTCGAGACCGTGATCGTCGCGGGCAAGGTCCGCAAGTGGCGGGGGCGGCTGCTCGGCGTCGATCTCGACCGCCTGCGGCACGATCTGGAGAACTCGCGCGACTACCTGTTCCGCGCGGTGGGAATTCGGCCGGACTTGTTCGCGTGAGGGAAATTCTTGCCGTCGCCGCGAAACCGGCCCTCGGGGACCGATGTTCCGCTACCGTGATCACACCATCCGAACTCGCCGACGGGGGACGACACATGGGGCTTTTCAGCGGACTGATGGGAAACGCGTCGAGAATCGATCCCGGTTCGGCGACGCGGGAGCTGGAGCGCTTGCTGGCCGAGGGAGAACAGGTCCGGGCGGCCTACCAGTTGATCCGGGACTACTTCGTCTTCACCGACCACCGCCTGATCCTCGTCGACAAACAGGGCGTGACCGGTCGGAAGATCGAATACCACTCGATTCCGTACCGCAGCATCACCCACTTCTCCGTCGAGACCGCCGGTCACTTCGACCTCGACGCCGAGTTGAAGATCTGGCTTTCCGGGATGGGAGTACCGATTTCGAAGCAATTCAGCAAGGGAGTCGACATCTACGAGGTCCAGGCCCTGTTGAGCACCTACATCGCACGCTGACCACGAATCCGTCCCGGCCCCGACGCGACTCGGAACCTCACGGCAGGTAGAGGTCGCAGGGGCCGGCGTCGAGGACCTCGATCGTGTCGCCGGAGTGCTCGGCCAGCCATGCCTCGAACTCCCCCACCGCGTCCTCGGT
The DNA here is from genome assembly GCF_000243395.2 of Saccharomonospora glauca K62. Classification (NCBI taxonomy): domain Bacteria; kingdom Bacillati; phylum Actinomycetota; class Actinomycetes; order Pseudonocardiales; family Pseudonocardiaceae; genus Saccharomonospora; species Saccharomonospora glauca. The sequence continues at coordinate 1,942,876 of NZ_CM001484.1, read as the reverse complement.
GACGGCGACCGTGAAGGTGACGTCCGAGCCGTAGTCCACTCCCCGCAGCCGGTACGGCGAGTTCCGCAGGTGGTTCTCCAGCCGTCCGGCGCGGTCGTGGGGGACGGCCAGCAGCAGCTCGCGGTGGCGGACCCGGCGGAGTTCGCCGACGATGTCCAGCGTCTCGGCGAGCACCCCCGAGTAGGCGCGGACCAGTCCACCGGCCCCGAGCTTGATCCCGCCGAACCAGCGTGACACGACGGCCACGACATCGGTCAGGCCGCGACGGGTCAGTACCTCCAGCATCGGCACCCCCGCCGTCCCGGAGGGTTCGCCGTCGTCGTTGCTGCGCGCCGTGAGCGCGCCGGTGTCGGGATCGCCGATCCGCAGGGCGACACAGTGGTGCGTGGCGTCCGGCCCGGCTCGCCGGACCCGCGCGATCACCGCGTTGGCCTCGTCGACGTCGGAGACACGGGCCACGGTGCACAGGAACCGGGAGCGTTGGATCTCGACCTCGTGCTCCCCGTCGCGGGCGATCACCCGCACTCTCCCGCCTCCGTCCGTCGTCCGACCGTCGGCCCGATCCTACGCCGCGCCCCCGGCGGCGAGGTCACCCGAGCGGCCGAGGCGCAAGACCGCGCTCACCCCATGTCGGCGTCTCGGTATTCGGACCCGCGCTCGGCACCCTCGCTGTCTCGTGCGCCACATCCCTCGGGGCTACCCAGGTTCACCGAGTCGATCACGAACCGTGTCCGAAAAAACACGCGCCGAGGGAGGCCAATTGGACCGTGTCATGTGATACACCTCTGTCCCTGATGCTCACGAGTCGTACGCGCCCGGGCGAAGGACGCGGGACGAAGTTCCGAACGGGTGACATCGAGATCACCCGTTCGAGCGCTTCCGGCCTTCGCGCGACGCGCACGGCTGGCGGGCCGGCCGCATTGATCACGGCGGGCGACGAACGTCGTCGTTCGATCGCACACATACAGGAGCACACATGGCAACGGTCGGACATCCACCGGTCGAAGCGAGTGACAAACCTCGATGGACGCCGGCGAAGATCGCGCTCTGGGTGGCGATCTCCCTACTCGGAGGCGTCGCCTGGACCATCCTCGCGGTAGCCAGGGACGAGCACGTCAACGCGATCTGGTTCATCTTCGCGGCACTGTGCTCGTACGCGATCGCGTACCGGTTCTACGCGAGGTTCATCCTCACGAAGGTTCTCAAGGCCGACGACAAGCGCGCCACACCGGCGGAACGGTTGGAGAACGGCGTCGACTACAACCGCACCGACCGCCGGGTGCTCTACGGACACCACTTCGCGGCCATCGCGGGCGCGGGTCCGTTGGTCGGCCCGGTGCTCGCCGCTCAGATGGGCTACCTGCCCGGCACGATCTGGATCATCGTCGGGGTCGTGTTCGCGGGCGCCGTGCAGGACATGGTGGTGCTGTTCTTCTCGATGCGGCGTAACGGCCGGTCGCTCGGTCAGATGGCGCGCGACGAGATCGGCCCGATCGGCGGTGTCGCGGCACTGCTCGCCGTCCTGGCCATCATGATCATCCTGCTGGCGGTGCTGGCGCTCGTGGTGGTGAACTCCCTCGCCGAGTCGCCGTGGGGCGTGTTCTCGCTCGCGATGACCATCCCGATCGCGCTCTTCATGGGCTTCTACCTCCGGTACCTGCGGCCCGGCCGGGTCACCGAGGTCAGCCTGATCGGCTGCGCCCTGTTGCTGCTGGCCATCGTCGCGGGCGGCTGGATCGCCGACTCCTCGCTGGCCTCGGTGTTCACCCTCGACAAGGTGACGCTGGTCTGGTGCCTCATCATCTACGGCTTCCTCGCCTCGGTGCTGCCCGTGTGGATGCTGCTGGCGCCCCGCGACTACCTGTCGACGTTCATGAAGGTCGGCACCATCGTCGTGCTGGCGCTCGGCGTGCTCGTCGCGATGCCGGCCACCACGATGCCGGCGTTCACCGACTTCGCGTTCAACGGCCAGGGCCCGGCGTTCACCGGTTCGCTGTTCCCGTTCGTGTTCATCACGATCGCGTGCGGGGCGCTGTCGGGCTTCCACGCGCTGGTCTCCTCGGGCACCACGCCGAAGATGGTGGCCAAGGAGCGGCAGGTCCGGCTCATCGGCTACGGCGGCATGCTCACCGAGTCGTTCGTGGCGATCATGGCGCTCGTCGCGGCGTGCGTGATCGACCAGGGCCTGTACTTCGCCATGAACTCGGCGGCGGGCGCCACGGGCGGAACGGCCGAGGGCGCGGCCGAGTTCGTCAACGGACTCGGCCTGGCCGGGGTCTCCACCACGCCGGAGGCCCTCGACGCGGCCGCGGCGGCGGTGCAGGAGGAGTCGCTGGTCTCCCGCACCGGCGGTGCGCCCACGCTCGCGGTCGGGATCTCCGAGGTCCTCGGTGACGTCTTCGGCGGTGAGGGCGCGAAGGCGTTCTGGTACCACTTCGCGATCATGTTCGAGGCGCTGTTCATCCTCACCACGGTGGACGCCGGGACACGGGTGGGCCGCTTCATGCTCCAGGACACCCTGGGCAACGTCGTGCCGAAGTTCAAGGACACGTCGTGGCGGCCGGGTGCGATCCTGGCCAGCGCGGTGATCGTGGCCGCGTGGGGCTCGATCCTGCTCATGGGCGTCACCGACCCGCTCGGCGGTATCAACACGCTGTTCCCGTTGTTCGGTATCGCCAACCAGTTGCTCGCCGCCGTGGCGTTGGCCGTGTGCGTGACAATCCTGTGCAAGACGGGGCGGGTCAAGTACGCCTGGGTGCCGGGCATCCCGTTGGTGTGGGACGTCGTCGTGACACTCACGGCGAGCTGGCAGAAGATTTTCAGCAGCGACCCGAACATCGGCTACTGGAGCCAGCACAACGCCTACAAGGAAGCCCTGGCCGCGGGTGAGACCTCGATGGGGCCCGCCGAGAACGTCGAACAGATGGAACAGGTCGTGCGCAACACGTTCATCCAGGGCAGCCTGTCGATCCTCTTCGCCCTGCTGATCGTCGTGGTGCTCGTCGACGCGCTCCGGAAGTCGATCAGCGCCATCCGCTCCGGCACGATCAGCGACACCGAACATCCGGCGGAGGAGTCGCACATCTTCGCCCCGTCCGGGCTGTTCGCCACGGCCGAGGAGAAACGCCTCGCGGCCGAGTGGCGCGAGTGGGAGGCCAAGCAGAAGCCCACGGGCAGCGCCGAAGAGGTGCCGGCGTGACCGGCCGCGCCGCCACACGCCGCCCCGGCCTCGCGCGGGTCGGGGCGACGCTCGCCCGCGCCTGGCGTGCCGTGAGCTGGTACGTCAAGGAAGTGGTCGGCGAGAACGACTACGAGCACTACGTGGCGCACCTGCGCCGCCACCACCCCGAGGCGCGGCCCGTGTCGCGGCGGGAGTTCGAGCGCGCGAAGCTGGACCGGATGGCCAGCGACCCCGGTGCCCGCTGCTGCTGACCGTGACGGAACTTGCCGATCTCCGGTACGGTGAGTTGCTCACCGGTTTCGGGCACGGCCGGTGTGGGTAGCAAGGAAGCACTCGGGCATTCCGCGGTGTGAGGAGTGCGATGGTCATGAGGAAGTGGCTCCGCGCGTGGCCGGTGTACCGGCAGCTGACGGGGTCCGACCGCCTGGGCCGGGGCAAGGCGGCGGAGTCCGCCCGGTCGGCGGCGCTGACCCCGAGGACCGCCTCCGCCGACCGGGTGGTCAACTCGGTGTGTCCCTACTGCGCGGTCGGATGCGCGCAGAAGGTGTACGTCAAGGACGAGCGGGTCGTCCAGATCGAGGGCCATCCCGACAGTCCCATCTCGCGGGGCCGGTTGTGCCCCAAGGGGTCGGCGAGCAAGCAGCTCGTCACGGGCCCCCAGCGCGCCGATCGTGTCCTCTACCGCGCGCCTTATTCCACACAGTGGCGGGAGCTCGACCTCGACACGGCCATGGACATGGTGGCCGACCGGGTCCTCGACGCGCGGGCCAAGGGCTGGCAGGACACCGACGAGCACGGCAACCCCCTTCGCCGCACGATGGGGATCGCGAGCCTCGGTGGGGCGACGCTCGACAACGAGGAGAACTACCTCATCAAGAAGCTCTTCACGGCGTTGGGAGCGGTGCAGATCGAGAACCAGGCCCGGATTTGACACTCGGCCACGGTTCCCGGTCTGGGAGCCTCCTTCGGTCGCGGTGGCGCGACGGACTACCAGCAGGACCTGGTCAACTCCGACTGCATCGTCATCATGGGCTCCAACATGGCCGAAGCCCATCCGGTCGGGTTCCAGTGGGTCATGGAGGCCAAGGCCAGGGGTGCGACGGTCATTCACATCGACCCGCGGTTCACGCGCACCAGCGCCATAGCCGACATGTACGTCCCGCTGCGCGCGGGTACGGACATCGCCTTCCTCGGCGGCGTGATCAACTACATCCTGTCGAACGACCTCGACTTCCGTGAGTACGTCACGGCCTACACCAACGCCTCGTTCCTGGTGAACGAGGAGTACCGGGACGCCGAGGACCTCGACGGACTGTTCAGCGGTTACGACCCGCGGACGGGCTCGTACGACCCCGGAACCTGGGAGTACGAGAGCGTCCACACCGAGGGGGACGGCTCCGGCGGGGCGAAGTCCAAGCAGAAGTCCTCGGCGTACGAGTACGGCTCCGGTGGGCCGAAGGTCGAGGGCGGGGCCCGGCGGATCGCGGCGGACCCGACCCTGCAACACCCCCGGTGCGTGTACCAGATCCTCAAGCGTCACTTCGCCCGCTACACCCCCGAGGTCGTCGAGTCGATCTGCGGGGTCCCGGTCGAGCAGTTCCTCAAGGTGTGCCGGGCCTGGACGGCCAACTCCGGGCGGGAGCGCACCGGCATGCTGGTGTACAGCGTGGGGTGGACCCAGCACAGTGTCGGTTCGCAGTTCATCAGGGCGGGCGCCATCATCCAGTTGCTGCTGGGCAACATCGGCAGGCCCGGCGGCGGGGTGATCGCCCTGCGCGGACACGCCAGCATCCAGGGCTCGACGGACATCCCCACCCTGTTCAACCTGCTGCCCGGCTACCTTCCGATGCCGGACGCCGAGTCGCATCGGGACCTGCGAAGCTACGTGGCCGACGTGCGGGGGGACCTGCAGAAGGGCTACTGGCGCAACGCCGACGCCTACATCGTGTCGTTGCTGAAAGAGTACTGGGGCGAGGCGGCGCGCCCGGACAACGACTTCTGTTTCGACTACCTGCCCCGGATCACCGGCGACCACGGCACCTACCGGTCGGTCATGGACATGATCGACGGCAAGGTCTTCGGCTACTTCCTGCTGGGGCAGAACCCGGCCGTCGGGTCGGCCCACGGTCGGTTGCAACGGCTGGGGATGGCCAATTTGGACTGGCTGGTCGTGCGCGACCTGACGATGATCGAGAGCGCGGAGTTCTGGAAGGACTCGCCGGAGGTCGAGACCGGGGAGATCGACCCCACTCGGTGCCGGACGGAGGTGTTCTTCTTCCCCGCCGCCTCCCACGTCGAGAAGTCGGGCACGTTCACCCAGACCCAGCGCATGCTGCAGTGGCGCGACCAGGCGGTCGAACCGACCGGCGATCGGCGTTCCGAGCTGTGGTTCTTCTACCACCTGGGCAGGCTGCTCAAGGAAAAACTCGCCGGGTCCACCGACGAGCGCGACCGGCCGCTGCTCGACCTGGCGTGGGACTACGAGGTGGACGGCGACGAACCGTCCGCCGAGGACGTGCTGAAACACATCAACGGCCACGACCTGCGGACGGGCCGTCTGCTGAACGGCTACACCGAGCTCAAGTCCGACGGCAGCACCTCGTGCGGGTGCTGGATCTACAGCGGGGTGTTCGCCGACGGCGTCAACCAGGCCGCCCGGCGTAAGCCGCACCGGGAACAGGGACCGTACGAGTCGGAGTGGGGATGGACGTGGCCGATGAACCGCCGCGTCCTCTACAACCGCGCGTCGGCCGACCCCGAGGGCCGGCCCTGGAGCGAGCGCAAGGCTCTGGTGTGGTGGGACGCCGAGCACGGCGAGTGGACCGGCTACGACGTGCCGGACTTCGACAAGCACAAGCCGCCGGACTACATCCCGCCGGACGGCGCCGTGGGCCCCGAGGCGTTGCGCGGCGACGACCCGTTCATCATGCAGGCCGACGGCAAGGCCTGGTTGTTCGCGCCGAAGGGGTTGCAGGACGGCCCGTTGCCCACGCACTACGAGCCCCACGAGTCGCCCGTGCGCAACCTGTTGTACGGGCAGCAGGGCAACCCGACGCGCAAGGTCTACGGTCGCCCGGACAACCCGTCGAACCCGGCGCCTCCCGAAGCGCACGGCGAGGTCTTCCCGTACGTGTTCACCACGGCTCGGCTCACCGAGCACCACACGGCGGGAGGCATGAGCCGTCAGTTGCCGTACCTGGCGGAGCTGCAACCCGAGTTGTTCGTGGAGGTCTCGCCCGAGCTGGCGGCCGAGCGCGGGTTGGAGCACCTCGGCTGGGCGCACGTGGTGACCAGCAGGGCCGCGATCGAGGCTCGGGTGATCGTCACCGACCGCATGGCGCCGCTGCGGGTGCAGGACCGGGTGGTCCACCAGATCTGGTTGCCCTACCACTGGGGCCACACCGGTCTGGTCAGTGGTGACGTGGTCAACGACCTGTTCGGGGTGACGCTGGACCCCAACGTGTTCATCCAGGAGAGCAAGGTCTCGACCTGTGATATCCGGCCGGGCCGCAGGCCGAGGGGGCGCGCGCTGCTGGACTACCTGGCCGACTACCGCAGGCGCGCCGGGATCACGACGGAAACCGGACTCCGCATCGCCACCACCGAGGCGCTCGACGTGGTGCACACGGAGCCTCCTCCAACCGAGGGGCCGCAAGCACGGGAGGAGCGATGAACTCCGAGCACAGTCTGTACGGGCCGCTCGACGACCCCGCCGCCGACGCGGGCCACACCGACCCTCCTCCTCGGGTGGGTTTCTTCACCGACACGTCGATCTGCATCGGGTGCAAGGCCTGTGAGGTGGCGTGCAAGGAGTGGAACCAGGTGCCCGACGACGGGTTCGACCTGCTGGGGATGTCGTTCGACAACACCGGCATGCTCGGCGCGAACTCGTGGCGGCACGTCGCGTTCATCGAGCAGGAGCGCCCCTTGGGCGGGCAGGACAGCGGTCTGGGCTCGCTGCCGACCGGGCCGTCCGGCAGTGAGGCCGCCGCGGACGCCGCCGCCTCGGCGATCGAGCAAGCCGAGCATCGCGGTGGTCGGCTCGGCACCGAACCGGCCGATCTGGGCATGCCGTCGTTCGAGTTGCCCGGCGCGAACAGCGGGGCCGAGAACCGCACCGAGTTCCGGTGGTTGATGGCCTCGGACGTGTGCAAGCACTGTACCCACGCCGGGTGTCTCGACGTGTGTCCCACCGGAGCGCTCTTCCGCACCGAGTTCGGCACGGTGGTCGTGCAGGAAGACATCTGCAACGGCTGCGGGTACTGCGTCTCCGGCTGCCCCTACGGCGTCATCGACCGGCGGGAGGGCGACGGCCGCGCGTGGAAGTGCACGTTGTGCTACGACCGGCTCAAGGACGGTCTGGAACCGGCGTGCGCCAAGGCCTGCCCCACCGACTCGATCCAATTCGGACCTCTGGACGAGTTGCGCGAGCGCGCGCGGCGGCGGGTGGAGCAGTTGCACGATCTCGGCGTCACCGAGGCGCGTCTTTACGGACACGACCCGGAGGACGGGGTCGGCGGTGACGGGGCGTTCTTCCTGTTGTTGGACGAGCCGGAGGTGTACGGATTGCCGCCCGATCCCGTGGTTCCGACCCGCGACCTGCCCTCGATGTGGAAGTACGCGGCCATGGCGGCGGTGGCGTTTCTCGGCACGGCGGTGTCGGCGTTTCTGGGGCGAGGTGGCCGATGAGGGGGCGGAAGGACTTGCTGCGCGAGCCCCGTAGTGACCGGGGCGCGGCCGACACGCGCGCCCGCATGTTCGCGCGGCGTGGTGACCGGCGTGGTGACGATGGGAGCCGGGAACCGGCGACCGTGCCGCGGGCCGAGTTCCGCTCCTACTACGGCCGTCCCGTGTTGAAGCCGCCGGTCTGGGAGTGGCTGATCCCGGCGTACTTCTTCACCGGCGGGCTGTCCGCGGGGACCGCCGTGTTGGCGGCGGGCGCGGACCTGACCTCTCGACCCGCCCTGCGGCGAGTGGGGCGGGTGAGCGCGTTGGCGGGTCTGGGGGCGAGTACCTACCTGCTCGTCGCGGACCTCGGGCGGCCGGAACGCTTTCATCACATGCTGCGGGTGGCCCGCCCCACCTCGCCCATGAGTGTGGGGACGTGGATTCTCGTCGCCTACGGCCCCGCGATCGGGCTGGCGGCGGTGTCCGAACTGGTGCCGAAGCGGCTGCGTCGCATGCTGCTCGCCCGGCTGTTGCGGTGGTTGGCAAGACCCGCGGGGATGGCCGCGGCCGCCGTCGCTCCCGCCGTCGCGTCCTACACCGCGGTGCTGTTGTCGCAGACGGCGGTGCCCGCCTGGAACACCGCGCATCCGCAGTTGCCGTTCGTCTTCACGGGCTCGGCGGCGGCCAGTGCCGGTGGGCTGGCCCAGGTTCTGGTCCCGGTGGAGCAGGCGGGGCCCGCCCGCGCGTTCGGTGTGGGCGGTGCCGTGATGGAGCTGGTGGCCTCGAAGGTCCTGGAACGTCGTCTCGGGTTGGTCGCGAAGGCGTACTCGCGGGGCAGGGCGGGCACGTTGCGCCGCTGGTCGCACCGGCTCACCGTCGCGGGGGCGGTCGGCTCGCTGGTGGCCGCTTCTCGCAGTCGCGTGGCCGCCGCGTTGTCCGGCCTGGCCTTGCTCGGCGGCAGTGCCCTGCAACGTTTCGCCGTCTTCCACGCCGGTGTGGCCAGTACCGAGGACCCGGAGTACGTCGTCGTCCCCCAACGTGAACGGCTCGCCGCGCGACGGGCGGTCGCCGAGGAGCGACCGCGGCGCTGACGGCGTGGCACGGACGAAAGTCCGCCGCGGGTTCGGAATTCGCCCGACCGGCAGTTCCGATGCCGTGCCGTGAGGAGCCATGATCGGGCCATCGCGACGAGGGGGTCGGCATGGCTTGGGGTTTCCGGAGACGCCAGCGCGCACGCAAGCGGAGGAAGGCCGCGCCCGAGTCGGACGAGCCGTTCACCGTCACCTCGTTCACCAAGGACGACGGCACACCCGTCATCGAGATCTCACTGGGCCCGATGATGGGGCTCGGGCTGGGGTACGAGGCGTACAGGGACGAACTCGGCCTCACCGATCCGCGGACGATCGACGCGGGTAAGGCCTATGCCCGGCTTCTGATGCAACAGCACGAGACCGAGACGGCCGTGTCGATCTACCGCGAGATCCTGAGCGCCCAACGCGTGGCACTCGGCGCCGAACACGCCGACACGCTCGCCACCCAGCACAGTCTCGCCTTCGCCCTGTACTCCCTCGGCGACTACCCCGAGGCGGAACGCCTGCAGCGTCTCACCTATCAAGCGAGGCGGAAGGTTCTCGGCCCGCTGCATCCGGACACGCTCGACAGCGGCGGCAACCTCGGTGAACTGCTCATCCGGTTGCGGCGGCTCGACGAGGCACGGCAGCTCCTGCGCGAGGTGGTCGACGGCATGTCGACGGTTCGGGGAAGCGACGCCGCCGAGACACTGGGCTGCCGCATGAAACTGGCCAACGTCGAGCATCTGCTCGGCCACCGGGCCGAGGCCGAGCGGGAGTACCGCGACCTCGTTACGGGTCTCGAACGCGCCCAGGGGCCGGACACGCCCACGGTCCTCCAGGCCCGGAACAACCACCTGGCCATCCTCGTCGACCTGCAACGCACGCGGGAGGCCCTCCCCGAACTACGGCGGCTGGTGAAGGCGGCGACGAAAGCCCTCGGGGCCGCCGATCCCGTGACGGTGCACGCGCGGCACGGTCTGGCCCGCGCGCTGCGGCAGGAGGGTCGGCTCGACGAGGCCGCACGGTCGCTCACGGAGACGGTCGGTGACGCCACCGAAGCCCTGGGGGCCGACCATCCCACGGTGCTCGACGCGCGCACGCTGTTGGCCGAGGTGCTGGCCGACGCGGGGAACCCGCGGGCGGAGCGGGAGGCGCGGGAGTGCCTGGCGGCCTGGGAACGCCTGCACGGGCCTACGCATGCGAACGCGGAGCGGGTGCGCGGGGTCCTCCGGCACGTTCGTGGCCGCTGAGCTCACGCCCCCGTGTGGATGTGCGCGGCCCACAGCGAAGGGGTGAGCGGATACCGGTCGCGCAGCGAACGCACGGCGTCGTGCAGTGCCGACGGGGCGGAGTCGGCGTCGTGTCCGGCTCGGTAGAAGGCCGACGTGATCTCCAGCGCCGCCGCGTCGTCGACTTCCCAGAGCGTGCCGACGACGTGCCGGAACCCGGCGAGCAGGAAGGCCCCGGTGATGTGCAGGGCCTCGTCGGCCAGTGCCGGGGCGCTCAGCGTGGTGGCGCACGCCGACAGGAACGCCAGCTCGCCGTCCAGGTTCAGGGCGGAGATGTCGGTGACGGTCAGCGGGTGTTCCTCGTGGTCATGGGTCAGCAGCCGACCGAGATCGAGGTCGGGGGTGGTGACGGCGTGACACGCGAAGTGGGCGTGTGTCGACGTCGCGAGCTCCGCGAGGACCCGTTCGCTCGTCACCTCCTCGTCGGTCCACACCCGCGGCCGGGGTAGCGCGTCGGCGACGACGCGTGCCTCCCCTGCCGCCGAGGGTAACGGCCCGTGTTCTCCCGGAGTACGGCTCATCGCCACGACGCACGACGCGGCGCGTTCCCGCGCGACGGGTTTTCTGGCACGAACCCGGCCGAGGGCCTCCACCGTGGGCGTGTAGGACGAGACCACGTAGTCCAATGCGGACTCGCCGTCGTGGGACTGGGCGGCGTGCAGGGGGAAGACGGTCAGCGGTCCCACGGGGCACCACCACAGTCTCGGCCACTCGCCGCGGGAGGCCGACCGCAACGTGAGGTGGTCCAGCACGGGGCACACCGTGGTTCGCCACAGCCAGTCGAGGAGCTCGCGAAGCGTCTGCTGCGCTCGCAGTCGCGCCCGCGTGCCGGTGTCGGGGTCGTGCGCGGTGAGGACCGCCTCCCGGAGCAGGTCGCGGTTGCGCACCACGTCGTCGAACGTCAATTCCGGCAACGGCAGCGCCTCCACGTGCCGATCCCGCAGGAGAAGCGCGTCGCAGCGGTACCCGCTGGCCACCAACACCACGACGGTGGCTCCGGCCACCCTGTTCACGAGTTGGTCGGCGGTCACGGGGCGGAGGAAGTCGGCCAGCCCCGGTAGTCGCCGGATCCTGTTCACGAAGTCCTCCCACTCCGCCTCACGGTCGCGGCCGCTGCTCAGCGGTCGCGGCGGGGAGGGTGCCGGGGCATCGAACTCGCGCCGCAGTCTCTCGTACTCCTCGGCCAACGCGGGGTCGGCGCGGCGCAGGGCGGTGGGCCCTCCTCCCGGCGTGAGTCGTCTGCTCAGCAGTACTCCTCTGCCTCGCTCCAGAAGTTCGAGAGCCCGGTCGGGGCGGCCCGCGTTCAGAGCGCAGGCCGCGGCGGACGGCGACAGCCCCGCCGTCTGACCGAGGTCGGCGTACTGGTCGAACCGCGTTCGGCCGCGGGAGACCAGTCGTGGTGTCAACGCGACGGCCTCGGTGAAGACCTCCACCGCTCGCGCCCACTCCCCCAACGTGGCGAGAGCGTGTCCGGCCGCCGCGAAGGCCTCCATCCTGGAAAACACCCCGCCCGCGGGGTTTCTCGCCCCGGCCAACGCCACGTCCACAGCTTCGGACAGGCCGTCGTTCTCCCCCGTGACGAGTTGTCTCGCACGCAACGCCTGGGCCAGGGAGATCCGGGTGGGCAGTCCCCGCGGGTCGTGTTCCGGGAAGGCGTCGACGGCCCGGCGGAGCACCGCGACGCATTCCTCGAGATCGGCCCGTGAGCCCGTGGCGTCGTACAGCTTGCGGAGGGCGTAGCCGAGGCCGTCGACGAACTTCGGGTAGTCGTCGTCCCCGCGTGGGCACAGTGCCAGGGCCCTTCGGTGGAGCCCGACCGCGTACTCCAGCTGCGTCACGTCGTGGGTGAGCACGTACAGGCGCTCCATCACCTCGCCCATGTTCGCCAGCGTGGAGCGGTATCGCGGATGGTCCTCGGGCAACTTCCCCAAGGAGGCGTTGAAGGTCGCGAAGGCGGCGAGGAGAGGTTCCGGCTCCTTGGTCCGCTCGTGCAATCTCAGCAGTGCGAAGCCGAGTTCGCTCGACAGTATCGGGTCCGCGTCCGTCTCGGCGAGCGCGGAGCGCAGAAGATCGATCGCCCGGACCACGTCGTTCGGGTGCCGGGTGGGCTCGGCGCGGGCGAGCAGGCACCGCGCGAGTGTCACGACCACGCTCCTGCGGTTGGGGCCGGGGAGATCGACGACCCGGTGCAGGAGCTCGATGGCCTCGTCGAGGTCCTCCGGGGCGGCGGTGCGCCGGTGGCGTTCGAGGAGCGCCTCCGCCAGCACGCCGTGCGCGGCGGCGGAGTTCCCCGGTGTGACGTTCCCGAGTGCCTCCCGGCCGCACGCGATCGACTCCTCCAGCGTGGCGAGGTGTCCGGTCACCCGGTATTGGAGGCGCAGGAGACGGCAGCGCTTGATCAGTAGGGCTTCCCGGACCACGCCCTCGGGCTCGGGAACGGCATCCAGGAACTCCAGGGCCGTGTCGAGGTCGGCGGGTCTGTCGTCCCGTTCGGCACGACTCAGAAGGAGATCGGCCAGGTGGATGGCGAGGTCGGCCTCCTCCACCACCGACCACGCCTCCTCGGACAGTGCCGTGTGCAGCAGCAGGACGGCCTCGTCGAGATCCTCCGGGACCGGGGCGACGGCGTGTCGGCGGGCGAGCGCCTTGCCCAGCCCCACCCGGCACCGGGCTCGGTCACGCGACCCGTCGGGGGAGGTGGCCAGGGCTTCCCGCCAGGCCGCGACCACCTCGGAGAGCGCGGCGGGATCGCTGGTGCCCGACCGGAGTTGGTCGAGTCGTCGTGCCCGTTCGAGCAGCAGGTGCGGCCGGCGCGGCTCCTCGATCGGGACTCGCCGCACCGCCGCCTCGTACAGTGCCACCGACTCGACGAGGCCGGGGGCGTGGGCCGTCACGTCGTAGCGCGCGGCGAGCACCTTCGCCAGATTGACCAGGTAGAAGGTCTCCTCGTCGCGGTCGCGTGCGAAATGTCGGCCTTCCCGCAGCAGGGCCACGCTCACGTCCAGCGTCTCGCGGTCCCCGGTGCGCTGCCAGCTCGTCAGGTACTCGTACGCCAGGTCCCAGTACGAGCGCCACCCGGCCCGCGGATCGTCCCCCATGACACCGATCTCCCTCCAGGGAGTGATCGACATTACTACTCTGCCATGGGATGCCGCCCTCACCGCGGCACGACGGAGGGAGAGACCACATGGACAAACCGCGGTCCGGTTCGCGCAAGCCGCTGAGCGCCGACAGCGCCGCCCGGTTGTCCCGCGCGTGCTCGGACGTCACCGAGGCCGCGGGCCTCCTCGGCCCCGACGCCTCGCACGCCCTCGCCCGGCTCAGGGACCCCGACGTGTCGGACCGGGACGTCGACCTGGTGGTGGCGGAGGTCGAGGAGATCCTGCGAGCCCACGGTCTCGTCGGCTCCGGCGCGGTACCACGAGGCGGAGCCAGCTACAGCTCCCCCGCCCCACCCGGTTCCGCCTACCAACCACTGCCCGGCCTGGGCGGGGGACGGCCGATCGAGGAAGTGCACGTGTGCCCCGGAAACCTGTGCGACCGGGTGGAGCTGCCGCGGCCGGGAGCGGCGATCGCACCGACGTGTGCCGTCTGGGCGTGCCCGATGCCGTTGTTCCGGATGAACCGGTGACGGGCTTCGTCGCGTCGCTGGGCGGAAAACTCGCCGAGCGGTGGCTCACCGGACTCGCCCTGCCGGGTGTGGTGTTCGTCGTCGCCGTCGTCGTCGCACTGCGACTGGGCCACGCCGACGCCTGGAACCTCGGTCTGCTCACCGCCGACGTCACCCGGTTCATCGACTCCACGGCGGCGCGCGAGGACACCACCGTGCTGGTGCTCGCGCTGGCCGTCGTCACGAGCAGTGTGACGGCCGCGGCGATCGTGCAGCCGCTGCACCGGGTCGTGGTGCGGTTCTGGACGGGTGAGTGGGGCAAGCTCGGCGCTCCCCTGATCCGTCGTCGTGGTCGACGCTGGGCGGAGCGGACGTCTCGATACGAGGCCGCGCTGCGGCGGAAGGCACGACTGCTCCGGGCGTCCGACGCCCCTCCCCCGGAATTGCCCGACACCGCCGCGCTCGCCGCCGCTCGCGACCGGATCGCGCTGACGGAACCGCGCCGTCCCACGTGGATGGGCGACCGGATGCTCACGGCGGAAGCCCGCACCTACACCGCCTACGGTCTCGACCTCGGCAGTGCGTGGCCGCGTCTTTGGCTGCTGTTGTCGGACGACGAGCGCGCGCCGATCGCCCATGCCCAGGCGGAATTCCTTTCGGCCGCGCGGACCGGCGCCTGGGCCACCCTCTATCTGGCCGTGGGCGTCGTGTGGTGGCCCGCGGCCCTCGTCGGCGCGGGTGCGTGGCTGGTCGCGTGGCGGAGGGGACGGGACACGATGGACCGGCTCGCCGAGCTGGTGGAAGCCACTGTGGACCTTCATGCGACCGCGTTGGCCCGCGCGCTGGGCCGGACGATCGAGGGGGAGTTCACCCCGGCCGACGGCGAGTGGGTGACCCGCCGAGTGCGAAAGGGAGCGTGAGTTGCGTACGCCGCTCTCGGCGGGGACCCCCGATTCGGGCGAGACGCGGGCACCGACCCCGCATCACCCGGCACGAAATGGGTAGCCCCCTGCCGACGTATCGCAACCGCGGCGCCCGGCGTGTGGTGGGCAGGAACACCGGTCCGGACACGTCGCGCACCCTTTCGGAGCGCTGATGGAGGAGACGAACGTGGCCGGCGACCCCGATGCCGCGCGGAAGCCCGCCCTCAAGAAGGTCATCGGCCCCAAACTGCTGCTGTTCTTCATCATCGGGGACATCCTCGGGACGACGATCTACGCGCTCACCGGTGAGGTCGCGGGCAAGGTCGGGGGAGCGTTGTGGGTTCCCTTCCTGGTGGCCTTCGTCGTCGCCTTCCTCACCGCGTTGAGCTATCTGGAGCTGGTCGGGAAATACCCGAGGGCCGGCGGCGCGCCGCTCTACGTCCACAAGGCGTTCGGGGTGAACATCCTGACCTTCCTCATCGCGTTCGCGGTGATGAGTTCCGGGATCACCTCGGCGTCGTCCGCGGCGCAGGCGTTCAGCGGCGACTACCTGGAGGGGATCGTCGGGGAGAACGTGTCCGGGTGGTCCTGGCTCGTGGCGATCGGGTTCCTGGCGCTCCTGTCGCTGATCAACTTTCGGGGTGTCAGCGAATCCGTTCGGATGAACGTGGTGCTGACCTGCGTGGAAGTCACCGGGTTGCTCATCGTGATCGTCTTCGGTGCCTATGCGCTGTTCACCGGGACGCACAGCGCCGACGTGGACCCCGATCCGGGGCGTCTGGTGAAGTTCGACCCCGACACCTCGCCGCTGTTGGCGGTCACCTCGGCCACCGCGCTGGCCTTCTTCGCGATGGTGGGCTTCGAGGACTCGGTGAACATGGCCGAGGAGACCAAGTCTCCCACCCGAACCTTCCCCCGCGCCCTGCTGCTGGGCATGACGATCACCGCCACGATCTACCTGCTGATCGCGTTGATCACCTCGACGCTGGTCCCCACCGACACGCTCGCGGACTCCGACGGTCCCCTGCTGCTGGTCGTCAAGGCGGCGGCCCCTTGGTTCCCCCCGGTGGTGTTCTCCCTGATCGCGCTGTTCGCGGTGACCAACACCGCCTTGATCAACATGATGATGGCCAGCCGACTCGTCTACGGCATGGCGCAGGAACGCATCATCCCGACGCCGTTCGGGGTGGTCCACCCGGTGCGGCGCACCCCGTGGGTGGCGATCCTGTTCACCGGTCTCGTGGCGGTGGTCCTGGTGAGTTCGTTGGAGATCGCCGACCTGGGGAGTACCACGTCGTTGCTGCTGCTCGCCGTGTTCACGGTGGTGAACGTCGCGGTGCTGGTGCTGCGCCGGGACAAGGTCGAGCACGAGCACTTCCGCGCGCCCACCTGGGCGCCGGTGCTGGGTGCGCTCACCTGCGCGTTCTTCGCGAGTCCGTTGTCCGGCAGGCCGGGCACGGAGTACCTCGTCGGCGGCATCCTGCTGGGCATTGGTCTGCTCTTCTGGGGAGTCAACGCCCTGTTCCGGCGCCGCTCGGAGTTCAATCCGTCGCAACTCGGCAAGTGACGCGTTCGTGCGGTGCGGACACGCGTACGGGAAGTGCGGACACGCGTGCACAGCCTGCGGACACGCGGGTGCCGGGTCAGCTGCGGGGGCGGTTTGCGCTCGTCTCCGCGGCCGTGGTGATGTTGCGCGCCATGCTGCCGAAGACCAGCGCGTGGAACGGCGCGACGGCCTTCCAGTAGAGGTGACCCGCGAACCCCCTCGGGACGAACACCGCCCGCTGCCGGTAGTGGGCGCCACCGTCCTCGTCCGGCGACACCGACAGTTCGAGCCACGCCCGACCGGGAAGTCGCATCTCGGCGCGCAGCCGCAGCAGGCGCGGGCGCTCCACCCGCTCCACCCGCCACCAGTCGAGTGCCTCCCCCACCCGCAGTCGGTGAGGATCACGGCGGCCCCGCCGTAGGCCGACCCCGCCGGACAGCCGATCGAGCCACCCCCGCACCGACCACGCCAGCGGGAACGAGTACCAGCCGGTCTCCCCGCCGACCGCCTCGACGACGTCCCACAGCACACGCGGATCGGCACTCGTGCGTGCCTGCCTCACGTCGGTGTACACGGAGCCGCCCGACCAGGCCGGGTCGAGCGGCATCGGCTCCGACGGCTCCCCCGGCGTGGCGTCGGACCACCGGGTCGGCACCTCGGCCTGCCGCACGCGGGCCAGCGCCAGGGCGATCGCGCGGTCGTAGGAGGTCAACCCACCGGGCGGGTCCGGGATCACCTCGGCGACGGTGTGGTCCCGGCACACCACCTCGTGCACCAGCGACTCGACGAGCGGCACGGCGATGGCGCGGGGCACGGGGGTCACCAGGTTGACCCACTGCGCCGACAGCCACGGCGTCAACACGGGCACCACGAGGATCACCCGTCTGCGCAGCCCGGCCACGGCGGCGTACCGGCGCAGCATGTCGAGGTAGGTCAGGACCTCCGGGCCCCCGATGTCGAAGGCCGCGTTGATCCGTCCCTCCGCGGTGGCCGCGCCGACGAGGTAGTGCAGCACGTCGCGGACGGCGATCGGCTGGATCCGGTTGCGAACCCACCGCGGCGTGACCATGACCGGCAGGTTCTCGGTCAGGTAGCGCAGCATCTCGAAGCTCGCCGACCCCGAGCCGAGGATGACCGCCGCCCGCAACTCCACGGTGGGCACCGGCCCCTCCCGCAGGATGCGCCCCACCTCGGAGCGCGACGCCAGGTGCGCGGACAACGGCCGCGACTCGGGGACGATGCCGCCCAGGTACACGACCCGGCTCACCCCCGCCGCTCCCGCGGCCTCCGCCACGATCCGCGCCGCTGCCCGGTCGACGTCGGCGAAATCGCGTTGGGTCAGGGAGTGGACGAGGTAGTAGACGACGTCCTGGTCACTCATGGCGGCGACGACGCTCTCGGCGTCGAGGACGTCGGCGCGCACGACCTCGACCCGGTCGCGCCAGGGCACCTCCGCGAGCTTCACCGGGTTCCTGGCCACCGCGCGCACCCGGTGTCCGGCGGCCAGCAGCTCGGGCACCAGGCGGCCGCCGATGTAGCCGGTGGCCCCGAACACCACGCATCGCATCCCGGCTCCTCTCGCCGTGCCGCGCGGCCCGGCGGCGTCCGCCGTGCCCCACAACGGGCGGTCTCGGGCCCGCCCACCCCGTCACAGCCGAGTGTGAACGGCCCATACCGGACCCGCACGGTCCCGCCCCTCGCGGGGTGGCCGGTGTCAGCGCAGGATCGCGGCCAGCTCCGCGCGGAACCGGGCGACCTCGTCGGGGGTGTTGTAGTAGTGCACGGAG
Source organism: Saccharomonospora glauca K62 (assembly GCF_000243395.2). Taxonomy (NCBI): domain Bacteria; kingdom Bacillati; phylum Actinomycetota; class Actinomycetes; order Pseudonocardiales; family Pseudonocardiaceae; genus Saccharomonospora; species Saccharomonospora glauca. The sequence goes on along the minus strand of NZ_CM001484.1, from coordinate 1,924,799 downwards.
GCCCGGACGAGGTGGTCGAGGTCGCGCTCCACCATGTCCCACGGCGTCGAGGACGCGTGGGAGACGCTCACGTGGATTCCGCGTTGCCGCAGTCTCCCGGCGATCTCGGAGGCGGGCAGCGTCTCGGCGCGGAAGGACACGATGCCCGACCGGCGGGAACCAATGTCGGTCACGGTGACCTCCGGCAGCTCGGTGAGCTGCTCGCGCAGGTGCTCGGCCAACGCGGTCACGTAGTCGTGCGCCCACTCCGGGCCCACGTCGAGGTAGTAGCGCACTGCCTCCCCGAGGCCGAGCACGGCGGCGACGTTGCGCTCGAATAGCTCGAATCGGCGGGCGTCGTCGCGCAACCGCACCCGGCCGTCCTCCAGCCACGCCGAGTCGAGGTCCACGTGCACGGGGGTCAACTGGTCGAGCACCGAACGGCGAACGGCGAGGAACCCGGTGCCGCGGGGAGCACGGAGGTACTTGCGGCCGGTGGCCGTCAGCGCGTCAACGCCGGTGGTGGTGAGGTCGATCGGCACCTGACCAACGGTCTGGCAGGCGTCCACGAGGAACAGCGCCGGGCTGTCCGCCACAATCTCGCCGACGCGTTCCACGGGCTGCACGAGACCGCCGTTGGTGGGCGCGTGCGTGAGCGCCACCATGCGTACGCGGTCGTCGAGCATCGTTCGCAGCGCGTCCGGATCGACGTCGCCGTCGGCGGTGCTCGGCACCCGTTCCACGGTGACCCCGTGGGCACGCGCCGCCGAGATCATGGCGATGAGGTTGCTGGAGTACTCGGGCGCGGCCGTGAGAATCCGGTCCCCCTCGCGCCAGGACACCGCGGTGAACACCGACAACCACGAGCGCGTGGCGCTGTCGGTGATGGCGATCTCCTCCGGTCGCGCCCCCATCAGCCGCGCGATGACGGCGTAACAGTCGTCGAGTTCGTCCCGCACTTTCTCGGCGGCTTCGTATCCGCCGAGGCGCTCCTCCAACCGCAGGTGCCGTATCACGCGGTCCACCACCTGTCGGGGCGGGAGCGAGGAGCCCGCGTTGTTGAAGTGCACGACGGTCTCGCACGCGGGGGTGTCGGCACGAAGCCTCGCGACCTTCTCCTTCGTCTCGCTGTCGTGGATCACGGCCCCAACTCCCCTCGGACTGCGCGGCGGCCACCGCGCGGGTAGGTATTGTGATCACCGGTCACACTACCCAGCCGGGTAACGGGCCACCCGTTTTTCGGGGGAATAACGCCGCTGGTCGGCGAAGTGTCTTTAGCGCGGCCCACCGCCCCTTTCCCACCTTTCCACCCCGATACCGCCGCGGAAAATGGGACGGGACCCCACCCGTTCCGGCCACCGGAATCACCCGACGTCGCGGCGTGTCTTCCTTCGCACCACCCGAAGGTTGCGCAGTCCTCGCCGGACACAGCCTCCGCGGTCGCGTCCCCGCGAGCGCCCCTCCCTCGCGGCAGAAGCCGCGGTATGACACGGAAAACTCCGCCCGGCGCGCCGCGCTCGGGACGGGGCTCGCCGGGCGGGGACCGAAGTGGTCACAAGACTTCCGACCTGGGACGAATACGCTTCGCTTCCCCACAACTGCGGCGCGCATTCCCGGTGTCCGGACGAACGGTATGCCGGAACCGGACAGGGCCGTTTCCATTTCGCCGGATACCGCAAACGGCGCCTGCTTGGCCCCCATCGCCGTCGGGTACACTTCTCGGCCAGCAGACTTCAATTCATTCGCCGAACCGGCGCGAAGCAGGAGGAACTGGTGGCGCAGCAGATTCTTGTCTCCCTCGTGGACGACCTCGACGGGTCCGAGGCCGACGAGACGGTGCAGTTCGCCCTCGACGGTGTCACCTACGAGATCGACCTGTCGGCGGAGAACGCCGAGGAACTGCGAGACGCGCTCGCCCAGTACATCGAGCACGCTCGCCGGTCGGGCGGACGGAAGCGGACCTCCAGCCGTCGTCGGGCGGGCGGCCAGGCGCCCGCGCGTTCCTCGTCCGCCGAGCGCGAACAGAACCAGGCCATTCGCGCGTGGGCTCGGAAGAACGGCTACGAGATCTCCGATCGCGGCCGCATTCCCTCCGAGGTCGCCGAGGCCTACCGCAAGGCGCACTGACCTTACGGGTCGCGTTCGTCCCGGCTCCGCGTCGTTCGCCGCGTGAGCCGGGATTTTTCCGGCCCCTTCCTCGCGGGCGGGCACAATGCCGCATACAGTGAGCGCGTGAGCACAGATTGCCTGTTCTGCCGGATCGTGGAACGTTCCGTGCCGGCCACCATCGTGCACGAGACCGACACGGTGCTCGCGTTCCGCGACATCGATCCCCAGGCCGACACGCACGTCCTGGTGATTCCCAAGGAGCACCACACCGACGCCGCGGCCATGGCGGTCGCCGACCCGCAGCTCGCGGGAGAGGTCCTCGCGGCCGCGGGTGAGGTCGCCAAGATCGACGGCGTGGACGCGTCCGGTTATCGCCTGGTGTTCAACACGGGCAAGGACGCCAACCAGACGGTCTTCCACGTCCACTGTCATGTGCTGGGTGGCCGCAACCTCACGTGGCCTCCGGGCTGAGGGTCGGTTCCGGGAGGAACGCCAATGATCGACATCGCTGATCGGCTCACCGCGACCTACCGCGAGGTACGTACGGCGACGGAGACCTCCGAGTCCGCGGCCTCGGAACGCTCCGCGACGCCGCGGCCCGAGGAGGCCTCGGCCGGCGAGTACGGGCTCGTCCTGCGGCGGCGGTTCCCCCACCCACCCGAAACCGTGTGGCAGGCCGTGACCGAGGCCGACCGGATCGGCCGATGGCTGGCCCCGGTCACGGGCGAGCTGCGCGCGGGCGGCTCGTTCCACGTCGCCGACCAGGCCGACGGAACGGTGTTGGAATGCGTGCCACCGCACCTGTTCGCCGTCACGTGGGGCGGCGAGACGTGTGTGGTCACCGTACGACTCGCCGCGGACGAGGCGGGCGACACCGTGCTCGAACTGGTTCACACCGGTGTGCCCCGTGACGGCGCCGTGCGTCACGGTCCCGGCTGGGACGTGGCCATCGCGAGCCTCGAACGTTTCCTCGCCGGCGACACCGACGAGGACCCCGCTGGGTGGCGCAGCTCCACGGAGGTGCAGACCTTCGCCCAGCACTCGGTCAGCGCTTGGGTCAGGGCCACCGAGGCGAGTGGGGTCTCGACGGCCGAGAACCTCACCGACGCGATCCACGACTGCCTGCGGCGGCTGGCCCCGGATCTGACTCGCCCTTCCTCGGCCTGAACGCGCTCAGCTCGCCAACCAGCGAGCCGGGTCCTCCACGAGCCGCCGGGTCACGGTCCCCGCCGCGGCCAACGCCACCGCGTCTCCCCCGAGGGACGAGGCGGACACCGGCGGCTCGTCCTCGGGCAGTCCCCGACCGAGTTCGGCGGCGACTCGCGCGGCGAACGGGGCCCCGAGCGGGGCCAGGTGCCCGGCGAGCACCACCGTGGCCGGGCCGTGGGCGACCAGCAGGCCCGCGAGGGCTCCCCCGAGGGCCGAGGCGGCGCGGCGCAGCACCGCGTCCGCCTCCGGGGTTTTCGATCGCGCCAACGCCCGCATCCGGTTGTCGCCGCCGGACAGCCGGGACGCCACGGGGGTGTCCGGGACCACCGCCCGGAGCAGGGCTCGCGGTCCCGCTACCGTGTCCAGGCACCCGCGGGCCCCGCACCGACATCGGTCCCCGCCTCGCCGCACCCGCACGTGTCCCAACGGCCCCGCCGGGATGTGGTCCCACCGATCGCCCGCGTCGACCACGCCCACCCCCAACGACAGCTCTCCCCCGACCACCACCAGCGACCGCGCGGGGGCCGCCCCGCCGAACCACCGTTCGGCCAGCGCGGCGAGCCGGAAACCGTCGTGCACCGACACGGGAATGAGACCGCCGCTCAGCCCTGCCAGCCGGCGCAGGAGCAGCCGGGCCAGCGGGACGTCGTCCCACCCGAGTTCCGCCGACCGCACCCGGCCCTCCCCGTCGACCTCGCCGGGAACCCCGACCGCGATCCCCGCGACCACCGTGTCGCGCGCGGCGGCCGCCGCCAGCAACCTGCGCAGAACCGACTCGGCGGCCTTCACCGCCGCAGCCGGGTCGCCGTGGAGATCGTCGACCCGCCGCAGCGCGCGATCGCGTACCCGGCCGGTGAGATCCACGAGACAGCCCGCGACGTGGTCGGCCTCGATCTGCATCCCGACCCCCGCCGGGCCGGACGCGTTGATCACGAGGTGGGTGGCGGGCCTGCCTGGACCGCTGTGGCGTGCCGTGCCCAGTTCCCGCACCAGTCCGGCGTCCAGCAGCTCGCCCGTCAACTGCGTCACGGTGGTCTTCGTCAGGCCGCTCCGCTGGGCCAGCTCGGCGCGGGACACCGGTCCGTGACTCGCGATCAACCGCGAGACGAGCGCCAAGTTGTGAGCATGTTGGCCCACCTGACGTGCCGGTCTGGCCCAGTCCACACCCTCACCTCTTCGTGATTGGTCAGTCCACTGGACTATCAAACTCTAGCCACGATCGAGTGAATCGCGGTAGACAGTGGCGCATCGCGAGCGGCCCGCGCTCGCCAGCAGGAGAGGAACGACTCAGCATGGCCGAGGTCTCCTTCGTCGAAGCGTCCCGCATCTTTGCCGGCAACCCTCCCGTGCGGGCGGTGGACAAGCTCTCCCTCGACATCGCCGACGGCGAGTTCCTCGTACTCGTCGGCCCATCCGGCTCCGGTAAGTCGACCGCGCTGCGGATGCTCGCGGGCCTGGAGGATGTCGACGAGGGCTCCATCACCATCGGCGGCAAGGACGTCACCGGGGTCTCCCCCAAGAACCGGGACATCGCGATGGTGTTCCAGTCCTACGCGCTGTACCCGCACATGACGGTGGCGGAGAACATGGGCTTCGCCCTCAAGATCAAGCGAGTTCCCAAGGCGGAGATCGCCGAGCGGGTCGCCGAAGCGGCACGGCTGCTGGACCTCACCGACTACCTCGACCGCAAGCCGAAGGCGCTGTCGGGCGGTCAGCGTCAGCGAGTCGCGATGGGACGCGCCATCGTCCGCGAACCCGCCGTGTTCCTCATGGACGAGCCACTGTCCAACCTGGATGCCAAGCTCCGGGTGGAGACCCGCGCGAACATCACGGCGCTGCAGAGCAGGCTGGGCACCACCACGGTCTACGTGACCCACGACCAGGTGGAAGCCATGACGATGGGACATCGGGTGGCGGTGCTGAAGAACGGCGTCCTTCAGCAGTGCGACACCCCGAAGACGCTCTACGACGCGCCCGCGAACGTCTTCGTGGCGGGATTCATCGGCTCCCCCGCCATGAACCTGACCACGGTGCCGCTCACCGACGGTGGAGCCAAATTGGACGGTCTCACGGTGCCCGTGGCCCGCGACGTCCTGTCCGGAGCCGCCTCCGGCCTGCGCGAGGTGACCGTGGGAATTCGCCCGGAGGGCCTGCGCACCGCGTCGGCGGACGAGCCCGCGTTGGAGTTGAAGGTGGAGCTGGTGGAGGTGCTCGGGTCCGACGCCTACGTGTACGGACAGGTGGACCTCGGCGGCAAGCAGGAGCGGTTCATCGTGCGGACGGAGGCCAACAACACCCCGTCGTTCGGTGAGACGATTCGCGTCACCCTGCGCTACCCCGACGCCGCGCACACGTTCAACCCCGAAACGGGTGTGCGACTCACTTCCTGATCGTCGGCCTCACGCCCGAGGCCGGGTGACATCCAGGGCGTGAGGCCGGCCAGCGGCGCGAACCCCGTCCACGACCGATCGACGTGACCCCGTCCGAAGCGATAGATTCGGCCCCGTCGGGTTTGTCCGTCCCGGCACGCCGACCGAAGGAATGCGTCATGGGCATCGTGCGCTGGCACACCACGCTCTCGGTGGACGGCTTCGTCGCCGGTCCCGAGGACGCGATGGACTGGGTGTTCGCCCACCCCGGCCCGATTCCCGAAGTGGACGAGGTGATCGCCCGCACCGGAGCCATCCTGTGCGGGCGACGTACCTACGACGTCGGCCGAAGACCCGAGCAGCGGCCGGAGGCCACGGAACCGTTCGGCGGGGCATGGCACGGGCCGCAGTTCGTGCTCACCCACCGGCCTCCCGGACAGGAACCCGATCCGTCGATCACGTTCCTGTCCGGCGACATCGCCGACGCCGTCGACACGGCGCTGGGCGCGGCGGGTGGCCGCGATCTGCTCCTGCTCGGCGCGGACGTCGCCCGCCAGTGCGTCGAGCGTGACCTCGTCGACGAGCTGCTGGTGCACGTGGTCCCGATCCTGCTCGGTGACGGAGTACGGCTGTTCACCCGAAGAGGCGCTCCGGTGCCGCTGAGCCCACCCACGGTCACCACCACGGGTCCCGTCACCACCCTGCGCTTCCGACTGCGGTGATCCTCGCGCCGAGTAGGTGAGGAGTGAGCGGGTATGGACCCGTGTGTGGTCCTCTCGGGAACGAACCCTGCTCGTGACGGCGCGAATGATCCCGCAGCTCGTACGGCATCCCGTGTGGCGGGTGGGTGGACCTCGCGACGGGGCCGGGCAAGGAGTGCTGCTCGTTCCCGGCTTCGGATTCGGTGACTGGAGCCTGCTGCCGCTCCGCTCGTGGCTGGCGGTCCGGGGGTACCGACCCCTCGGCACCCGCACCGGCCTGAATCTCGGGTGCACGACCACGCTGGTGGAGCGCATCGAGCGCCGGCTGGAGTACCTGGCCCGGCTCACCGGGCGCCGGGTGATCGTCGTGGGGCAGAGCCGAGGTGGTTGGCTCGCCCGGATCGCCGCCGTGCGCAGACCCGACCTGGTCCGGGGACTGGTGATGCTGGCCTCGCCCGTGCTCGACCCCCTCGGGGCCCACGCCAGCGGGGTCGAATTCGCCCGTGTCCTGGCACGGGCGTCCGCACGGGGCGTGCCCGGTCTGCTCGACGCCGACTGTCTGGACGGGGACTGCTACCGCACGAACCGGGCGCTGCTGCGAGCGCCCCTTCCTCGGCCGGTCGCGGCCGTGTCGGTGTTCTCGCGTCACGACACCGTGGTGCCGTGGCCGCTCTGCCAGGACCCGTGCGCCGACTGCGTCGAGGTAGCAAGCTCACACACCGGGATGGGCCTGGACCCGGAGGTCTACGCCCTGCTCGCCGAACGGCTCGCGCGCTGGAGCGCCGACCCCAGGCCCACGCCGTTCTCGGTGCGTTGAAGCGGACGGGCCGCCCCCGGTCACACCGGTGGCAGTGGGCCGACGTCCGGCTGTCGTCCGGGTCGCAGCCGGGCATGGACCTGGCCCGGCCCCGGCCCCCACCGAGCGGCGAGAACGTCGGCGACGAGACCAGTGGCGAAGGCGTAGACCGCCTTGTGCACGAGGTCGACGACGAGTTCGTCGCGCGGCCACGTCCACGGCGGAGCGCCGACCCCGGTGGCGTTTTCGAAGGTCTGGTCGTTGGTCAACCGCACTGCGTAGAACAGCAGGGACGACCACGGACCACGCAGTCCGGCTCCGGCCATCGTCCCGCGCATGACACCGAGCAGGGCCCCTTGTCCCAGGTGCATGGCAAGATTGCGCAGCCGGGCCCGGCGCCCGCGGGCGGCCGCGAGGCCGAGCAACCGTTCGAGCGTGCGGGCGGGCACGAAGGAGTCGGGGCGTCCGGTGATCCGTTGTTCCACTTTCTCGGCCACTGTCATGGCGGCGACTCCGGCCGCGCCGGCGACGACACCCACCGCGGCCGAACGCCCCCACGCCATCCTCACCTGTCGCACGGGCCCCTCGCTGACGTCGTGTGGAAGCGGGCGGGCCGGTCCGTCCACTCCCCGCGACGGACCGGCCCCGTGCCGCGGACACCGGACCTGCCGTTCCTCGCCCCGCGGCACGACGGGGAACGCCTGTCAGACTGCCTCGTCCGGGACGCCGGAGGGCAGGGTCGAAGGACCCCGATGCCGGGTGCCGCCGGGGTCATGCCGCGCTCCGCGCGTCCGGTGCCGAGGACGGCGCGACGGTGTCGAGCGCCGCATAGCACGCGGGGCACAGCAGCCAACCGTCTCGGACGGCGACGAGGGTGGCTTCACAGTGTTCGTGACACTGCGCGCAATGGAATTCGATCGCCTCGGCCAAACTGTGGAGATCCGCGTCGGGCCGCACCGGATAGGAGGTGAGAATCCCCACCGCCGTACCGTCGGCAAGCATGATCCGGTGATTCGGTTCCCCCACGACGTGGGCTCGATCGATTCCCACCGGCGGGATCTGCGGCGCCATGCTCATGGTGCCTGGCGTACCCCTGGCAGGGGGAGGCAAACAGCGCCGCGGACGTTGGTCCGTATCACCCGATCGATCCAGATGGGGTGCGGGCTTCCGAGATTCGACCCACCGTTTTCGGGCAGACCATCGTGGACACTCGATCCGGGGAAACGCGCTCAAGCAAGGTGTTGGGCGAGCCGGTCGAGGAACACTCGCTGTGCGGCCACGATCTTGGCCTTCGCTCGTTCGAGCTCGAACCACTCGACGTGATCGAGTTCGGGAAATTCCCGTACGATTCCCGACCCCTTCGGCCACTCCAACGGGAAGGTGCCGGGCACCACCGCGGCCGGGTCCAGGTCACCGTGCGCCGCGAACGCCGTCACGATCTTTCCGCCGGCTTGGCGTACCTCCCCGAGCGGCACCAGGTCTCCGTCCGGCGGTGGCACGCCGAGTTCCTCCGTGAACTCCCGACGCGCGGCGGCTTCGGGCGTTTCGTCGGGTTGGTGCTCCCCTTTGGGAACGGTCCACGCCCCCGCGTCCCGCCTCGCCCAGAAAGGTCCACCCATGTGGCCGAGCAGAACGCGGGGCGCGTCGTCGTCAACGCGGTACAGCAGGATGCCCGCGCTGCGTCGGGGGTGTCGTGGGGTCACCGGTGCACGGCGCTACGGCCTTCACCTCCCGCTCGCCCAACTCGCGGCGAATGCCGGGGCTCCATTTCGGACTCCCTCGGGTCTTGTATGGCGCTGCATCGAGCGAACCACGCCTTCCCCGCGTCCGCATCCGGACGTCACTGTGCGTGACCGTTCCCGTGCAACTCGTGTGAACGCGCGACGCCGTGGGTACCCGGCTCATGTCCGTTCACTGAACGTGAGGAGGGCGATGCGCTGTGACGGCTGAATCTTCGGCGTCCGGCGACAGCAGTATCCGGTTCCACCGCGACGCGCCGGCGATCGTGTGCGGGGAATGCGGATTCCGCACCGCCAGGGTCGCGTCGCTGGTGGACGCCACCGGGGAGGACACCGGCACCGTGGTCGTGTGCGTGCCATGTCGGGAACGCGAGCGTGCGCGGGCCGCCGCCGTCACCCGGCGCGCGGGGAACCGTGTCGGGCGTCCGGCCGTTCCGTCCCGCGGGCGGTGTGCTCCCGCGACACCGTCCCGGGCTCCCCGCCGCGCCTCGGGGCCCCGAGGCGCCCGCACGGAGTCCTTCGGCTCTGTTTCCGCTCGCACGCCGTGGTCATCGTGACGGCATGCGGGCACTACTGGTGTACGAGTCCATGTTCGGCAACACCCGCGCGGTCGCCGAGGCGGTGGCCGAGGGTCTGCGACGCCACGGCGACGTCGAGCTCGTGGAGGTCGGCGACGCGCCCGATGCGGTGGAGGACGTGGAGTTGCTGGTGATCGGCGCTCCGACACACGCCTTCGGCATGAGCCGCCCCACGACGCGTGACGACGCCGCGCAGCGCGCCCGTGCCGTCGGCACCTCACTGGTGTCACGTCGGGAGGGCGTCCGGGAGTGGGTGGCCCGAGTTCGGCTGCCGGCTCCGATCGGGCTCGCCGTGTTCGACACCAAGGTGGCCAGGCCGCGGTTGCCCGGTTCCGCCGCCAAGGGAATCGTCAAGTTGCTGAGAGGAGCGCCCGTGGACCTCCTCGCCGTTCCCCGGCACTTCCTGGTGGTCGACACGCTGGGACCGCTCGTCGACGGGGAGACCGAGCGGGCTCGGGAGTGGGGCACGGCTCTGGCGCGCCATGTGCCCGCGCGCTGAGGCGGAGCTCGGGGCGCTCACTCGGGCGAGGCGGACTCCAATGGTCCCGTGCTCGTGGCTCCGACGGGAGCCTCCTTGCCGGGATGGATCCACAGCACCACCTCGGCGCCTTCCACCGCCCCGGCGGCTCCGATGGGTCGTTGCGCCGTCACGATGCCGGACATCGGCAACTCGCCACCGTCCGGTGGCACCGGCTTCAGACCGGCCCGCCGCACGATGTCACACGCGTCGTCGGCGGCGAGGCCTACGACGTCGGGCACCTCGGTGACCGGGCGAGGTCCACGCATGCCACCAGTGTAGGACTCACGATCGCCGAGAGCAGGTCCCGCCGATCGTGAGTCCTCGACGTTCTCAGCTCGCGCGTTCGATCTCGGCGCGCACCTCGTCCATGTCGACCTGCTGCACCTTCTCGATCAGCTCCGCGAGCGCCGGGGCGGGCAGTGCGCCCGGCTCGGCGTAGAGCACGACGCCGTCCCGAACCGCGAGCAGCGTGGGGATGGAGGAGATCCCGAACGCCTGCGCGAGTTCCACCTGCGCTTCGGTGTCCACCTTGCCGAAGGTGATGTCCGGGTGCTCCTCCGAAGCCTGTTCGAACACCGGGGCGAACGCCCGACAGGGCCCGCACCAGGACGCCCAGAAGTCCACGAACACCGTTCCCGGTGCGCCGACGATCTCGTTGAAGTTCTCGCTCGTCAGTTCGACTGTCGCCACTTGTCTCTCCCTGTTGTCGTGGCCGATATCCGGAATCAACAGCAGGAAGGCCCGCACAATTCCGCACCGGGCGTGTCCGCAGGTTATGCACGCGTGTCCGCACTTCTCGCACGCGTGTTCGCACTTCTCCGTACACGAAGTGCGAACACGTGTTCACAGACTGCGGACACGAGTGCACAGGCTGCGGACACGGTGGGAGGGGGACCGGTTTCGGGGGTTGGTCGGTGGGTCATCCTCTGCGGAACGGGTCGCTGCCCACGGGAGGTGGCCGGTGGTCGCGAACGTCTTCGTGGTGGGGCTCGACGAGAACAACGCCGAGCTGCTGCACCGACTCCCCGGAGCGGAGGACTACCGATTCCACGCGCTGCTCGACGTTGACGAGGTGCGCATCGGCTACACGGACTTCCGGCACTGCCTGGCACGGGCCCGCCACCTGCTGGACTCCTTCGACGGCCCCATCGACGCCGTCACCGGCTACTGGGACTTCCCGGTGACGTCGCTGGTGCCGGTGTTGTGCGAGCGCTACGGGCTGCCCAGCACCAGCCTGGAGTCGATCGTGAAGTGCGAGCACAAGTACTGGAGCAGGCTGGAGCAGGCCGGGGTGGCCGACACGTGCCCCCGCTTCGGTCTGGTGGATCTCCACGCCGACCCGCCGCGGCTGCCCGAGGGCCTGGACTATCCGGTATGGCTCAAGCCGGTGAAGTCGGCGTCGTCCAAACTCGCCTACCGGGTCCGCCACGACCGCGAGCTCGCCGAGGCCGTCACCGAGATCCGGGCGGGCATCGGCACGGTGGGCGGACCGTTCGACGCGGTGTTGGAACGCGTGTCGCTGCCTCCGGAAGTCGCCAGGGCCGGCGCTCGGGCCTGTCTCGCCGAGGAGGCCGTGAGCGGGGCGCAGGTCACCGTCGAGGGCTACCGCCACCACCACGAACCGCACGTGTACGGCGTGGTCGACTCGGTGTGCTATCCCGGCACGTCGAGTTTCCTGCGCTATCAGTACCCGTCCACACTGCCGGAGGAGGCGGTGCGCCGGGTGTCGGAGGTCGCGAAGGCCCTCGTGGTGCGGTTGGGACTGCGGTCCACCACCTTCGACATCGAGTTCTTCGTCGACACGGCGACGAATCGAGTGTGGGTGCTGGAGGTCAACCCGAGGCTGTCGCAGTCGCACGCGCGGCTGTTCGAGGCGGTCGACGGAGTGTCAAACCTGCATTGCATGGTGAGTCTCGCCCTCGGCCGGGACCCGCGGATGCCGTATCGGGAAGGGCCGGCCGCCGTGGCCGCGAAGTGGTTCCTGCGCAGGTTCACCGACGGAATCGTGCGCCGTGTGCCGAGCCCCACCGAGATCGCCGCCGTCGAACGCGATCTCGGGGGCGTGTGCGTCGTGCTCACGACGGAGAAGGGGGCCCGGCTGTCGGAGCAATACGCGCGCGACAGCTACAGCTACGAGTTGGCCGACATCCACGTCCTCGCGAACAGCGAGCGAGAACTGCACGACAAGTACGAGCGCTGCGTGTCCGCGTTGCGTTTCGAGATCGACGACGTCTGAGCGGGAGGTTCCACCGTGCGCACCGTCACCTCGCTACCCCACGAAGTCCGCAGGGACGACCACGTGTGGATTCCGTTGTCGGACGGCACTCGCCTGTCGGCGCGGGTGTGGCGGCCGGTGTCCTCCGACGACGTCCCGGTGCCCGCGATCCTGGAGTTCATCCCGTACCGCCTGAACGACTTGACGGCGCAGCGCGACTCGATCCACCACCCGTACCTGGCCGGGCACGGCTACGCGGGGGTGCGTGTGGACTTGCGGGGCAGCGGCAACAGCGACGGCATCCTCGCCGACGAGTATCTGGAACGCGAGCTGGCCGACGGCGAGGAGGTGCTGGCGTGGTTGGCGGACCAACCGTGGTGTGACGGCACCACGGCGATGATGGGCATCTCCTGGGGTGGGTTCAACGCCCTGCAGATCGCGGCGCGCCGCCCACCGAGCCTGAAGGCCATCGCGACCCTGTCGTCCACCGACGACCGTTACGCCGACGACGTGCACTACATGGGCGGCTGTCTGTTGTCGGACAACCTGTCGTGGGCCTCGACGATGTTCGCCTACAACTCGTGCCCGCCGGACCCGGCCGTGGTGGGTCCTCGGTGGCGGGACATGTGGCGGGAGCGGCTGGAGCACTGCGAGCCGTGGCTGGTGGAGTGGCTGCGCCACCAGCGTCGCGACGACTACTGGCGGCACGGTTCGGTGTGCGAGGACTACGCCGCCGTGGGGTGTCCGGTGCTGGCCGTGAGTGGCTGGGCCGACGGGTACTCGAACTCCGTCTTCCGGTTGTTGCGCCACCTGAACGTGCCGCGGAAGGGCCTGATCGGGCCGTGGTCGCACAAGTACCCGCACCTGGGCAGGCCGGGCCCCGCCATCGGTTTCCTCCAGGAGTTGGTGCGCTGGTGGGACCACTGGCTCAAGGGCGTGGACACCGGGGTGATGGACGAGCCGATGCTGCGCATCTGGATGCAGGAGAGTGCCAAGCCCGCCACCGCGTACGAGCAGCGTCCGGGCCGCTGGATCGGGGAGCCGTCGTGGCCGTCGCCGAACGTCGTCCCCACCGAGTTCACGCTCCTGCGCAACCGGCTCGTCGCAGAGCCCGTGCCGGGCGACGCCGACGAGGAACCGCTCACCATCGAGTCGCCGCTGTCGGTGGGCCAGTTCGCGGGGAAGTGGTGCTCGTACAACGCCCCGCCCGACCTGCCCTACGACCAACGGGAGGAGGACGGCGGGTCGCTGGTGTTCGACACCGACGTGCTCACCGAACGCCACGAGATCCTCGGCTCGCCGGTGGTGCACCTGGAGTTGAGCGCCGACCGGCCGAACGCGATGGTGACGGTGCGGCTGTCGGACGTCTCGCCGGAGGGCCGCGCCACGCGCGTGAGCTACGGCCTGCTCAACCTCACCCACCGAGACGGCCACGACCGCCCGCAGCCGCTCGAACCGCACCGCCGTTACCGCGTGAGCGTGCCGCTGAACGGGGTGGCGCAGGCGTTCCCGGCGGGCCATCGCATGCGCATCGCCGTCTCGACGTCCTACTGGCCGTTGGCCTGGCCGCCACCGGAGCCGGTGCGACTGACGGTGTTTCCGGGCCGAAGCTCGGTAACGTTCCCGGTGCGGCCGGTGCGGGACGACGAGGTGAGTCCCGGGCCGTTCGACGAACCCGAGGGCACGCCGCCGACACCCACGCAGCGCCTTCGTCCCGGCGACGGGCGCTGGACCGTGTCACGGGACCTCGTGAACTACCGGTCGGCGTTGGACGTCGTGAAGGACCTCGGTGTGCTCCGGCTCGACGACATCGACCTCGACGTGCGCAGGCGGGCCGACGAACGCTACGAGTGGGTCGCCGACGACTTCGAGTCGGCACGCGGCAGTGTGGACTGGACCATGCGGTTCACTCGTGGGGAGTGGGACGTCGCCACGGTCACCCACACCACGCTCACGTGCACGCCCACCGAGTTCGTCGTCCACGCCCGCCTGGACGCCTACGAGGGCACGCAGCGGATGTTCTCCCGGAACTGGCACACCTCGGTGCCCCGCGATCACGTGTGAGGGTCCCGCAGCGTGCGCGTGCCGTCCGGCGCGCGCCGGGTACGGCCCTCGGCGTCGAGGCGTTCGAGCAGCGGTACGGCGACCCTGCGGGTGGTGCCGAGGGCTCGTCGGGCCTGGCTGACGGTGAACGGTTCGGGCAGCTCGGCCAGCACCCGCACGGCTTCGTCCAGCGCGTCGGGGGCGAGCACCACCCCGTCGGCGACGCGCAGCAACCGGCCCGCCCGCTCCGCGGCGGCGAGCTGCTTCGGACCGAGCCCGATCTCGGCGAGGTCGCCGGCCTCGGGCGCGGCGAACGAGTCGCGGGCGAGTCTTTTCTCGACGACGCGCACGGCCCGCTCCACGGCGTCGGGCAACCGGGGTGTCCACGCGGGATCGGTCACGACACCGTCGCGCACGCCCAGCCCGGCCTCGGCGAGGGCGGCGGCGAGCAGCTCGTCGGGAACGTCCAGGGTGCGGCGCAACGACTCGACGGGGAGGCCGGCCGACACCGGATGGCGCTCCCGCCAGTCGGCGAGCAACGCGGCCGCGCGCTCGGCGAGTCGCCGTGGCAGTCCCTCGGCGACCGCCCATCGACCCACCCGAGCGCCCGGCACGGCCCAGCCGAGCGCGTGCAACTCGGCGGCGGAGACCACTCCGTGCCGGCGGACGTACGCGGCGGCGGGATCGCCGTCGGCCAGCTCCTCGGCCCGCTCCCGCGCCGCTCCCCTGCGCCGTAACGCCGGTGGTCGGGGGTCCAGGACGTCGAACCCGGCGGGGACCCGGTGCTCGCCCGGATCGCGCAGCAGCCCCCGGTCCCCGGCCCGCAACGGCAGTTCCCCGGCGAGGGACAGCCGCGCCAGGTCGGCGCCCAGGGGGCGGACCCGGCAGGGTACGGCGGCGGCGCCGACGTGGGCGATCAGGTGCCGGTGCAGGCTCTCCGCCTTCTCCCCTCGCAGCCGGACGTCGACCTCGCGCGTGGCCCGCCACGCGCCGGGAGTGAGCAGGGCGTCACCTCGTTCGATGTCACGGTGGTCGACGCCCCTCACGTTCACCGCGACACGGGCGACCGCCTCCACGGTGTCGTAGGCACGCCCGAGCGACTGCAGTCCCCGCACCGTGCAGGAACGGCCGCCCGGCCCGAGTTCGAGCTCGTCACCCACCGACAACGTACCCGCGCCCAAGGTGCCGGTGACGACCGTGCCCGCGCCCCGGATGCTGAACGACCGGTCGATCCACAACCGCACGTCGGCGTCCCGGTCGGGACACGGCAGCCGCTCGCCCAGCGCGGCGAGTTCGGCCCGCAGCTCCGGCAGTCCCTCCCCGGTCCGCCCGCTGACCGCGACGGCGGGGACACGGCCGAGGCTTGTGGGGGCGAGGCGGTCGAGCGCGGCGGCGAGGACGGGCCTCGGATCGGCTCGGTCGGCCTTGGTCACGGCGAGCACACCGTGTCGCACGCCGAACGCGTCGAGCGCGGCGAGATGCTCGCTCGACTGCTCCCCCCATCCCTCGTCGGCGGCCACCACGAACAGCACGGCCGCCACCGGTCCGACCCCGGCGAGCATGGTGGGAACGAATCGCTGGTGGCCCGGAACATCGACGAACGCGAACGACCGGCCCGCGATGTCGGTCCACACGAATCCGAGGTCGATCGTCAGTCCGCGGCGGCGCTCCTCGGCCAGCCGATCGGGTTCCATCCCGGTCAGGGCCCGCACCAATGTGGACTTACCGTGGTCGACGTGTCCGGCCGTGGCTACGACGTGCATCGCGTGACGGCCTCCACCACACGGTCGTCGGCGTCGGGGGTGATCGCGCACAGGTCGAGCAGGCAGCGGTCCCGCTCGACGCGTCCCACCACGGCGGGCTCGGAGGTGCGCAGTCTTCGCGCGTAGTCGACGGGCAGGCTCACCGCGGCGCTGGGCAGTTCCACGCCCGGCGCGCCACCACCTCCCACGGCGGCCACGGTGGACACGGCGACGGCGTCCACGCCCCGGCGGGAGAGCACGGCGGCGAGCCGTTCCGCGCGGGCCCGCAGCGTCTCGGGATCGGTGTCGAGGAACCGCCGCACGGGTGGCGCGGGACCGCGCACGGTGGCCTCCAACGCCGCGAGCGTCAACTTGTCCACCCGCAACGCGCGAGCGACCGGGTGCCGTCGCAGCCGCCGCACGAGCTCGTGGTCTCCGAGGATCAGGCCCGCCTGGGGGCCTCCGAGCAGTTTGTCGGCGCTGGCGGTGACCACGGCGGCGCCGTCGGCCAGCGCGCTCGCGGCGTCGGGTTCGTCGGGAAGCCGGGGATGCGCCCGCAGCAGCCCAGACCCGATGTCGACCACCACGGGCACGCCGAACCGCGCCAGCCGGGCCACCGGGACCTGTGCGGTGAAACCGCTGACCCGGAAGTTCGACGGGTGCACCTTGAGCACGAAACCGGTGTCCGGGCCGATCGCGTCGGCGTAGTCGGCCGGGTGGGTCCGGTTGGTGGTACCGACCTCCCGCAAGCGCGCCCCCGTGGCGGCCAGGAGGTCGGGGATGCGGAAGGAGTCACCGATCTCGACCAGCTCCCCCCGGCTGATCACGATCTCCTTGCCCGGCGCGAGGACGAGGGCGCACAACAGCAGCGCGGCGGCGTTGTTGTTGACCACGTGCACCCCGTCGACGCCACCCACCTCGGGCAGTGCCTCCGCCAACGCGGCGAGCGCGCCCCGGCCACGCCGGGCCCGGCGGCCCTCGGCGAGATCGAACTCGACGTCCGTGTTCCCCGCCGCGGCCCGCATCGCTCGCACCGCCGCTCGCGACAGCGGGGCCCGCCCCAAGTTGGTGTGGACCACCACGCCGGTGGCGTTGAGCACCTCCCGCAGCGACGAGGCGGTGGTGGGTAGGAGAGCCACGGCCTCGTCGGCGACCGCCTCCGGGGTGATCTCACCCGCCCGTGCGCGTTCCTGGGCCGTGGTGATCGCGCGGCGGACGAGCCCACGGCCGAGCTCGTCTGCGGCCTTGGCCAGCCGAGGTTCGGAGAGCAACGCGTCGGTGCGCGGGATGCGCCTGCGGGCGTCAGTTCCGGAACGCCCGGACTCGGCGGTGTCGGACACCTCCACCTCCTCCCGCGCACCGGTCTTGGCGGAGGCGAACGGGAATCGAACCCGCCAACGACGGTGTCCGTCGTTCAACGGTTTTGAAGACCGTGCCGGTCACCAGGCCGGAAGCGCCTCCCCGGAACATAACGACATCGTGCCAGCAAGATTCACAACGTGCAGCCCGACGCGACCGGGAGCAGCATGGTGACCATGGCTCACCGACTGACCCAGTACGCCCACGGAGGCGGCTGCGCCTGCAAGATTCCGCCCGGCGAGCTGGAGGACATCGTGCGGGGTCTCGCCGGCACCGTGCCCGCGTCCCCGGCCGGGGAACTGCTCGTCGGTCTCGACGGCGGCGACGACGCCGCGGCCGTCCGGCTCGACGGCGACCGTGCGGTGATCGCGACCACGGACTTCTTCACCCCCGTGGTGGACGACCCGTACGACTGGGGCCGCATCGCCGCGACCAACGCGCTGTCCGACGTCTACGCGATGGGCGGGACCCCGCTGGTGGCGTTGAACCTGTTGTGCTGGCCGAGGGAGACGCTGCCGTTCGAGCTGGCGACCGAGGTGTTGCGCGGTGGGGTGGAGGTCTGCGCCGAGGCGGGGTGCCATCTCGCCGGTGGGCACAGCGTCGACGACCCGGAGCCGAAGTACGGGTTGGCGGTCACCGGCCTGGCCTCGGCGGAGGCGTTGCTGCGCAACGACACCGGGCGGCCCGGACTGCCGTTGTCGCTGACGAAACCGCTCGGGGTGGGCGTGTTGAACACCCGGCACAAGGCGACCGGGGAGTCGTTCCCCGAAGCCGTCGAGGTGATGACCACCCTCAACGCCACCGCCGCGAAGGCGGCCGTGGCGGCGGGACACCGGTGCGCCACCGACGTCACCGGGTTCGGGCTGCTGGGTCACCTGTACAAGCTGGCGAGGGCCAGTGGCGTGACCGCGGTGGTCGACTCGGCCGCGGTACCGGTGCTGCCCGCCGCGCGCGTCGCCGTCCGCGAGGGTTACGTGTCGGGCGGGACTCGGCGCAACCTCGACTGGGTGCGTCCGCACACCGACCTGACGGCGGTGTCCGAGGAGACGGCGCTGTTGCTGGCCGACGCCCAGACCTCGGGCGGTCTGCTGGTGGCCGGGGAGGTTCCCGGTGCGCCCGTGATCGGTGAGCTGGTGCCGAGGGGCGAGCACGTCGTCGTGGTGCGCTGACACGGGGTTTCGGCACGGTTTGTCCGGCGCGGCGGAGGGAACGCGAAACGGGACGACCCCACCGCGAAGGAGGAGGCCCCATGGCCGAAGCGGACCGTGCGGACGGGATGGAGTTGCGCTCCCCCGCGTTCGAGGACGGCACGATGATTCCCGAGCGGTACTCCCGGCAGGGCGGCAACGAGGTACCGCCGCTGCAGTGGACCCACGTGCCCGACGGCACGGAGGAGCTGGTGCTGCTGTGCGAGGACCCGGACGCCCCCGGCGAGGTGTTCGTCCACTGGGTGATCACGGCGATTCCGCCCGACGTGACGAGTATCGAGGAGGCGGCGCCGAGCAACGCCGCGCTGGGCCGCAACAGCTTCGGTGATCTGGGCTGGGGAGGTCCGCAACCACCGGTGGGGGACACCGCGCACCGGTACTTCTTCCGCCTCTACGCCGCGGACCGCCCGCTCGGTCTGGGTGAGGGCGCGACGGCCGAGGACGTGCGTGCCGCGCTCGACGAGCACGTTCTCGCCACCGGCACGCTCGTGGGGCTGTTCGCTCGGTGACCCCCCTCGGCCGCGGCGGGATCACCGAGCGGGTCCTCACGGAGCGGGTTCGATATGCACGACTTTGGTGGCCGTCAGCTCGTCGAGCAGTTCGGGCCCGTAACCGTAGCCGTGTCCACTCGCGCGGCGGGGGTGCGCGGCGCCACCGGGCGCGCCCCCGAACACGGCGTTGACCTTCACCGTGCCCACCGGCAGCGCCCGCCACGCCCGTTGGGTGTGTTCCGCGGACCGGGTCAGCACCGTGGCCGCGAGGCCGTAGGCGTCGTCACGGGCGCGGGCGAGTCCTTCGGCGAAGTCGTCCACCACGCACACCGGTGCCACCGGGCCGAACGTCTCCTCCCGCATGACCCGCATCGTCGGGTCGCAGTCGGTGAGCACCGTGGCGGGATAACGGGAACCGGGCCCGTCCGGTATCACGCCCCCGGCCCGCAACCGGGCTCCCGCCGCCACGGCGTCGGTCACGTGCGCGTGCACGGCGGCCCGGTGACGGAGGTCCACGAGGGGCAGCGGTCCGGCCCGGTCGGCGGCGGCCGTGAGCGCGTCGACGAAGGGCTCGGCGATCCGGCGGTGCACGAAGATGCGCTCGACGGCCACACAGATCTGACCGCTGTTCGCGAACGCGCCCGTGGCGGCCTGCTCGGCGGCCCACTGAGGATCGACGTCGGCATCGACGATCAGCGGGTCGTTGCCCCCGTTCTCCAGGAGCACCTTCGCGCCCGTGCGGGCCGCCACGGCGGCCAGTGACCGTCCGGTGGCGGTGCTGCCGACGTGGGCGATGACGTCGACGTCCGGGTGCTCGGCCAACCACGAGCCGACGGTGCCGTCGCCCGCGAGGTGCCGCACCACGCCCTCGGGGAAGTGCGGCCGGAGCACCTCACCGAACAGCAACCCGGTGTGCGGGCAGCGTTCGCTCGGTTTGGCCACCACCGTGTTGCCCGTGACCAGGGCCGCACCGACCAATCCGCAGGCGACGGCGACGGGGTCGTTCCACGGCGTCAACGCCACGACCACGCCACGAGGTTCGGGCACCATCAGGTCGGTGGCCGACTCGTGTCCCAGCAGCGCGCGCCCGCGGTGCAGCGGGCCGAGTTCGGCGTACTGGCGCAGGGTGGCGACCCCCGCGAGCACTCCTTCGCGGGCCTCGGCGGCGGGACGGCCGGTCTCGGCCTCGTTGATCCGCGCCAGCTCGTCGGCGCGGTCGGCGAGCGCGTCGGCGGCGGCTCGCACCGCCTCCGCCCGTGACACGGCCGGGGTCGCGGCCCAGCCCGGCAAGGCGGCCCTGGCCCCGGCGACGGCGGCACCCACCTCCTCCGACGTCGCCATGGGGACCCGGCCCACGAGACTGCCGTCGGCCGGATTCTCGACACGGATGCTGCGCTCGTCGGCGGGATCGGCCGACGGCAGGTCGACGGTGAGGTCGGTCATCGGGAGTGCATCACCTCGTGGGGTCGGCGACGGTGACGTCGGTACGGACGATCGGTCGGTTTCGTGAGCGGCGGCCCCGCGTCCCGCCGCACGGGCTGTCCACGCCGGACGGAGGACTTCCGCTCCGGGCGGGCCGGGCCACGGCCTCACCTTCTCGCGCGGGGGCATACCCGCGGTGAGTCTCGGGTAACCGAGCACGGTGGACACCGAACCCAGGGAGTTGCTGCGCACCGCGATGCGGGTGTCGAACACCCTGCGTGCCCACGGTGTCCGGTTCGCGTTGGCCGGAGGATGCGCGGTGTACGCGCACGGCGGGCCCGCCTCGGACCACGACGTGGACGTCTTCGTCACCGAGCGGGACGCCCCCGTGGCGAGGAAGGTTCTGGTCGCGGCCGGGATGCGCGCCGTCGACCCGCCCGAGGACTGGTTGACCAAGGTCTACGACGGCAACTGTCTCGTGGACCTGGTCTTCCGTCCGAACGGCAGGCCGGTGACGCCGGAGGCGCTCGACCGCGCCGAGGTCCTGCGGCTGGGCGCCACCACCGCCCCGGTGGTTCCGGCGACCGATCTGATGGTCGACAAGCTGCTGGTGCTGGAGGCCCACCGCTGCGACTTCACCCCGCTGCTGCCCATCGCTCGCGCCGTTCGCGAACAGGTGGACTGGGCCGCCGTGGCCAGACGAACCGGCGCGTCGCCGTACGCGCGCGCGTTCCTCACCTTGCTGTCCGAGCTCGGCGTCACCAACGGACGCGAGCTCGCCCACGCGAAAGGAGCTCCCCATGTCCGGTCCCGAACCCGGTGAGGGCCCCCGGCAGCCCGAGTACACGGCGGCGCGGCTCCGGCGGGCGCTCGCCGAGGACGAACGCACCGCGGAACTCGGCATCCAGGTGGACGTCCGCGGCGAGCACGTCTACCTCACCGGCGCGGTGTCGTCGCAGAGGTGCAAGGAACGCCTGGACGCCGTCCTGCACGAGCGGGCGCCGGAATTGCGCCTGCACAACGACGTCCGCGTGGTGGAGGCGACGGAACCGGGTGACGCCGAGGTGCTGGGATGATCAGGATCGCGGCGGTCGGGGACGTTCACCTCGGGGAGGACGCTCGGGGCAGGCTCCGGCCCGCGCTGGAGCACCTGCCCGACCGCGCCGACGTGCTGTTGCTCGCCGGTGATCTCACCCGGCACGGCACGCCCGAGGAGGCGCGCATCGTCGCCCACGAGTTCGCCGATCTCGGCCTGCCGGTGGTGGCGGTGCTCGGCAATCACGACTACCACAGCGACGCCGTCGACGAGGTCACGGCCATCCTCGACGGCGAGGCCGGGATCCGAGTCCTGGAGGGCGACGGGACGGTGCTGTCCGTCGACGGGACCCGGATCGGCGTCGCGGGGGTGAAAGGCTTCGCGGGGGGCTTCGAGGGCCGATGCGCCAGCGCGTTCGGGGAGCCGGAGATGAAGTCCTTCGTCGAGCACACAGTGGACGTCGCGGACTCCCTCCGTGCGGCGCTGAAGAGACTCGACGCCGAGGTGCGCGTGGCTCTGATGCACTACTCCCCCGTGCCCGACACCCTGCACGGCGAGCCATTGGAGATCTACCCGTTCCTCGGGGCGTACCAGCTGGGCGAGGTGGTCGACGAGGCCGGCGCGACGCTGGCGATCCACGGCCACGCCCACTCCGGCTGTGAACACGGGGTCACGCCCGGCGGCGTCCGCGTGCGCAACGTCGCCCAGCCGGTGATCCGCTCGGCGTACGCCCTGTACTCCCTCGAAGAGCACACGTTCGAGACGGTGGGAGAGACCGCGTGACGACCACGGTGGTGTGGGACGGCGCCGAGGGCCTCCCGACAGTGGTGGTGTTCGACCCGGCCCCGCCCTCGGGGCGGGACGAGGTGCCGCCCGCCTGGCGGCGACTGACCGAACGCAGGCAGGTCGTGTGGTGCCGGTTCGCGGTGAACCGCGCGTTGGCCGAGGTCGACCGGCTGCTCGGGGACGCGGACGCGTTCGGCAGGCCGATCGACGCCGTGGTCCACGGTGATCCCTCCGACGTGCTCGACGTGCTGCGCAGGCACGCGGGCCCGATCCGCGCCGCGGTGGTGGTGGACGCCGAGGCCGGTGCCGTTCACGACGTCCCCGGCGTGCGTGTCGTGACCGTGGGTCGCTCCCACACCCCGCCCCGGCCCCTCGCCGGTGACGCCGTGTGCGCGGACGTGACCGCGGCCCTCGACGCGCTGGACGCCGAGGACCTCGGCGAGGGACGCGGCCCCGAGCGTCGAGAAGGGCCCACCTCCGACGAGTGAGCGTCGCGCCGAACCCCCTCGAGGCGACGCCGCCGACCGACCCGCGAACGACGATTCCGGACTCGCGGGGTCAGTCGTCGTCCTCGTCGTCGTCCTCGTCGGGCTCCCCGAGGTCGGTGATGCCGAGAAGCTCGTCGGTGTCGATGAGGGCCCGTCCGTCCTCCACCACCATGCCGAGCTGGTGTCTTTCACGGGTGACCGACTCGGCGGTGGTGAATTCGAGTTCCACTTCGACGACGTGCCCGCTCACCGCCGTGGGACCGCCGACGATCTTCACGGACTCGATCCCGGCCCAGAACTCGCGGTAGGCCTCCTCGCCCTGGGCCCGCAGGCCGGGCCCCAGCAGCTGCCAGCCCTGGTCCACGTCGCCGGGCATGAGCGCGTAGTAGTCGGTGACGGCCTGCTCCAACTCCGCGGGGCTCAAGAGCTGCGGTGGAGGCGGCTCGCTGGACGACGCGGAGGACTCGGCGGTGATCTGCTCACTGGGCGGCGGCGCGGAGTCGGAGACCGCGCTTTCCGAGCTGGTCGTGACCGGGGCGTTGGCCTCCGTGGACTCGTCGGAGCCGTCGGTGCCGCCCACGATCAGCTCGGCCACCAGGATTCCCACGGCCGCCGCGGCGAGAACGGCGAGGATCGTCGTCGCGATGCGCGCACGGGACCACCCCTGCTGCTCGGCCCCGGTGGGCGCGGCCGCCGGGACGGGGGTGGGGCCGGTGACGGGGTGGGCTCCGGGTACCGACCGGTCGGGACGCTGCGGTGGCACGGCGGGCATCGCCGTCGCCGTCGGAGTGCGGGGGCCGGTCTGCTGCGGTGGCGGCGGAGGAGGTGCGGCGGGCGCCGCCGGGACGTCCGCGGCCGGATGCAGGTCCAGGCGCGTCGAGCCGCGCACGGGGCTCGGAGGCAACGTGGGCGCGTCGAGCCCGTCGGGGCGTCCCTCGGCCACCGCGCGCAAGGCGGCCTCCGCCTGCGCCATCGTCGGGCGCGTCTGCGGTTCCGAGGTCAACATCGCACGCAGCGTGCTGTCGAGGACTCCCGCCTGACGTGGGGGAATGATCTGGCCGGCGGCCACCACGTGGAGCATCGCGATCTCGTTGCCGGGATTCTCGAACGGCGGTCTGCCCTCCACGGCCGCGTACAGGGTGGCGCCCAGGGAGAAGACGTCGGCGGCGGGCCCCGGTTCCGCACCTCGGGCCGTCTCGGGCGACAGGAACGCGGGCGTCCCCGCCAGCAGGCCCGTGCTGGTCACGGTGATGTCGCCCGCGGCGCGGGAGATACCGAAGTCGGTGATCTTCGCGGTGCCGTCGTCGGCGATCAGGATGTTGCCGGGCTTGACGTCCCGGTGGATGACTCCCGCCGAGTGGGCCTTGATGAGCGCCGCCGCGACTTGCGCGCCGATACGCGCCACCTCGGTCGGTGGCAGCACGCCACGTTCGTCGAGCAGGTCGGCCAGGCTTCGCGACGGAAGGTACTCCATCACGAGCACCGGGTGGCCCTCGTGGTCGACGACGTTGTAGACCGAGATCGCGTTGGGGTGCTGGAGCCGGGCGGCGATCCGGCCTTCCCGGAACGCGCGCTGGCGTGCCTTCTCCGTCTCGGTCGCGTTGAGTCCCGGAGGTAGCAGTAGCTGCTTCACGGCCACCGGCCGGTCGAGCCGCACGTCGACCGCGCGCCAGACGACCCCCATCGCGCCGCTGCCGATCTGGTGTTCCAGCCGGTAACGCCCGGCGATCAGTGTTTCGTCGCCCTCACTCACCTGTGGCCCTTCCTGTCACCCCGACAGACTAGAGCGTCACGATCACAGCATCCTCCCAGACCCGGCAAGCCATCATGCCGTTCGGTTCCCTGCGAGACGACCTTGCGCGCGGCGTTTCCGTTTCACCCCAAAGGGGTAACTGTTTCGCGTCCGTGACTTCCGGACCGAGGAGACGTTGATGAAACGCGGCGCGCAGACCGCCGCCGCGGTTATCGCGGGGTATCTGCTGGGACGCACCAAGAAAATGCGCCTCGCCCTGATGATCGCCGCGGCCGGAGCGACGGGGAAACACGGTACGAATCCGACGGGCCTGCTCCGAGCAGGGCTCTCTCGGCTGGGTGACTCGGCCGAGTTGAGCAGACTCACCGACAGTGTGCGGGGTGAGCTGTTGGAGGCCGCCCGCGCGGCGGCCACCAAGGCGGCGACCTCCCGGATCGAGTCATTGAGCCAGAGAATCACCGAAGGCTCCGGTGACGAGGACCGGGACTCCTCCGGTGACGAGGAGGAAGCCTCCGAACCCGAGGAGGAGCCCCCGGAGGAGCCCGAGCCTCCCCGGAGGCCGGGGGTCCGTAGGCGGTCCCGCGGTGCCACGGAAGAGGACGGCGGCTCGCCGCCCCGACGTCGCCGCTCGGCCTCGGAGGGGAACCGTCGCCCGGCTCGCAGGCGCTCCCCGAGTTCGGCGGACTCGACCGAGAACACCCCGGACGACGGCGACAGCGAGGATTCCCCCGATCGGCCGCGCACCCGCGCCCGGACGTCGGCGGGACGTTCCCCCGTTCGCCGGAGCGGGAGGTGAGCGATGACCAAGGCAGCACGCGCGGCCGGCGGCAAGGCGAAGGACGCCGTCGGCAAGACCACCGAGAAGGTCACCGACGCCGCCGGGGGCGGTGAACTCTCCGGCGCGCTCAACGCGCTCGTGGGCGCCGTCGCCAACAAGGCGGTCTCGTCGGTGGTGGACAAGGTGGGTCAGTCGGCTCAACGGCTCACCGACTACGCCGAGGGCAAGGGCGACGGCGGACTGATGACGGCTCTGACCGGGGCCAAGAAGCTGGCCGAGGGCAAAAGCCCCGTCACCGCGGCACTCAGCACGGGCGCCGCCAAGGTCGGCGACACGGTGAAGAAGGCGTTCGGCGGTGGCTCGGGCAAGAAGGGCGGTGGGCTGAAGCTCACCAACATCGTCGAGACGATCGACGTGGGCGTGCCCGTGAACGTGGCCTACGACCAGTGGACCCGGTTCACCGACTTCCCCTCCTTCATGAAGAAGGTCGAAAACGTCGAGCAGGAATCCGACGAGAAGCTCATGTGGAAAGCGCAGGTCCTCTGGTCGCACCGGTCGTGGAAGTCCACGATCACCGACCAGGTCCCCGACCAGCACATCGTGTGGCGGTCGGAGGGTGAGAAGGGCTACGTGGACGGGGCCGTGACATTCCACGAGCTGGCGCCTCGCCTCACCCGCATCCTCCTCGTACTCGAGTACCACCCCCAGGGGTTCTTCGAGCAGACGGGGAACCTGTGGCGCGCCCAGGGACGCCGGGTCCGGTTGGAGCTCAAGCATTTCCGCCGCCACGTGATGACGCAGACCCTGCTGCACCCCGACGAGGTCGAGGGTTGGCGCGGCACGATCCACGACGGCGAGGTGGTGGACGCAGGCGACGAGGAGCCCAACGACGACCGGGAAGCCGACGAGTCCGAAGAGGACTACGAAGACGACTACGACGACGAGGACGAAGACGCCGACTACGACGAGGACGACGAGGACTCCGAGTACGAGGACGACGAGGAGACCGAGGACGACACCGGCCGCGAGCGGTCCTCCCGACGGACTCGCGGGCGCTGACGAGGAAGGGCAGACGTGACCACAGCAGTTGCCGCGACCGGAGGCGGCGGAGGGCCCTCCCCGTCCGGCTTGGCCGATGTCATCGACACGATTCTCGACAAGGGCTTGGTGATCGACGCCTACGTGCGGGTGTCGTTGGTCGGGATCGAGCTGCTCACCGTGGACGCGCGGATCGTGGTGGCCAGTGTGGACACCTACCTGCGCTTCGCGGAGGCGACGAACCGGCTCCAGGTCGCCGACGACGACAAGAAGGGGCTGCCCGAACTCATGGAGGACATGAACTCCGGCGCCGCGAAGTCGCGGACGAAGGGCGCCCTGGAGGCGGCGGGCAACAAGTTGCGCGACGTCCTCGGCGAGACCGAGGAAAGGAGCTCCTAGATGACGGAAGCGGCGACCCGCCGGACGGACCACCGCGACGAGGACGGCGGGCGCGAGACCGCGATCTACGTCTACGGCATCGTTCCCTCCGACGTGGAGACGGATTCGGAGGTCACCGGCATCGGCGAGCCCCCGACCACGATCGAGACGGTGCGGCACGGCGACATCGCGGCCCTGGTCAGCGAGATCACCGTGGACCGCCCCCTCGGGACCCCGGAGGACCTCATGGCGCACGCCCGCATCCTGGACGCGTCCGCGAGTGAGGTCCCCGTCCTCCCCCTGAGGTTCGGCGCGGTCCTCACCGACCGAGACGCGGTGCGGGAGGAGTTGCTCACCGAACACCACGACGAGTTCGCCGCCGCTCTGGCCGAACTGGAGGGCAGGGCGCAGTACCTCCTCAAGGGCCGCTACGACGAACGCGCGGTCCTCGACGAGATCCTCTCCGAGGACTCGCGGGCCCAGCAGTTGCGGGAAGCGATCCGGGACGCGCCGCGGGAAGCCACCCGCAACGAGCGCATCGCCCTCGGGGAGTTGATCTCGAACGCCATCGCCGCCAAGCGGGAGGCCGACACCCGGATCGCGGTGGAAGCGCTGGAGGACCTCGGGGTCGACGTCGCGCCGCGCGAGGCCACGCACGAGCTCGACGCCGTCCACGTCACCTGCCTGGCCGAGGTGGCGGCCCAGGGCGATCTGGAGCGGACGGTCGACACGCTGGCGCGGCGGTGGGAGGACCGCGTGGACCTGCGGTTGTCGGGGCCACTCGCTGCTTACGACTTCGTGCGTACGGCACGGCCGGGCAGCTGAAGACCCGACCGCCGTACCACGGGAAGGAGGTCCCGACGTGGGACTCGTGACTATGCTCCTCGGCCTGCCCCTGGCACCGGTTCGTGGAGTGGTCTCCCTGGCGGAGGTGATCCGCGACCAGGTGGACCGAGAACTGTACGACCCGGCGGCAGTGCGTCGTGAGTTGGAAGCCGCCGAGCAGGCCCGCGCCAGGGGCGAGATCACGGCCGAGGAGGAGGCCCTGATCCAGCGCCGGGTCCTCGGCAGGCTCACCGGCCACGACGGCGGTGAGCCGCCCACCGAAGGCGGGTGAGGGCCGTGCAGCAGGACCTCGACGAGGCGAGCGCCGAGGAGGCCGCCGAACTCGCGTTGGGCCACATCGAACGGCTCACGAAACGGCAACCGCTCGGTGTCACCTCCCTCACCCCCACCGACGTCGGCTGGGTGGTGGAGGTCGAGGTCGTGGAAGAGAGCCGTGTTCCCTCCACGGCCAACATCCTCGGGTTGTACGAGGTCGAACTGGACGTGGGCGGCGAATTGGTGTCCTACCGCAGGCTCCGTCGCTACGCGAGGGGACGCACCGACTGACGAGAGCGGGAAAAGGACGGAGAACACATGACCTCGACCGGACGTCCGGGCTCGGCGCTGACGTCGTCGAGTTCGGCGGGGCACCAGTCCGCCAACCTCGGCGACATCCTCGAACGGGTCCTGGACCAGGGGCTCGTCATCGCGGGCGACATCCAGGTGAACCTGCTCGACATCGAGCTGCTCACGATCAAGCTCCGGCTGGTGGTCGCCTCGCTGGAGACCGCCAAGGAGGTGGGCATCAACTGGTGGGAGAACGATCCGTGGCTCACCGGCCGCGACGACCGACACGAGCGGAGCACGCTGGAGCGGGAGAACCGGGAGCTGCGCAGCCGGATCGAGGCGTTGGAGGCGAAGTCCTCCGCCGCGCAGGTGGAGGCGGGGGTTCCCCGTACCGAGGACGTGATCGACGCCGAGCCCGTCGCGGAGAGCCGTGATGAGTGAGCCGACGGCGACCGGCCTGTGGCTGTACGCGGTGGCGCGGGGACTCGACCCGGCACCGCTGGCCGGGCTGCGCGGGGTCGCGGACGCCGAGGTGCGCACCGTCGCGATGGGTGGGCAAGGCTCCGGGGAGGAACCGCTGACGGCGGTGGTCGGACCGGTGCCCCTCGCCGAGTTCGGGGAGGAGGCGCTGCGGCGCAATCTGGAGGACCTCGACTGGCTGGCCACCACGGCACGCGCCCACGACGCGGTCGTGGCGGCCGTGTCCGCCGCCTCCTCGGCCGCGGTTCCGCTGAGGCTGGCCACGGTCTGCTTCGACGACGAGCGCGTGCGCGACCTTCTGACGGAGCGTGAACAGGAGTTCACCACCGCCCTGGACGCCCTCACCGGTCGTACCGAGTGGGGTGTGAAGGTCTACACCGATCCCGCGAAGCTCGCCGGGGCGGCCGAACCTACGGCCTCCGTGTCGTCCGCCTCGGGCGGCTCCGCCGGCTCGGGCACTGCCTACCTGCGCCGCCGCAAGGCGGCCCTGTCGGCCAGGGAGACCGGCGAGCGGATCGCCGCCGAACACGCCGAACACCTGCACGCCCGCCTGGCGCGCGCGGCGGTGGCGTACCGTCGGCATCCGCCGCAGGACCCGAAGCTGTCGGGCGAGCGAGCCCACATGGTGCTCAACGGTGCGTATCTGGTCGACGACGAACGGGCGACCGAGTTCGCCGACCTGGTCCGGGCCCTCGACGCCGAGCACGAGGCGGTGCGGGTGGAGCTGACCGGTCCCTGGCCGCCCTACTCGTTCGCGGCCGTGAGTCAGCCGGAGTGACCGTGACCGGCGACCCCCTTCCCGACACCGCAGACCGCCTCGACTCCGCGGTGGACTCGGCTCCCGTCGCCTCGCCCGAGCGCCGGATCGCCCTGGTGGACCTACTCGACCGGGTCCTCGCGGGCGGTGTGGTGATCACGGGGGAGGTCACGATCTCCATCGCCGACGTCGACCTCGTGCACGTGTCGTTACGGGCACTGATCACGTCGGTGAGCACGCTGGAACGAGGAGGCCGACCGTGAGCGAGCCCACCGGTGACGCGCGCCACCGCAATCCGCTCGCCGAGCGCATCGACTCGGACCCGGAGTCCGTCGAACAGGGTCTGGCGGGCCTGGTGTTGACCATCATCGAGCTGCTGCGTCAGCTCATGGAGCGGCAGGCCCTGCGCCGGGTCGACGCGGGTGATCTGACCGAGGAGCAGGTGGAACGCATTGGTCTGACCCTCATGAAGCTGGAGGAGCGTATGGAGGAACTCCGGGAGCACTTCGGGCTCGAACCGGAGGACCTCAACATCGACCTGGGACCTCTGGGACCTCTGCTCGGCGACGAGTAAGGCGTTTCCTATGCTGTCGCGCCATGGGTTGGTTGTCAGGCGCACGGCAGGCCGACTATGCCCGGCGTGATCTCCGTGTTCTCGCCGAACGGCTCCACGCTGCCGGGTTGAGCACGTCGGCTCTCGGTCCCGCGCAGCTCGCGGGTCTCGACCAGCACGCGGCCGCGGTGCGCGACGCCCTGACGACCGGAAGGGGCACGCCGGGGGTCGTGGAACTCGCCGCCTACGCCCAGGGCGCGCTCGACGCTGCGGCCGAGGCGGGCTGGACGCCCGAGACCCACGCCACCGTCCCCGCGTGCGCCACCACCGAGTGGATCGTGCTGCGCCTGCTCGCGGTGTGCGTGCTCGCCGAGACCTCCGCCGACGACGTCCCCGACATCGATCCGCTGCTGTTCACCTGAGAACCTACGAAAAGACGCCGACGCTCGCGCGCTCGGCGTCTTTTCGTGTCCACGAGTCTTGTCGGCTCAGGGTGTCGGACGGTGCGCGGTACGCTCCTGCTCCTCGGGGGTCTGGAGGGGCTCCGTCTGGGCCTGGCTGACGTCCTCCCTGCCCCGCTGGTAGGCCTCCGCCTGCGCCTTGGCGCTCGGCATCTCGTTCTCGGCACGGTTGAGCCACCGCTCCCATCGCTGCTGCATCGGCCGCATCAGACCGCCACCCACCCCGATGGCGAGGATGGCACCGACCGTGGCGAGAACCGCGATCAACACCGGGGTCGTCACCGCGGTGGCGATGCCGATCTGGTTCAACGCGGCGATCACCCCGAGGCCGATGATGACCACCTGCGCGGCCGTGGCGAGCGCCCGACCGTAGCTCAGCCCGCCCAGGGCACCGCCCATGATGTCCTTGACGGCGTTGGCGATCGCCGAGGCCACGACGACGATCACGATGGCGACGACGGCCCTGGGCAACCACGCGACGATGGCCGCGAGCAGCGAGCTCACCGGGTTGGGCCCGAAGACGCCGAACGCGATCTGCAGCGCGATCAGCAGCACGGCGTAGTACACGATCGCCGCCACGAGACCGCTCGCGTCGTACTTCGACCGCTCCAGCGCCCGCTTGATGCCCCCGCGCTCCACGGCGCGGTCGAAGTTCAGACGTTCCAGCACGACGTTGACCAGCTTGCGTAACCCTATCGCCACCAGCCATCCGATGAGCAGGATGACCAGGAACGCGGCGAACTTCGGCAGGAAGGTGATGACCGACCGAAGCGCGTCGTTGAACGATTCCGTGATGTTCATCGGTGTTCACATCCTTTCCGTGGCCGGCCGGTCTTAGCTCGTCACGCGGACGGGGCCACTCGGATCTTGACGCCGGGCCACACGGTTCGTCGGCTGTGCGGGGGAGTACCCGATTTCGGACCCGACACTCACGAACCGTAGGCACCCTTTCGAGTCCCGACTCGGCTCGCCGGAGTGAAGAACGGGACGCAAACCCCGAAAAAGACCACCAATAGCACACGGTACGTGACGGCATATCCACAGGTCGTTGTCACTGTCGAGCGGTCGCCACGCCATAGTGTGAGCGCCCGCGAGCGGAGGTGGACGTGACCGAGGTCGACTACTACGCAGTGCTGGGCGTCGAGCGTGCCGCGTCGACCGCGGAGATCAAGTCGGCGTACCGGTCCCGCGCCCGCCGGGCCCACCCGGACGCGGGGGGCTCGGCCGAAGAGTTCCAACTGTTGCGGCAGGCCTACGAGACCCTGTCCGACCCGGCGCTGCGCGCCGCCTACGACCGTCGGGGCAGGCGTCCTTCGTTGGCGCTGGCCGCGGAGAGGCGCGCGACCCGCCGTGCCGCGCCCCGTCGGTTCGGCGAGGACCCGAACTTCGTGCCCTCCGCCCCCACGATCGACGTCCGTGACCTGCCGTGGTGGGACCTCGTGGAGGGCGTCTCCCGCGTGCACTACTCCCATCCGGGGTCCCCCGGCCACGCTCCCGTGGGAGGCGCGCTGCTCGGGGCCGTGGTGCTGCCCCTGCCGCTGCTGGCGCCGTCCGCCTTCCCGACGTGGCTGATGGTGATGTGGGTGCTGCTCGTGGTGTCGGCGTCGGCAACAACGGTGTTGCTCGTGCGACGGCACCTGGAGTCGCTGCGCGCTCTCAAGTCCTTCCGCAGCGAGTTCGGCGACCGCGTCGTGTTCGGCTCCCCCGGTTCGGAGGACGACGAGGTGGTGCAGCGGCTGACCGCCGAGGTGTTCGAGCGCTACCTCACCCGCCTGCCCGGCGTGCGCATCTTCCACGGTCTGTCCTGGCCCGACTCGGTGTTCGCCGACGTCGACCACGCGGTGTTGTGCGGTCGCAGGCTCGTCCTCGTGGAGTCGAAGTCGTGGCTGCCCGGTCACTACGGTCTCGCCGAGGACGACACGCTGACCCGGAACGGACGCCGGTTCCGGGGCGGCGGAACCCAGTTGCCCACCAGCGTGGAGGCCTTCCGCCGCCTGCTGCCCGACGTGGAGGTGCGGGGTGCGCTCGTGCTGTACCCGAGCCGGGAGGGCGACCTCACCGCCGACGAACTGACCGAGGACGACCTCGACGATCTCGACTTCGTGCCCCCGCTGACCCCCGAGCAGTTCGTGCGGCTGATGGGCGACTGGCTGGCGGCGGACCCCGTCAGCGTCGACCGGCACGTCCTGCGCACGGTGCTGGGTCAGGTGGTCGGTCTTTCCGCGACGTCGCGGTCGCGCACGTGACGCGGAGACAACGGCGGCGCCGTTAGGCTGACGCCGCCGTTCACTTCGGGAGGACCCCATGACGTCCGGTCGTCGTGCCACCGGCACATTCGCGCGAAGCTCCGTGATGGCTCTGGTCTCCGTGGTGGCGCTGGTGGGTGGCGTCGCCGTCATGGGCCTGCTGCACCTCGTGCCGTCGAGCGCCGGGATCGACCCGGTACGACGCACGATCAGCGAGTACGCCCACGGTCCGGACAAGTGGCTGTTCGACACGGCCGTGCTACTGGTGGCGCTCGGGTCGGCCGGGGTGTTCGTCGTCGTGGCCGGGCGCGCTCCGGCACGCCGGGTCCCGGCGAGCACGGTGTTCGGGGGCCTGTGGGTGCTCGGACTCGTGGCGGTCGTGGTGTTTCCCAAGACGGACTGGTCGGTGGGGCCGAGCGTGGCGGGCACTATCCACCGTTACGCCAGCGTGGTGGCCTTCCTGTGTCTGCCGTTCGCCGTCTGGTCGGCCGCGAACGTGGTGTTCGGCGCGGCGTCCCGGCCGCGCGTCGTGACCCGACTGCTGGCGCTGGTGTCGTGGGCATGGCTCGGGGTCATCCTCACCGCCGTCGCGGTGATGCTCGCCGGCGGTGAGCCGTGGTGGCGGTCGATCCCGCTCGGACTCGTCGAACGACTGCTCGCGGGCACGGAGGTCGCGGCCGTGCTGTCGCTCGCGCCGGGGTTACTGCGCGCGGACGATCTCACCCCCGAAAAGGGCGATCCCCTGGTACGGTACTAAGCGCACGCTTACCAACTCAACGACGAGACGGGGCCGCGCAGCGAAGAAGTTGCATCGCTTCGGGGTCCGAACAGGAGGATTGCAGTGACCGACTCCCCCTCCCGCGTCGCCATCGTGACGGGCGCAGGACGCGGTATTGGCGCCGCGGTCGCCCGGCGGCTCGCCTCCGACGGGTTCGCCGTCGCGTTGCTGGACCTGGCCTCCGACGCCGTGAAGGCGAACGCGGACGCGATCACTGCCGACGGTGGCCGGGCGATCGGCATCGGTGTGGACGTGTCCGACGCCGAGTCGGTGGAGACGGCCGTGACGGAGGTGGCCGAGCGACTCGGTCCGCCCACGGTGTTGGTGAACAACGCGGGCATCACGCGGGACAACCTGCTGTTCAAGATGACCGAGTCCGACTGGGACTCGGTGATGAACGTGCACCTGCGGGGCTCGTTCCTGATGAGCCGCGCCGCACAGAAGTACATGACCGAACAGGGCTGGGGCCGCATCGTCAACCTCTCCAGCACGTCCGCGCTGGGCAACCGCGGCCAGGCCAACTACTCCGCCGCCAAGGCGGGCCTGCAGGGCTTCACCAAGACGCTGGCCATCGAACTGGGCAAGTTCGGCATCACGGTCAACGCCATCGCGCCGGGCTTCATCGAGACGGACATGACGGCGGCCACCGCCGAGCGGCTCGGCGTGTCGTTCGAGGAGTTCAAGAAGGCGGCCGCGGCGGAGATCCCCGTGCGCCGGGTGGGCCAGCCGTCCGACATCGCGGGGGTGGCGTCGTTCCTGGTCAGCGACGACGCGTCCTTCGTGTCCGGCCAGGTCATCTACGTGGCGGGCGGGCCGAAGGCATGACCGGTCCCCGCGTCTTTCCCGATCTGGAAGCGTTCGCCGCCGCGGTGGGTGAGCCCCTGGGCACCGGCCCGTGGCACGAGGTCACGCAGGAGCAAGTGAACCTCTTCGCCGACGCCACCGGCGACCACCAGTGGATCCACGTCGATCTCGACAAGGCGGCCAAGGGGCCCTTCGGAGGGCCGATCGCGCACGGCTACCTGACGCTGTCGTTGATCCCCAAGCTCGGCGCGGACATCTACCGCGTCGAGGGTCTGAGCATGGGCATCAACTACGGCCTCAACAAGGTGCGGTTCCCGCAGCCGGTGAAGGTCGGCTCGCGGATCAGGGCCCACGCCGAGCTGCTCTCGGTCACGCCCGGCTCCGGGGGCAGCCGGGCGGTGGTGCGATGGACCATCGAGATCGAAAACGTCGAGAAGCCGGCCTGTGTAGCCGAGACGGTCGCGCTGCTGGTGCCGTAACTCGCCCGGCACACCGGAGCACGAAGCCCCGGCGGGCACGGTGCCGATCGGCCTGGAGGACCGGCCGCGCGCGGCGCCGTGCCCGCCACGACGAGGAGATCACATGAGCGAGGAGACCCCACCCGGACTCGATCCGGCCCGGCTGCGGGAGCATCTCGACGCCGAGCGGCCCGGTCTGGTCACCGGACCGTTGCGCGCCCAGCTCGTGGAGGGCGGCCGGTCGAACCTGACCTACGTCGTCGACGACGGCACCCACCGGTGGGTGGTCCGCCGCCCTCCCCTGGGCCACGTCCTGCCCACGGCCCACGACATGGCGCGGGAGCACACGGTCATCAGCGCGCTCGGCGACACCGAGGTACCCGTACCGCCCACCGTCCTGCTGTGTACCGACGAGTCCGTCCTCGGCGCTCCGTTCTACGTCATGGACTACGTCGAGGGCACGCCCTACCGACGCCGTGACCAGCTCGAAGCACTCGGACCGGACCGCACCCGGCGGATCGCCGAGGCGATGATCGACACGCTGGCCCGGCTCCACGCGGTGGACTACGCCTCGGTGGGGCTCGCCGAGTTCGGCAGGCCGGAGGGCTATCTCGAACGCCAGTTGCGCCGGTGGGGCAAACAGCTCGACGCCTCGCGCAGCCGCGACCTGCCCGGCATCGACACGTTGCGGGAGCGGCTGTCGAAACGGCTCCCGACGTCATCGGCACCCACGATCGTGCACGGTGACTACCGGCTCGACAACCTCCTGGTGGGCGCCGACGACGAGATCACCGCCGTGCTGGACTGGGAGATGTCGACGCTCGGCGATCCGCTCACCGACGTCGCCCTGCTCGTCGCCTACACCGAGGGCGAGGCGTTGGGGGACGAGATCAGCAGCGTCGCCACCGCCCCCGGTTTCCCTCGCATCGACGACCTCGTGGCCCGCTACACGGCCACGTCCGGGCGGGACACCTCGGCGATGGCCTGGTATCTCGGCTTCGCGTTCTTCAAGCTCGCCGTGATCCTGGAGGGCATCTACTTCCGCTACCGGCAGGGCAAGACCGTCGGTGAGGGCTTCGACCGCCTCGGAGCGAGCGTCGCGCCGCTGGTGGCGCGCGGGAACTCCGTGCTGAAGGAGGACTGAATGGACTTCGCATACGACGCCACCACCGAGCGCTACCGCGAGCGGTTGCTCACGTTCATGGACGAGTGCGTCTACCCCGCCGAACCGGTGCTGGCCGAGCAGACGAAGGCCGCCGAGAACCCGTGGGCGACACTTCCGGTGATCGAGGAGCTCAAGGCCGAGGCCCGCCGTCGCGGGTTGTGGAACCTGTTCCTGCCCGGTGCACGCGGTGCGGGCCTGACCAACGTCCAGTACGCGCCGCTGGCCGAGATCACCGGCCGCAGCCCCCACCTCGCCCCGATCGCCACCAACTGCGCGGCACCGGACACGGGCAACATGGAGTTGCTGACCGAGTTCGGCACGCCCAAGCAGCAAAAGCAGTGGCTGGAACCGCTGCTCGAAGGCGAGATCCGGTCGGCGTTCGCCATGACCGAACCCGACGTCGCGTCCTCCGACGCCCGCAACATCGGCACCCGGATCGAACGCGACGGCGACGAGTACGTGATCACCGGTCGCAAGTGGTTCATCTCCGGCGCCATGAACCCGCTCTGCCGCGTCTTCATCGTCATGGGCAAGACCGACCCGGACGCGGCGCCGCACCGGCAGCAGAGCATGATCCTCGTTCCGCGCGACACTCCGGGGGTCGAGGTCAAGCGTCCGATGACCGTGTTCGGCTACGGCGACGAGGAGGCGGGCGGCCACGCCGAGGTCGTCTTCGACCACGTTCGGGTCCCGGCCGAGAACCTCATCGGAGGTGAGGGCGACGGATTCGCCATCGCCCAGGCCCGGCTCGGTCCCGGCCGCATCCATCACTGCATGAGGGCCATCGGCATGGCCGAGCGGGCCATCGAGCTGATGTGTCGCCGCGCGGTGTCCAGGGTGGCGTTCGGCAAGCCGCTCGCCGAACAGGGCGTGGTGCAGGACTGGATCGCCGAGTCGCGGGTCCGGGTGGAACAGCTCCGGCAGCTCGTGCTGCGGACCGCGTGGCTCATGGACACCGTGGGCAACAAGGGCGCGCACACGGAGATCCAAGCCATCAAGATCGCCACCCCGCGTACCGTCGAGTGGATCATCGACAAGGCGATCCAGCTCCACGGCGCGGGTGGGTTGAGCCAGGACTTCCCGCTGGCCTCCCTGTGGGCGGCGGTGCGCACGCTCCGCCTGGCCGACGGCCCCGACGAGGTGCACAAGCGTTCCCTCGCCCGACGTGAGCTGAAGAGGTACCTGTGATGAGCGCTGACGTCGTGGACACGTACGAGCTTCGCGAACGGGTGGCGGCGTTCCTCGCCGAGCACGATCCGGCGACCACCGACCGGCTGGAGTTCCTGCGCGCCCGGTTCGACGCCGGGTTGGCGTGGGTGCACTACCCCGTCGGCCTCGGCGGTCTCGGGCTGCCGAGGGAAGCACAGCCGGTGGTGGACGCCGCGTTCGCGGAGGCGGGAGCGCCGGACAACGATCCCCGCCGTAACGGCATCGGGCTCGGCATGGCCGCGCCCACGATCCTCGCCGTCGGCACCGAGGAGCAGAAGCGGCGCTTCCTCCGCCCGCTGTGGACCGGCGAGGAGATCTGGTGCCAGTTGTTCAGCGAGCCGGGCGCGGGCTCGGATCTGGCGGCGCTGGCCACCAGGGCCGTCCGTGACGGCGACGACTGGGTCGTGAACGGTCAGAAGGTGTGGACGTCGTCGGCCCACAACGCGCGCTGGGCCATCCTGCTCGCCCGGACCGACCCGGACGTCCCCAAACACCGGGGCATCACGTACTTCGTGTGCGACATGACGGCGCCGGGGGTCGAGGTGCGCCCGTTGCGGCAGATCACCGGCGAGGCCGAGTTCAACGAGGTGTTCCTCACCGACGTCCGGATCCCCGACTCCCACCGGCTGGGCGAGGTCGGCGCGGGCTGGCGAGTCGCGCAGACGACCCTGATGAACGAGCGCGTGGCCATCGGCGGCAACGCCGCGCCACGCGAGAGCGGCATGCTGGGCCGGGTGGTGGAGACCTGGCGGAACCGGCCGGAACTGCGGACCCCGGAACTGCACGAGCGGCTGCTGCGCCTGTGGGTGGAGCAGGAGGCGTTCCGGCTCGCGGGTGTGCGACTGCGGCAGCAACTCGCGGCGGGAGCACCGGGCCCGGAGGGGTCGGCGATGAAACTCGCCTTCGCCCGGCTTTCGCAGGCACTGTCCGGATTGGAACTGGAGCTGCTGGGCGAGGAAGGTCTGCGCTACGACGACTGGTCGCTGCGCAGGCCGGAGCGGGTCGACTTCACCGGCCGCGAAGCCGGGTACCGGTACCTGCGGGCCAAGGGCAACTCCATCGAGGGAGGCACCTCGGAGATTCTGCGCAACATCATCGCCGAGCGGGTGCTCGGGCTGCCCGCCGACCCCAGGGTGGACAAGGACGTCGCGTGGAAGGACCTGCCCCGATGACCCCGAACCTGCTGTACTCCGACGTCGAGGACGACCTGCGCGCCACGGTCCGCGACGTGCTGGCCGACCGCGGGCTGCCCGCCTCGCTCGTGTCGGGCACGGACAGCGAACCGACCTACGACCCGGCGCTGTGGCGGACGCTGTCCACCGACCTCGGGCTCGTGGGGCTGCCCGTGCCGGAGCGGCTCGGGGGTCAGGGCGCGTCGTTCCGCGAGACCGCACTCGTGCTGGAGGAGCTCGGCCGAGCCGTCGCGCCGGTGCCGTTCCTGGGTAGCGCCGTCCTGGCGACGTCCGTGTTGTTGAACGCCGACGTCGACGCCGAACCGGTGGCCGCGCTGCTGCGCCGACTCGCGGCGGGTGAGACCACGGCCGCGTTGGCCGTGCCGCTGTCGACGACCCCGCACGCGGAGTTCCCGACCACGGTCCGGGCGGACGCGGGAGTACTCGACGGGACGGTCACCACGGTGGCCGACGTCTCCGTCGCCGACGTCCTCGTCGTGCCCGCCACGGGCCCGGACGGCCCGGCGCTGTTCGCGGTGGACGCCTCCGCCGCCGAGGTGGAGATCGCCGACGTCGTGTCGTTCGACCTCACCCGGCGCGTGGGTGACGTGCGGCTGCGGCGGGCCCCGGCCCACCTCTTGGTGAGCGGCCCCGACGCCGCCGTCGCGCTGACACGGGGCCTGCTGACGTCCGCGGGGCTGCTGGCGTCGGAACAGCTCGGCGTGGCGCAGTGGTGTCTGGACACGACCGTGGAGTACGTGCGGCAGCGCCACCAGTTCGGCAGGCCGGTCGGGTCGTTCCAGGCGCTCAAGCACCGGCTCGCCGACGTGTGGCTGGAGCTCGTTGCCGCCCGAGCCTCCGCCCGCTATGCCGCCGACGTGCTCGCCTCGTCCGAGGCGTTCGACCCCGGCTCCGACGTCGAGGTGGCCGTGGCCGTGGCGCAGTCCTACTGCGCGTCGGCGGCCGTGCACGCCGCCGAGGAGGCGATCCAACTGCACGGCGGGATCGGTATGACGTGGGAGCACCCGGCTCACGTGTACCTGAAGCGCGCCAAGGCCGACGAGCTCGCGTTGGGAACGCCGGGGCGGCATCGTGCGCACCTGGCCGAGGTGGTCGACCTCCCCCCGGCGTGATCGCGGAAGTGGTTTCGTCAGCGGGCGGCGTCGAGGTCCCCGACGCCGCCCGCGGTGCGATCAGGCGCTCCAACGGGGCGAAACCCGAGTGACCACAGCCGTCCGTCTCACACCGGTTCGCGCTGCCTCCCCCGTCCTCACCCGCGCTTTCGAAGCAGGGGAAGTGCGGGTGCGATCCAGGCCGCCGGCCGCTCACGGGCCGACCTACCCGACGAGCGTGTGCGCCAGTAGCTCGGCCGTGCCGGCGACCAGGTCGTCGTCCCAGTCGGCGTCCTCGACCTCCTTGGTCGTCAGCACGGCCAACACCAGCGGGGTGCCGTCGTCCGTCCACGCCACGCCCACGTCGTTGGCCGTGCCGTACCCGCCCGACCCGGTCTTGTCCGCGACCCGCCAGTGGGAGGGCAGTCCGGCGCGGAACCGCGTGTCGCTCGTGACGCTCTCGGTGAGCCACGTGACCAACCGATCCCGGTCGGCGTCGTCGAGCGCACGCCCGAGCAGCAGTCGGCGGTAGTCGGCGGCGATGGCGGCGGGCGTGGTGGTGTCCCGCCGATCTCCGGGGACACCGTCGCTCAGGTCCGGCTCGTACCGGTCGAGCCGGGTGACGGAGTCACCGAGCGAGCGGCAGAAGCGCGTGATGCCGCTCGGTCCCCCCAACGGCCGTAGCAGCAGGTTCGCCGCCGTGTTGTCGCTCTGCCGGATGGCCGCGGCACACAGGTCCTCCACCCGCATGCCCGTCACGGCGTGCTGCTCGGTGATCGGCGATCCCGGCACCAGGTCGGCCTCCGTGTAGTGCACCCACCGGTCGAGATACGTGCCGTCGTGGTCGAGGTCGCGGAGCACGGCCGCGACTTCGAGGGTCTTGAACGTCGAGCACATCGGGAACAGCTCGTGGGCGCGGTAGGAGACGACGGCTCCCGAGCGAACGTTGAGCGCGAACACGCCGAGTCGGGCGGCGTGTCGTGACTCCAACGCCCGCAACTCCGCCGACACGCTCCGCGAGACCGTCGCCGAGCCGGTTGCGGGCACTGAGAGTCCCACGGTCGCGAGGCCCGCGGTGACCGCCAGCCCGGTACGGAGCAACGAACGGCGGGAGAAGGTGACACTCATCGGCATTCCTCGTCTTGTCGGGCAACGGGTTCGAGGCGAGCCAAGCAGCGCCACGCCTCCCATGTCCAAGAGCAATGTCCGCGACGGCCATAGCGTTCTGATATAACCGCAGGCGTGGACCTGCTGGCGCACCTCGAAGCGTTCGTCGCGATCGCCGAGCAGGGCAGTTTCTCCGCCGCCGCCGACACGCTCTACGTCGCGCAGCCGGTGTTGAGTCGGCGGATCAAGACGCTGGAGAAGCACTTCGGCGGCGCGCTGTTCGACCGCGGCGGCCGTCACGTGACCACGACCGATCTCGGGCAGTTGCTGCTGCCCCACGCGCGCGACGTGCTGGGGCGGGTCGAGCACCTGCGACAGGTGGCCGCGACGGCGTTGGCCACCGCTCCCCACACGCTCGGCATCCCACCCGACGCGGACCCGACGGGGCTCGCCCGCGTGATCCGGGCCGGCGCCGAGCGTGGCGTCACCGTGGCCGTGCGCGAGTTGTCCGTCGAGGACCGCGAACACGGCCTCGCCGACGGGTCACTGACCTGCGCGGTGGTCCGCGTGGCACCGGAGACCGCGTCGGTGCGCGTGCCGCTCGGCCTCGCCACCGGCTCCCCCGGCCCCGGCCGTACCGTGCACCTGGAGGACCTGCGGCCCCGGCGGGGAAGCGCGGACCGACCCGCGCCGATTCTCGTCACCGCCGAGGACGACGTGCCCTTCGCCGCCGACCGGCTCGCCAAGGCCCTCGCCCGCGCCGGGCTGGCCGAGAGTCGCCTCGTGCCCGCCACGTCGCTGTCCGCGGCCGTCGCCGACGCCCTCGCAGGCCCGTCGCTGCTGCTGTGTCCGGCGGAACTCGCCCGTCGGCACGGACTGTCGTGGCGCCCACTCGCCGATGCTTCCCTGCATCGCGGGTACGAGGTGGCGTTCTCCCCTCGACGCACCACGGAGCGCGGTGACCTCGCGTGGCTCACTCCCCTGGTCGCGGCTGCGCTCGGCGCGACTCCACCTGACGCCGCGTCCGCTTCGGACAGTCGAAGTTCCCGCCGTGACAACCCATTGGCGGCGCGAGGATGAGTACCGAACCCACCTACGTGGCGACGTCGACGGAACTGCTGCGCGTGGCCGAGTCGATCGCGGAGCACTGGCGCGAGGTCGGCGCGCTCGGACACCTGCTGGCCCGCAACCTCGACACCGGAGAGGAGCTGGGGTTCGACGCCGAGACGCCCGTGCCGCTGGCATCGGTCGTCAAGGTCCCGCTCGCCCTGGTGGTGCTCGACGAAATCGCGCACGGCCGCCTGGACGCCGCTCGGCCCGTGACCATCGAACCGGCGCGACGCAGCGTCGGCCCCACCGGTGTGTCGGCGTTCCGGCATCCCGCGACCCTCGCGGTCGGCGACCTGCTCCACCAGACCCTGTCCGTCAGCGACAACGCCAGCGGCGACGCCCTGTTCGACCTGGTAGGTGTGACGACAGTGGACGACCGCCTGCGCGAGTGGGGATGCTCCGGCATCCGAGTGCGGCACCGACTTCAACGCATGTACGACTGCGCGGCGGGCGTCGCGGGCGACGACTTCCATCTCGCGTTGGAACTGGCGATCCGCGACGACACCACCCGCCAGCACTCGATCGACACGCTCGATCCGGCCCACGGCAACGTGGCCTCGGCCGCCGCGCTGGTCGAGCTGTTGCACCGCATCTGGCTCGACCGCCTCGCCCACCCGTCGGCCACCGCGGAGCTACGACGGCTGATGGGACTACAGGTGTTTACCCACCGGCTCTCAGCCGACCTGCGAACCGACACGGTGAAGGTCAGCGGCAAGACGGGCTCGTTCCTGCACCTGCGACACGAGATCGGGGTCGTCGAGTCGGAGTCCGGCGAC
This sequence comes from Saccharomonospora glauca K62, assembly GCF_000243395.2. NCBI lineage: Bacteria > Bacillati > Actinomycetota > Actinomycetes > Pseudonocardiales > Pseudonocardiaceae > Saccharomonospora > Saccharomonospora glauca. Next base: position 1,882,482 of record NZ_CM001484.1, on the reverse strand, counting down.
CGGGTCGCCATCGCCGCGCTGACCCGCTCCCACCGACGCGCGATCGTCGCCCACGACATCGATCTCGCCATCGGCGCCGCCGCCAGAGCGGCGTTCGAGAGTCTGCGGCGCTGACGTCGCCCAGCGGTCGGCCGTAGGGAGTCGAGCACCAGGTCGGCGAAGTGGTCACCGACCTCACGGGCCGACAGCTCACCACTCGCCCGGCATCGGAAGCCGAGGTGGTGCACCGCGCCGAAGAAGAAGTCCACAACGACCTCCGCCGGTTTGTCCGCACGGAACTCGCCGGAGCGCTGCCCTTCCTCGATCAGCCCCGGAAACGCTCGTGGTAGCGGCGACGTTGCCTGCGCACCGCGGCCCGTGTGGCGGGGGCGAGCCGGTGCATGGACTGGAAGAAGATCGTCGTGTCGTCGAGGTTGGCGATGGTGCTCACCACGACGTCGGCGGCGATCGCGTGCGACCGGTCGCCCACCGGTTCGTCGCTCGCGGCGAATGTCTCCATCCGCCGCGTCTGCTCGCGCAACACCCGCGCGTAGACCTCGTACAACAGGTCGTCCTCGGAGCGGAAGTAGTGGTACATCGCGCCCTCGGCGACCCCGGCGGCCTCGACGATCCGGCTCACCAACGTGCGGTCGAAACCCCGCTCGGCGAACAGCCGGGTGGCTGCCGACAGCAGTCCGCACTGCACGTCGGACTACGAGAAACTCATCGCGGCGAACATATTGACCGCCGTGGTCGGGGCCCGGTCCCCGGGCCCCACCGTCACGACGCGTCCTCCAGTTTGCGCTGGAGCTTGTTCATCCCGGCGAGCCACTGTTCGGTCCGGGTGGCGCGATGCGCGTAGTACTCGGCCACCTCGGGGTGCGGGAGGATGAGGAACCGGCCGTCGCGGAGTCCGGCCACGGCGGCGTCGGCCACCTGTTCCGGTTCGATGGCACCCGGCTCCAGCAACGCTGCCCCCATCGATCCGGCGCCGGCGAGCATGTCCGTGCGTACTCCCTGCGGGCAGATCGCCTGCACCCGGATACCGCGATGCCGGTACGTCACGGCGAGCCACTCGGCGAATCCCAGGGAGGCGTGCTTGGTCACGGAGTAGGGCGCGGACCCGAGGTTGGTGAGCAGCCCCGCGGCCGACACGGTGGCGAGGAAGTGCCCCCGCCCGCGTTCCAGCCAGCGCGGCAACAGCTCGCGCGCGGCGCGGACATGGGCCATGACGTTGACCTCCCACACCCGCGCCCAGTCCTCCTCGGGCGCCTCGGGGCCGCCGGGCACGGCGATCCCCGCGTTGGCGCAGAACAGGTCGATCTCCCCCAGCGCCTCACGCGCCGCCGCGACCAGAGCGCGGACCCCGTCCTCCGACGCGGCGTCGCCGGGCACGGCCGTGCCCCCGATCCGGGCGGCGACCTCCGAGGCGGCCTCGCCGTCGAGGTCGGCGACCACGACGCGCGCGCCCTCGGCGGCCAACCGGGCGGCCAGCGCCGCGCCGATGCCGCGGCCCCCGCCGGTGACGACGGCACCCGCGCCGTCGAGTTCCACCGTCACAGCCCACCGCCGAGTGTCACGCCGCCGTCGACGACGAGGGTCTGACCGGTGATCCAGCCCGCCTCGTCCGACAGCAGGAACTTCACGGCACCGGCCACATCGGACGGTACGCCGAGCCGCTTCATCGGGTACGCGGCGGCGACCTCCTCCTCACGGTCGGCGTAGAGCGCCGTGGCGAACGCCGTCTTCACCACGGCGGGAGCCACGGCGTTGACCCGGATGGACGGCGCCAGCTCCTGGGCGAGCTCGGTGGTGAGTCGGATCAGCGCCGCCTTGCTCACGCCGTACATGCCGATGCCCGGCGACGTGCGCAGTCCCGCGATCGACGCGACGTTGACGATCGCGCCGCCATGCTCCCCCATCCAGGCGTCGCGGACCTTGCGGGTCCACGCCAGCGGCGCCAGTACGTTGACCCCGAGGATCTTGGCCGCCGCCGAGGGCTCCACGTCGAGGATCGACCCGTAGACGGGATTGATTCCCGTGTTGTTGACGAGGAAGTCGACACGGCCGAACGTCTCCAGGGTGCGCTTCACCACCTCGTCCTGGTGAGCGGTGTCATCGGCCTTGCCGGGGATTCCGAGCGCGACCGCGTCGCCACCCAGCTTCTCGACGGCCTCGGCGAGCGGGTCCGGTTTGCGAGCGGTGATGGTGACCTTCGCCCCGGCGGCGACCAGCGCTTGCGCGACCCCGAAACCGATCCCGCGACTGGCACCTGTCACAATGGCGACACGGTCCGTCAATTCTCCCACGGACGTTCTCCAATCCGCGCTAAGCGCTCGCTTACAACTCGCTTACAATTTCGGGCATGACGATGTCGCTGACGGCCGACTTGTGGCCGGATGTCCAACCGGACGCGGCCCGCCGCCTCATGCTGGCCGGGGTCGAGTCCTTCGCCCAGCGCGGCTACCACGCCACCACCACCCGCGACATCGCGACGAACGCGGGCATGAGTCCGGCCGCGCTGTACGTGCACTTCCCGTCGAAGGCCGCTTTGCTGTTCGCGATCAGCCGCAGCGGCCACGAGCAGGCACTCGAACTCGTCAAGACCGCCGCCGAGTCGGCCGACACGCCCGTCGACTCGATGCGGGAGATCGTGGAACGGTTCGTGGCCTGGCACGCCCGGCGCCACACGATCGCGCGCGTGGTGCAGTACGAACTCGGCGCGCTTCCCGAGAAGGAGTACCGCGTCGTCGCCGAGCTGCGCCGCGACATTGAGCGCATCGTGCACGACCTCGTGATCGAGGGGGTGGAAGCGGGCGACTTCACCGTGTCCGACCCCATGACGGCCGCCCGCGCGGTGCTCTCGCTCGGCGTGGACGTCGCACGCTGGTACACGGACCGCTCTCGCAAGTCCCCCACCACGCTGGGTCGGGAGTACGGCGAACTCGCGTTGCGCATGCTCGGCGCCGACCCCACCCGGTCGTCGAACTGACCGCGTCGCACGCACACCTCCCGGACCGCCGCACGACGGGTTCGTTCCCGTCGGCCAGCGACATACTAAGCGCTCGTTCACCTCTTGCGCCAGTCCCGCCCCGCGGAGTCGCTCACACCCGGATCACTTCCACACCGCTGCGGCGCAGCTCCTTCACGAGGCCCCGGTCGGCCCCGGTGTCGGTGACCAGCGTGTCCACCGCCTCGATGTCGCAGATGGTGGCGAAGGCCGTCCGGCCGAGTTTGGCCGAGTCCGCCACCACCACGACACGGTTGGCCCGCGCGACGAACGCGCCGTTCACCGCCGCCTCGCCCTCGTGGTGCGCGGCGGCCCCGTGCGCGACATCGAGCGCGTCGACCCCGAGGAACAACACGTCCAGGGTGACCTGTTCGAGGATCGGCGTGGCGAGAGGGCCGGTCAGCTCGTAACTCAGCGCCCGCGCCACTCCCCCGGTGACAACCACCCGCAGATGCGGGCGCACGGCCAGCTCGTTGGCGATGTTAACGGCGTTGGTGACGACGACGACCTCGTCACCGGGCGCGGGGGACCGCAATTCGGGCCGCGACGCGATCTCACGCGCCACCTCGGTGGTCGTGGTGCCGCCGTTGAGCCCCACCACCTGCCTCGCCTCCACCATCGACGCCGCCTCCCGCGCGATGCGCATCTTCTCCTCCGGGTGACGCGTCGTCTTGTAGCGCAGGGGCAGGTCCGAGGAGCCGGGAGCGGTCGTGGCGCCGCCCCGCGTGCGCGTGATGAGTTGCTGCTCGGCGAGTTCGTCGAGGTCCCGTCTCACGGTGGCCGCCGAGACACCGAGTTCGCGCACGAGGTCGTCGACATGGACGCTCTCCCGTTCGATGACGAGTTCGAGCAGTCCCGCTAGCCTTTCATGGCGCTTCATCGACACTTTCTCTTTCCTTTGTCAGGCCCCGGCGACGACATCCGGTGCTATTGTCCTCATCGTACTGCGCTCGTGATGGAAAGTGATTGGAACTCCTGGGAAACGAGCAGCAGTAAGCATTTCGGCACACGGCACTTCGGGCTGCCGTCGCGTCCGGCAGCGGGAAGCGAGCATCCATGATCCTCACGATCACGCCCAACCCCGCCCTCGACGTCACCTACCACCTTCGGCACGTGCGCTGGGGAGACGTGAATCGGGTCGAGACGGTCTCCGAGACGGCGGGCGGCAAGGGCGTCAACGTGGCCCGAGTGCTCCACCAGCTCGGCGAGTCGGTGACGTGCACGGGGTTCCTCGGCGGCGAGACGGGCGAACGGTTGCGCGAGCTCCTCACCGGCGTCGAGCAACGCTGGATTCCGGTCCCGGCTTCCACCCGGCGCACGACCGCCGTCGTCGCACCGTCGGGGACGACCCTGTTCAACGAACCCGGTGCCTCGGTGCCCGAACAGGCGTGGTCCCGGCTGCGCGCCTTGGTCACCGAACTGGTGGACACCGGGGACGTCGTGGTGGTGTCGGGTTCGATGCCGCCCGGCACCACCGACGCGACGGTGGCCGCGCTCGTCGGGACGGCGACGGGACGCGGCGCGCGCGTCGTCGTCGACACCTCGGGCCCGCTCCTGCGCGCCGCCGCCCGCGCGGGCGCCACGCTCGTCAAACCGAACCACCACGAATTGCGCGCCGCCACGGGGCTCGACGACGTGGTCGCGGGTGCCCGCGTCCTGCTCTCCGACGGAGCCGGCTGCGTGGTGGTGTCACGAGGCGAGGTGGGAATGCTCGCCGTGGCCGCGGACCCAGGCGGTCCACACCGGATGTGGACGGCCCGGCCGGACTCGGTCGTCTCCGGCAATCCCACCGGCGCCGGGGACGCCGCCGTCGCCGCGCTGGCGCGCGCGTTGCACCGCTCACGGCGTCCGGTCCCCGAGCTCGTCGCGACCCACCTCGCCGACGCCGTGGCGTTGTCCGCGGCGGCCGTGGCCCGGCCGGTGGCGGGCGAGGTGGACCTGGAGTTGTACCGGCGCACACGGGATCGCGTCCCGGTGTCGTCCGGCGCGCACTGACCCGCTCGCCGGAGCCGAATACTCCACTCGCCGTACGGCACCTGCGGACACGCGGACGCCAGCTGCGGACACGCCGCGTTCTTGATTGATTTTGATTGAAACATGCTCGATTCGATCAACTCTTGACATCTTGTTGACGGCGGGGCAAAGATTGCCGCCACGCAATGGAGCAGCCGGCATCCCGCGGTTCCCGCACCCGGTGCCACCGGGGTTCGCACCGATGCCGACCACGTCGAGGCCGACAGGGAGAAGTCATGGTGGAAGCCAGACCGAGTCGACGTTCGTTCCTGCAGAGCATGGGATTGGCAGCGGGGGCAGCGGGAGCACTCGCCGCAAGCGGCGCGCTGCCCGCGAACGCCGAGACGAGCACCGCCGTCGCACCGGCCCGCGCGGCGGGTCAACGCTCGATGATCGGCGTGCCGTTCGACCGCTACGACGAGGTGCGCATCGGGTTGATCGGCCTGGGCAACCGCGGCATGGGCATGTTGACCGGATGGGTCGCCGTACCCGGCGCCGTCGTCACGGCGGTGTGCGACACGCTGCCCGACCGCGCGAACCGGGCGGCCGACACCGTGCAGGCGGAGACCGGGGCGCGGCCGACCGTGTACACCGGTGGCGATCGCGCCTACGAGGAGCTGTGCGCGTCCGACGAGGTCGACCTCGTCTACGTCGCGACCCCCTGGGACTGGCACTTCCGCCAGGGCCTGGCCGCGGTCGAGGGCGGCAAGCACGTCGGCATCGAGCTCCCGATCGCGACCGAGCTGAAGGAGCTGTGGCAGCTCGTCGACGCCTCCGAGCGGTTCCGCAGACACGTCTTCCTGATGGAGAACTGCTGCTACGGCCGCAACGAGCTAGCGATCCTGCGCATGGCCCACGACGGGCTGTTCGGCGAACTCACCAACGGCCACGGCGGATACCTGCACGACCTGCGCGACCTGCTCTTCAGCGGCTACTACGAACCCGACGACTGGCGCCGGGCCTGGCACACCAGGATGGACGCGAGTTTCTACTCCATGCACGGACTCGGCCCGATCTCCGCGTGCATGGACATCAACCGCGGTGACCGGTTCACCTATCTCACCGCGATGAGCTCCGTCGCGCTGGGACTGGCCGACTACCGCGAGCGCTTCATGCCGCCCGACCATCCCTCGTGGACGGAGACCTACGTCAAAGGCGACCGGACGACGATCCTACTGCGGACCGACAAGGGCCGTCTGGTCAGGGCGGAGCACGACGTCAGCTCGCCGCGTCCCTACAGCCGGATCAACAGCATCGCGGGGACACGGGGCCTGTTCGAGGACTACCCCACCCGCATCTACGTCGAGCCGGACCACAGTGGCCACGAGTGGGCCGACGCCCAGCCGTACCTCGACCGCTACGACCACTGGCTGTGGCGCAAGGTCGGCGACGACGCCGAGAACAACGGCGGGCACGGCGGCATGGACTACATCCTGCAGTGGCGCATCGTGCAGCAGATGCGCGCGGGACTGGTGCCGGACATCGACGTGTACGACTCGGCGGTGTGGTGCTCGTCGGTGCCCTTGTCGGCGGAGTCAATCCGCAAGGGCAGCCGTCCCGTGGCGGTACCGGACTTCACCCGAGGCCGCTGGCGGGAGGCACGACCGGGGCTCGACTCGGAGGAGACCGACATGCCCGAGGTGACCCGCGGCTAGAGCCGCGAACGACGACGTCACCGACCTCGCCGTCGGGTTCCGCCCCGGCGAGGCACCCCATCACCCCGATACGAAGGAGAAACAGCCGTGACCCGACGGATGCGCGCCACGGCCTTGGTCGCGGCGACGGCCATGACGCTCGCCGCGTGCTCGGGCGGAGATTCGGCGGAGGACGGCACCGTCGAGTTGACCATGCTCGCGGCGTCCTACTCGGACAACACCAAGCGCCTCTGGGAGGAGGTGATCGCGGGGTTCGAGAAGGATCACCCCGGCGTGACCGTGAAGTTGGAGATGCAGTCCTGGGAGAACATCAACGACGTCATCCGCACGCGGGTGCAGTCGAACGAGGCTCCCGACATCCTCAGCATCGACACGTTCGCGGGCTACGTCGAGGACGACCTGCTGTACTCGGCCGAGGAGGTGCTGTCGCAGGAGACCATCGACGACTTCCAGGACTCGTTCCGCGAGAACGCGTCCGTGGACGGCACCCAGTACGGATTCCCGCTGATCGCCTCGGCCAGGGCCCTGTTCGTCAACAACGACCTGCTGGAGCGGGCGGGCATCGACGAACCCCCCACGACGTGGGACGAGTTGTACGACGCGGCCAAGGCCGTCACCGAGAAGACCGACGCCTACGGCTACGGCCTGCCGCTCGGTTCGGAGGAGGCGCAAGCCGAGGCGGGCATCTGGTTCCTCGGCGCGGGCGGCGGTTACGGCACACCCGAGAAGATCACCGTGGACACGCCGCAGAACCTGGAGGCGGCGCGGTTCATGAAGAAGCTCCACGACGACGGGCTGACCCAACCCGACGCGGGCGCCACGCAACGCACCCCCATGCTCGACCAGTTCATCCAGGGCCGGTTCGGCATGGCGATGGGGCTGCCGCCGATCGTGGGCATGATCGAGGAGAAGAACCCCGACCTCGACTACTCCATCGTGGACATCCCCACCAAGGACGGGGAGAAGGTGACGCTCGGCGTCGCCGACCACCTCATGGCGTTCCGCAACGACGAGGACAAGGCCGAGCAGATCGGCGCCTTCCTCGACTACTTCTATCGAGCCGAGAACTACGTGAAGTTCGTCGAGACGGAGGGCTTCCTGCCCGTCACCAAGTCGGGCGCGGAGGCGAGCACGAACGAGGCCATGAAGCCGTTCCTCGACCTGTTGCCACACGCCCGGTTCTATCCGTCCACCAGCCCGGCGTGGGCCACCGCGCAGGCGGCGATGCAGTCGCAGATCGGGCTCATCGCGACGGGCAAGGACCCGAAGGAAGTCCTGGCCGGAATTCAGGCCGAGATCGACAACGCCTGAGGGGTGAGGGCCGGGCGCGGTTCGAAAAGGACACCGGCCGCGCCCGGCGAGGCCGCGAAAAGGGAACAGCCATGCCACGCACACCAGTCGACACCGCACGCCGCGGCGGATCGGCCCGCGATCTGCTCAAAGCCCTGCCGTGGATCGGCCCCAGCCTGCTGCTCATCGCCGGGATCGTTCTCTACCCGGCAATACTGATGATCATCAACTCCACGCGGGAGATCTCGCAGACGGGCAAGGACCGGGGCAGTGCGGGGTTCGACAACTACGCGGCGTTGTTCGACCTGCCCGCCCTCCCCGGTGTCCTGCTGCGCACGGTGGTGTGGGTGTCGGTCGTGGTCGTGGTCACCATCGTGATCTCGCTGGCCCTGGCGAACCTGCTCAACAAAGCGTTTCCGGGACGGCAGTTCGTGCGGCTGGCGGTGATCGTGCCGTGGGCGGCCTCGGTGGTGATGACGACGACGGTCATCTACTACGGGCTCGAACCCGGCTACGGCATCGTGCAGCAGTTCCTCCACGACATCGGACTCATCGACTCACCGGACTTCGGGTTCACCAAGTCCATGCCGTCGGCGTTCCTGGTCGCCATCGGCATCGCGATCTTCGTGTCGCTGCCCTTCACGACCTACACGTTGCTGGCGGGACTGCAGTCGGTGAGTCCGGAGTTGCTGGAGGCGGCGCGGATCGACGGCGCGTCCCCACGGGTGACGTACTTCCGGATCGTGCTGCCGCACCTGCGGCCCGCGCTCGCCGTGGCCACAATCATCAACATCATCAACGTCTACAACAACTTCCCGATTCTCTCCGTCGTCACCGGCGGGCTTCCGGGCTACGACGCCGACACGACCACCACCCTCATGTTCAAGATCCTCCAGGACATGCGTGACTCCGGCATGGCCTCGGCGCTCGCGGTGATCAACCTCGTCATCGTGATCGCGGTGATCGCGGTGTACGTGGGGATCGTGAAACCACTGAAGGCGATCGACGAATGAGTACTGTTGCCGACACCCCCGCCCCGGCCCCGGCACCGGAGGCCCCGGCTCCCCGGCGACGCGCGCGACGAGTCCGGGAAGCCCCCGGAGAGCGCGGCTCGATTCCGTTGCGGGTGGTCGCGGGCGCCGTCGTCGCCCTGATCTTCCTGCTGCCCTACCTGGTGATGCTTCTCGGGTCGTTCAAGTCGCGGCCCGAGATCCTGCGCATCCCCCCGACGTACCTGCCACAGGAGTGGCACCCGGACAACTACGTCTCCATGTGGTCCACCCCGGAGACGCCGTTGCCCGACAACCTGGTCTCCACGCTCGTCATCGCGGGCTGCGCCACGCTGCTGACGCTGGCGGTGGCCACGCCCGCCGCGTACTACACGGCGCGGTTCCGCTTTCCCGGCAGGCTGGCGTTCCTGTTCTGCGTGCTGATCACCCAGATGCTGCAACCGGCCGTGCTGGTGGCCGGTCTGTTCCGCCAGATGCTGGCGTGGGACCTCCAGGACACGTGGCTCGCGATGATCCTCGTCAACGCGGCGTTCAACATGTCGTTCGCCACCTGGATCATGCACTCGTTCTTCGCCTCGCTCCCGAAGGAACTCGACGAGGCCGCACAGCTCGACGGCGCGAGCCGGTGGACGGTGTTCTTCCGCGTCACCTTGCCGCTCGTGTGGCCCGGCATCGTCACGGCCGTCATCTTCACGTTCGTCGCCGCGTGGAACGAGTTCGCCGCCTCGCTGGTGATCCTCACGTCGGCGGAGAACCAACCGCTGTCGGTGGCGCTCACCAAGTTCGTCGGCCAGTACGACTCGGCCTGGCAGTACGTCTTCGGCGTCTCCATCGTGGCGATCGTGCCGGTGGTGCTGCTGTTCGCCGGGATCGAGAAACGACTCGTGGCGGGCCTCACGGCCGGAAGCGTCAAGTAGGTGCCCGTGTCCGACACACTCGACCTCACCCCGACCTCGGCCGTCGTCGCCCTCGACGTGGGCGGGACGTTCGTCAAATGGCTCGTCGCCGACCACACCGGCGTGCTCCGGAAGGGCACCTCCCCCACACACGCGGAGGCCGGTCCCGACCGCGCCTTCGAGGTCGTGCTGGAGACCGTGGACCTCGCGCTGGCGGCCGTGCCCCCGAGCCACACCGCGGTGGGTGTCGGGGTGGCGGTGCCCGGCACGGTCGACGAGCGGCGAGGAGTGTGCGTGCACTCCGAGAACCTCGGGTGGCGCGACCTACCCGTGGCGCGACACCTCCGCGAGCACACCGACCTTCCGGTGGGGTTCGGCCACGACGTGCGCACCGGGGCGGCGGCGGAGTGGCAGCTCGGCGCGGGCCGGGGCGTGGCCGACCAGGCGTACGTGTCGGTGGGCACCGGGCTGGCCGCTGCTCTGCTGCTCGACGGACGACCGGTGAGTTCGGGCGGCTACGCGGGCGAGATCGGCCACGGCGGCGCCCTCGACGGGGAGCCGTGTGCCTGCGGTGGCCGCGGATGCGCCGAGACCGTCGCCTCGGCCGCCGCGATCGCCCGCCGCTACACCGCCGCCTCGGGCGCGACCGTCGACGGCGCCCGCGGCGTCCTTGCACGCGCCCTCACCGGCGACGAGGTGGCGCGCCGGGTGTGGGACGACGCCGTGGAGGTGCTTTCCGCGCTGGTCGCCGACCTGATCCGGGTGACCGGCGTCGCGCACGTCGTCGTCGGCGGTGGTCTGGTCCACGCCGGGGACGCCCTCCTCACGCCGCTGCGGGAGCGGGTCCGGGCCCGGCTCACCGTGCACCCCGCCCCCCGGATCGTGCCCGCCGCGCTCGGCGGCTCCGCCGGGTCGTGGGGCGCGGCGCTTCTCGGCTGGCGGGCCGCCGGGGCCGACCTCGCCTCGATAGTCGCCGCGTACGCGGACGCGGCACGAAGACCCGACGAGCCCTCCCCTCGCACCTCGGGCCCGTCGTTTCGACAAAGGAGCGCACAGTGACCACTCCCCTCGTCTCCGAGGAGATCGCCAGTCAGCCCCACACCTGGCGCCGGGCCGCGGCGCTCGCCGCCTCGTCGCCGCTGCCCGCGCGCGGTTCGCGCGTGGCCGTCGTCGGGTGCGGGACGAGCTGGTTCATCGCCCAGGCGTACGCCGCGCGTCGCGAAAGCCTCGGACACGGCGTCACCGACGCCTTCGCGGCGAGCGAGTTCCCGGCCGGCCGTGACTACGACCTCGTGGTGGCCATCTCCCGCTCGGGCACCACCACGGAGGTGCTGGACCTGCTGGCCGCCCTGCGGGGCCGGGTACGCACGCTCGCCGTGATCGGCGACCCCGACTCCCCCGGCCGGGACGCCGCCGACGAGGTCGTGGTCCTGCCGTTCGCCGACGAACGCTCGGTGGTGCAGACCCGCTTCGCGACCTCGACGCTGTCGCTGCTGCGTGCCGGGCTCTCCGACGACGTCGAGGCGTTGGCGACCGCCGCGGAGGAGGTGGTGCGTTGGCCCGTGCCGCAGTCACTTCTGGACCGCACCCAGTTCACGTTCCTCGGCCGGGGCTGGAGCGTCGGGCTCGCCCACGAGGCCGCGCTCAAGACGCGGGAGGCGGCCATCGCCTGGGCCGAGTCGTACCCCGCGATGGACTACCGCCACGGCCCGAAGGCCATCTCCGACGCGAACTCGGCCGTGGTGTTCCTCGGCGAACGACCCGCCGGCCTCGTGGCCGAGGTGGAGGCCACGGGGGCGCTGGCGCTGTGGTTCGACGAGGACCCGCAGCTCACTCTCGTGCGGTGTCAACGGTTCGCCGTGGAGTACGCGCTGGCGAAGGGACTCGATCCCGACCGACCCCGTAACCTGACCCGTTCGATCGTCCTGTCGGGAGAGTGAACCGTGCCCCTGGTCACCCCTCACGAAGCTCTCCGACGAGCCCACGCCGAACGACGCGGCCTGGCGGCGTTCAACGTGATCCAGCTCGAACACGCGGAGTCCTATGCCGCGGCGGCCGAGGCGGCGGGCCGCACGATCGTGCTCCAGATCAGTCAGAACGCCGTGCGCTACCACGGCGCGCTGGCGCCGCTGGCGAAGGCGGTGATCGCCGTCGCCGAGGCCTCGTCCGCGCCGCTGGTCGCGCACCTCGATCACGCCGACGACCGGGCACTCGTTCGCGAGGCCCTCCGGTTGGGTTTCACGTCGGTGATGTACGACGCCTCGGCGCTTCCCTACGAGGACAATGTCGCGAGCACGGCCGAGGTCGTGGCCGAGGCCCATGCCGTCGGGGTCGCGGTGGAGGCCGAACTCGGCGAGGTCGGGGGCAAGGACGGCGTCCACGCGCCGGGCGTGCGAACCGATCCGAAGGAGGCCGTGGCGTTCGTCCGCGACACCGGGGTGGACTCGCTCGCCGTGGCCGTGGGCTCCTCCCACGCGATGACCGAACGCACGGCCCGTCTGGATCTCGCCCGTATCGCCGAACTGCGGGAGGCCCTGGACGTGCCGCTGGTGCTGCACGGATCGTCGGGCGTGCCCGACGAGACGTTGACCGCGGCGGTGCGCACCGGGATGACGAAGATCAACATCGCTACGCACCTCAACCACGCGTTCACCGACGCGGTACGCGCCTACCTCGCCGAGCAACCCGAGGTGGTGGACCCCCGCAAGTACCTCGGCGCGGGCCGCGCCGCGATGACCGACGAGGTGGTGCGGCTGCTGGACGTCATCGACGCGGTGTGAGCGTCCGAGTCGGCGTCGGCTCCGGTGTCGTGGGGCCGACGCCGCCCACTCTCACCTCCGATCGTCGAATTATTTTCATCCCATTATTTTCGGAGCGTTATTTTCAGCGCTTCATCTTAATTGTTCCCAGGGTGTGAAATCTCCTTGCCGCTTCCGGGGAAAAGCCGTGAGCATCGAATTCGCGTGAGCCGGACCGCCCGCCGGTTCGGGAACAGGAAAGGAATTCGATGCACCAACGTCAACGTCCGACAACGACGTTCGCCGCGCTCGCAACCGCCGTCGTCGCCGGGTTGGTGTTCAGCGGTTGCGCGCCGGCTCCGGGGGCCACCTCCGTCGCACCACCGACCGACGAGCCGTTGCCCTCGGAAGTGCCGAACGGCACCTCCCTCGTCGTCGCCGACCAGAACGAAGCGCTCCAGACCCTGATGCGCGCGTCCGGCGAACACGACAAGCTGAGCGCGTCGGTGGAGTACGCGAATTTCCTCGGCGGCCCGGCCATTCTCGAAGCGATCCGGGCCGAGGCAGTGGATCTCGCCGTGGTCGGCGACACCCCGCCCATTCAGGCCCAGGCCTCCGGGGAAGCGGTTCCGATCGTCGCGGCGAAAAAACAGTCATTGCCGGACTACCGAATGGCGGTCGCGCCGGGAGTCAGCGTGAAGACGTTGTCCGATCTCAAGGGAAAGCGAATTACCTACGGCGAGGGCACCGGGCGGCAACCCTACGTATTACGTGCGCTGCGCAAGGCGGGACTGACCACCGAGGACGTCCAACTCGTCCCGTTGAAGGCGGCCGATTTCCCGGACGCCATCCGGACCGGCCAGGTCGATGTCGCGGTGCTGAACGAACCGCACTTCACCCGTTACCTCACCGAGTACCGCGACGCCGGGGCCACCGCGGTGCCCGACTCGGAAACCGAAGGGGTGGCCAGCGGGCTGCAGTACCTCTACGCGCGGGGTTCGGCCCTGGCGGACCCGGCGAAGGCCGCGGCGATCCGGGACTTCGTGCAGCACTGGATCGTCGCCGCGCAGTGGTCGAAAGACAACGAGGACGCCTGGATCGACGCCTACTACGTCCACAACCAGAAGTTGAGTCCGGAGGAAGGCAGAGCCATCGTCGAGTCGGAGGGGGATTTCTGGTTTCCTCCCCTGGACGACGACTTGATCGCGACGCAGCAGGAGACCGTCGACGTCCTGTACGAAGCGGGCGATCTTCCGGAGCGGCTCGACGCCGCGGACCAGTTCGACACGCGGTTCGACCCCGTGATCGACGAAGCGGTGTCGAAGGTGGACGCCAGCAGGGTCGCGGTCCGATGACACGAGCCCACGCTCCGGTCACCACCGATCGTCCCGCGACCGAACAGACCCTCCCCGAAGCGACCCCGGCACCTCGCCGCGCCCGGCGACGCCCTCTCGTGCCGCGTCCGCTGAAGCCAATCGGGCTGCTGCTCGGCCCGGTGGTGCTGCTGGCCGTCTGGGAATTCGCGGCCACGGTCGGCTGGCTGTCGCCCAGAATGCTCGCGGCTCCCTCGGTAGCGGTACGCACCGGGTTCGACATGCTCGTGGGCGGGGACCTGCTCCCCCACCTGGCGGCGTCGGCCCGACGCGCCGGGCTCGGCCTCGTGATCGGCGTGGTGCTCGGGGTGGTGCTCGCGCTGCTCTCCGGGCTGACGCGCGCCGGTGAGGCGGCGATCGACGGTCTGGTCCAGATCAAACGTGCCATCCCGACCCTGGCCCTGATCCCCTTGGTCATCCTCTGGCTGGGCATCGGCGAGGAGATGAAGGTCGCCGTGATCGTCGGCAGCGTCTTCGTTCCCGTGTACCTCAACACGCACGCCGGACTGCGCGGCATCGACCTCAGGTACGTCGAACTCGCGCGCACCCTCGGGCTGCGGCGCGCCGAGTTCGTCCGCCTGGTGGCGTTGCCCGGCGCGCTGCCCGGATTCTTCACGGGCCTTCGGCTGGCGGTGACCATGTGCTGGACGGCGCTGGTCGTGCTGGAACAGATCAACGCCACCGAGGGCATCGGCTACCTGATGACCAAGGCGCGTGACTACGGCCAGACCGACGTCATCGTGGTCGGCCTCGTCACGTACGCGGTCCTCGGGCTGGTGTCGGACTTCACGGTGAGGTTCCTCGAACGAAAGGTGCTGTCGTGGCGGCGGACGATCGGCTCCTGACCACCCCCGTGGTACGGACCCACGGCCTGACCCGCCGTTACGGTGACCGGGTCGTCCTCGACGACGTGACCCTGCGGATCGACTCGGGCGAGTTCGTCGCCCTGATCGGCCGTAGCGGCTCGGGCAAGAGCACGCTACTGAAGGCCCTCGCGGCTCTCGACGACGACGTCGAGGGCGAGGGAACGATCACCGTGCCGGACAACCGCTCCGTGTTGTTCCAGGACTCCCGGCTGCTGCCGTGGACGCGCGTGCTGAACAACGTGACGCTCGGACTCCGGGACCCCGACGCCGAGGCCCGAGGCAGACGCGCTCTCGCCGACGTGGGACTCGCGGGCCGGGAACGGGCCTGGCCGAACGCCCTCTCGGGTGGGGAACAACAGCGCGTCGCGTTGGCCAGGTCGTTGGTGCGGGAACCACAGCTACTGCTCGCCGACGAACCGTTCGGTGCTCTCGACGCGTTGACCCGCATTCGGATGCACGCGCTCCTGCTGGACCTCGTCACGGCTCACCGTCCCGCCGTGCTCCTCGTCACGCACGACGTGGACGAAGCGGTGAAACTGGCCGACCGCGTCGTCGTCCTGGAAGCGGGACGGCTGGTGCTGGACCTTCCCGTCGACCTCGACCGTCCCCGTGACCCTCTCCATCCGGCCTTCGTCTCGGCACGACGACAACTTCTCCGGGCGCTCGGCGTCGGAGACCGAGCAAGTTCGACAACCGACAACGACTAGGAATCCCGATGTCTCGAACACTGCATCTCAACGTCTTCATCCACGGCCGTGGCCACCACGAGGCGGCATGGCGACACCCTCGCGGCACCACCGCCTCCCTCACCGACATCAGCTACTACGAGCGGATAGCCGTGCTCGCCGAGCAGGGCAAGTTCGACTCCGTCTTCTTCGCCGACCACCTCACGGTCGGCAAGGACATCGGACACTCGGCCCGAGGTGGCCTGGAACCGTTGACCACGCTCGCCGCGCTGGCGAGGGCCACCGAGAACATCGGCCTGATCGCGACCGCGTCCAGCACCTACACCGAGCCGTACAACCTGGCCCGGCAGTTCGCCTCGCTCGACCACATCAGCAATGGCAGGGTGGGCTGGAACATCGTCACGTCCTGGCTGAAGGGCGCCGCGGCCAACTTCGGGGACACCGGGCAGATCGACCACGACGAACGCTACCGACGCGCGTTCGAATACCTCGACGTGGTGACCAAGCTCTGGGACAGTTGGGCCGACGACGCCCGTGTGGACGATCCGGCGTCCGGTATCTACGTCGACCTGGAGCGGGTGCGCCCGATCGAGCACGACGGTCACTACTACCACGTGAAGGGCGCGCTCAACATTCCCCGGTCGCCCCAGGGACGACCGGTGCTCGTGCAGGCGGGCTCCTCGGAGGCGGGCAGGCAGTTCGCCGCGACCTACGCCGAGGCGGTGTTCACCGCACACCTGGAGAAAGCCACCGCCGTGCAGTTTCGGACCGATCTCCGGCAACGCGCGAAAGCCGTCGGACGCGACCCGGAACGGCTGCTGGTGCTGCCCGGCCTCAGTCCCGCGATCGGTTCCACCGAGGCGGAGGCACAGCGGTTGTGGACCGAGCTCAACGAACTCACCGTGCCCGAGGTCGGCCTCGCTCACCTGTCGGCGCGGTTCGGGGGCGCCGACCTGTCCCACCTCTCCCTCGACGAGCGGTTGTCGCCGGACGACCTCCCCGATCCCGCCACCGTCCAAGGCGCGCAGAGTCGCGCCGAGCTGATCCGCGACCTGGTGGCGCGGGAACGACCGACCCTACGGGCCCTGCTGCACAAGCTCGCCGGTGGCCGCGGTCACTACATCACGGCCGGGACGCCGGAGCAGATCGCCGACGTCGTCGAGGACTGGTTCCGCGACGGCGCCGCGGACGGGTTCAACGTCATGCCTCCCATCCTGCCCGCGGTACTGGAGGATTTCGTCGAGCAGGTCGTGCCCGAACTGCAGCGACGCGGGCTGTTCCGACGGGAGTACACGGCCCGTACTCTGCGGGGACACTACGGGCTTCCCCGCCCCGAAAGCCGGTTCTTCGGCAGCTCCCGGACGTCGGAGGAGCGGGTGGCGGTCTGAGGGGGCACCGGCGGGTTCGCCGACGTCGGCCCCGCCGGTGTCCCGGCTGCCTCGTGCCGCCGTGCCCGAAATCGTCGTAGGGGCTTCCTACACTGCGCCCCATGGCGATGAGGTCCTATCTGTACTCCGCTGACACGCTCCCGACGGACACCGAGATCCCCGACAAGGTCCTCGGAATTTCCGAGCACAACTGGGACATTCCGCTGGCTCATCTGCTGCTGACCGGACGCGACCCGCGCGTGGTGCCGTCCATGATCTGGTCCGCGCCGGTCGGCATCGGAGCGGACTTCGACGGCGGCGCCGACCTCCTGCTGTCCGTGCTGAGCCTGGTCGGCAAAGGAGACGTCGCCGAGCGGGACGACTTCGACGAACTCGTCCGGAAGATCACCGATCACCTGGGGAAACAGCGGAAACGGTATCTGCTGTTGGAGGCGGGCGAGATCCTGCAGGCCCGAGGAGGGGCCGACACCGCCTCGGAGGAGGGGGAGTCGGCCTTCCTGAAGCTGATCCGCGAAGTGATCGACACGGAGATCGAGCCCGCCACCAGGCGCGCCGAGGCCGCCCTTTCGGGCGGCGACGACGCCTGGGTGGAGAGTCTGCGACGGAACTGGCGGAACCACTTCGCGTCCTTCTACAGCCCCGTGCTGTACTTCAGTTTCTCCGACGGGACGGCCTGAGGCGTCAGGACGCGGAAGCGCGATCGGCCGCCTCCCCCACGATGGGTTCGAGCACCTTCGCCCACTGACGCACCAAACGCTGCCTACGTTTCGAGTCGTCACTGAGCAGGTCCGCCAACCCGAGGCCACGGGCGAGGTCGAGTGTCGCCTGCACGGTCTCCCGCACACCCGGCCGGGACTCATCCGCACCGAGCAACTCGACGGCCACCCGATGCGACTCCCGTCCCACCTTCGCCTCCAACGGCGCCAGCACGGCCCGCAACGCCTCGTCGGTGGACGCCGCCACCCACAAATGCAGTGCGGCGCGGAACTTCACTCCGGTGTAGAGGTTCAGCAGCATGCGGGCCACCGGCTCGGCCCGGCCGCGGCCCGGCGGCAGCGTCTCGGCTCGCCGCCGGACCTCGGTGATCTGTTCCTCGGCGAGGAACTCGACGGTGGCCACCACGAGGTCCTCCCGCGTCGGGAAGTGGTGCTGGGCCGCGCCCCGCGACACCCCCGCTCGTTCGGCGACGACGCCCACCGTGGTCCCGGCCCAGCCGCGTTCGGCCAGGCACTCCACGGTGGCGTCGATCAACCGGCGGCGGGTCGTCCGGCTGCGCTCCTGCTGCGGTTCACGCGCCATTGGTGCCTTCGGCGGGCTCGACCCAGAAGTCGAGTTGCAGGTCCTCCTCGCGCTCGGCGAGCCGGTAACGGGAGAAGTCCGTGACCCCCTCGGCGGCCAGCACCTCGTCGTCGATGAGGAACTGCCCCGTGATCTCCCGGCTCGGCTTGGTGAGCACCGCGTACGCCGCGTCGGCCATGATCTCCGGCGTGCGCGACCGGCTCGTCAGCTCCGCGCCGACCACGTTGCGGATGGCCGCGGTGTCGATGGTGGTGCGCGGCCACAACGAGTTCACGGCCACCCCGTCGGCCTTCAGCTCCGCGGCGAGTCCCACGGTGACCAGGCTCATCGAGTACTTGGCGATGCTGTAGGCGAGGTGGCCTCCCGTGAACCACTTCTCCTCCAGCCGGATCGGCGGCGACAGCGTCAGGATGTGCGGGTTGTCCGAACGCCGCAGGTGCGGGATGGCCGTGCGGGACAACAGGAACGACCCACGCGCGTTGATGTCCTGCATCAGGTCGTAGCGCTTCATCGGGATGGTCTCGGACGGCGTGAGGTCGATGGCGCTCGCGTTGTTCACCACGATGTCCAGACCGCCGAACTGCTCCACGGTCTGCTCGACCGCCCGCACCACGGTCTCGTCGTCGCGGATGTCCCCCACGATCGGCAGCGCGTTGCCGCCCGCCTCCTCGATGGCCTTCGCGGCCGTGTGGATCGTGCCGGGCAGCTTGGGATGCGGCTCGGCGGTCTTGGCCAGCAACGCCACGTTGGCGCCGTCCCGCGCCGCCCGCACGGCGATGGCCTCGCCGATGCCCCGGCTGCCGCCGGACATGATGATCGTCTTTCCTGACAGGTCGCTCACGGACAACTCCTTGCTCGTCCCCCAAGTCAGTAGGACTTGGGAAGTCCCAGAGTGTGCTGGGCCACGTAGTTCAGGATCATTTCCCGGCTCACGGGGGCGATCCTGCCAACCCGCACCGCGGCCAGCATCGTCCCCAGACCGTACTCCGAGGCCAGTCCGTTGCCGCCGTGCACCTGCACGGCGCGGTCCACGGCCCGCACCGCCACCTCGGCCCCGGCGTACTTGGCCATGTTGGCGGCCTCGCCCGCCGCGACGTCGTCACCCGAGTCGTAGACGGCGGCGGCCTTCTGGGTCATGAGCCTCGCCAGTTCCAGCTCGATCTTCACCTCGGCCAGCGGATGGGCGATCCCCTGGTGCGAACCGATGGGTGCGTCGAAAACGCTGCGCTGCTTGGCGTAGTTCACCGCCTTGTCCAAGGCGTAACGCGCGATGCCGACGGAGAACGCCGCGCTCATGATGCGTTCCGGGTTGAGTCCCGCGAACAGTTGCGCGATCGCCGCGTCCGGGTGCCCCACCAGCGCGTCGCCGGGCAGTCGGACGTCGTCGAGGACCAGCTCGAACTGTTTGTCGGGCGAGACCAGGTCCATCGGAATGGCCCGGTACTCGAAGCCCGGTGTGTCGGTGGGCACGATGAACAGCGCCGGCCTGAGCTTGCCCGTGCGGGCGTCGGACGTGCGGCCCACCACGAGCACCGCGTCCGCTTCGTCCACTCCGGAGATGAACACCTTGCGGCCGTTCACGATCCAGTCGCCGCCGTCGCGGCGGGCCGTGGTGGTGATGCGGTGGGAGTTCGACCCGGCGTCGGGTTCGGTGATGGCGAAGGACATCCGCACTTGTCCCGTGGCGAATCCGGGAAGCCAGCGTGCCTTTTGCTCGTCGGTGCCGAAACGCGCGAGCACCGTGGCGCAGATCGCGGGCGAGACCACCATGAGCAGCATCGGGGTGCCCGCCGCGCAGAACTCCTCGCACACGGCCGCCAACTCGCCGATGCCCGCGCCTCCGCCGCCGTAGGCCTCGGGCACCGACACGCCGAGGTAGCCGAGCCTGCCCGCCTCGTCCCAGAGTTCGCTGGTGTGTCCGCCCCCACGGGCCTTCTCCAGGTAGTACTCGTGGCCGTACTTCGCGGCGAGTTCGGCCACGGCCTCGCGCAACGCCAGTCGTTCGGCGGATTCGGTGAAGGTCACGCTGGCTCCTCCTTTGCCTCGACGTCGGTGGACTCCCGAGGAGTGACGACGGCCAGGACCGCGCCCTGCTCCACCTGGGCGCCCTCGGCCACGGCGAGTTCGGTGACCACGCCGTCGGTGGGTGCCGCGACGCGGTGTTCCATCTTCATCGCCTCCAGCCACAGCAACGGCTGTCCCGCCCGGACCTCGTCGCCGGCGGACACGACCACCCGGGCCACCGTGCCCGGCATGGGAGCCACGAGCGATCCTTCGGCGAGTTCGGCGCTTGGGTCGGTGAAACGCGGCACGGGAGCGAGGCTCACCGCGCCCAGCGGGGAGTCGACGGCCACCAGCCCGGGGTACCGGCTGACGTGGAACGGCCGCCGTACGCCGTCGCACTCCAGCACCACCTGCTCCGGGGTCACGGACACCACGGTGACCTCGGGATGGTCCTCCGACACCGGTCCGGTGCGGGTGGCTCGGT
This sequence comes from Saccharomonospora glauca K62, assembly GCF_000243395.2. Classification (NCBI taxonomy): domain Bacteria; kingdom Bacillati; phylum Actinomycetota; class Actinomycetes; order Pseudonocardiales; family Pseudonocardiaceae; genus Saccharomonospora; species Saccharomonospora glauca. The sequence continues at coordinate 1,861,791 of NZ_CM001484.1, read as the reverse complement.
AGCGGACCACGAGATCGAGCTCACCGTGCCGGTACGTCTTCGTCTGCGGGGCCGACGGCACGTTGCGCCATCCCGCGGGCAGTGACCCGAGCACCGGCGCGCACGATCGGTTGTGTGCCGCGTCCGCCAGCGCGGCGGCCAGCGCCGACAGTCGCACGACGGTCCCGTCGGGGCCCGCCGTGAGCACCCGGTCGGCGTGCCGGGTGAGGAAGTCCGTGTGGGTGTCACCGGACAGGAAGTCGGGGTGCCGCAACACGGCCACCAGCAGGTCGCGGTTGGTCACGGGACCGTGGACGCGCGCCGAGGCGAGTGCCCCGGCGAGCATGCGCGCCGCCGAGGTGCGGTCCGGTCCCCAGGCGATCACCTTGGCGAGCATGGGGTCGTAGTGCACACTCACCTCGGTGCCGTCGACGACCCCGCTGTCGAGCCGGACGCCGTACCGGTCGGGCACCTCGAACTCCGCCCGCACGTCCCGCACCGCGAAGCGGTGCAAGGTCCCGCTTCCCGGACGCCAGTCGGCACGCGGGTCCTCGGCATAGAGGCGAGCCTCGATGGCGTGTCCTCGCGGCCGAGGTGGTTCACCCTCCAGTGCCCGTCCCTCGGCGATCCGCAGCTGCCACGCCACCAGGTCGAGTCCGGTGACGCATTCGGTGACGGGGTGCTCCACCTGCAGCCGGGTGTTCATCTCCAGGAAGTAGTACTCGCCGTCGTCGGTGACGAGGAACTCCACGGTGCCCGCGCCGACGTAGTCCACCGCCCGGCACACTGCGCGGGCGGCCTCGAACAGCCGCCGCCGCGTCCGTTCATCCACACCGGACGGAGCTTCCTCCACCACCTTCTGGTGTCTGCGCTGGATGGAGCATTCCCGTTCCCCGACGGACCACACGGTGCCGTGGCCATCGGCCAGCACCTGCACCTCGATGTGCCTGCCGTGTTCGAGGAAACGTTCGCAGAACACGGCGTCGTCGCCGAACGCCGACGCGGCCTCGGCACGGGCCGCCGACACGGCCTCGGCGAGTTCGGCCCGCTCACGAACCACGCGCATGCCCCGACCGCCTCCGCCCGCCGACGCCTTCACCAGCACGGGCAGGTCGTCCTCGGTGATCTCCTCCGGATCGAGTTCGGGCAGCACCGACACCCCGGCGGCGGCCACCACCCGTTTGGACTCGACCTTCGAGCCCATGAGCTCGATGCTCTCCGGCGAGGGCCCCACCCAGAGCAGGCCGGCGTCGAGCACGGCGCGGGCGAACTCCGCGTTCTCGGACAGGAATCCGTACCCGGGGTGGACCGCGTCCGCACCCGCCGCCAGCGCGGCCGACACCACCGCGTCCACCCGCAGGTACGTGTCGGCCGGGGCGGCACCGGGCAACCGCACCGCCGCGTCGGCGGCGGTGACGTGCGGGGCCTTCGCGTCCGGGTCGGAGTGCACCGCGACGGTGCCGATACCCAGTTCCCGGCAGGTACGGAAGATCCGCAGCGCGATCTCACCACGGTTGGCGACCAGCAGATTCGTGATCACGACAACCTCACATCCGGAAGACGCCGAAACCGGTGCCGTCGAACGAGGCACCCCGGACGGTCTGGGAATGCACGGCCGACAGGCACAGGCCGAGCACGGTGCGCGTGTCCCTCGGGTCGATCACCCCGTCGTCGTAGAGGCGGCCGGACAAAAACAGCGGCAGCGACTCCGCCTCCACCTGCGCCTCCACCGCCTCGCGCAGCGCCGCGTCGGCGGCCTCGTCGTAGTCCTGTCCCCGTGCCCGCGCGGCGTTGCGTGCCACGATGGACAGCACCCCGGCCAGTTGCGCGGGCCCCATCACCGCCGACTTCGCGCTGGGCCAGGCGAACAGGAACCGAGGGTCGTACGCGCGGCCGCACATGCCGTAGTGACCGGCCCCGTAGGACGCTCCCATGAGGATGGACAAATGGGGGACCCGGCTGTTCGACACGGCGTTGATCATCATGGCGCCGTGCTTGATGATGCCGCCCTGCTCGTAGTCCCGTCCGACCATGTACCCCGTGGTGTTGTGAAGGAACACCAGCGGGGTGTCCGTCTGGTTGGCGAGCTGGATGAACTGGGCGGCCTTCTGGGACTCCTCGCTGAACAGCACGCCGCGGGCGTTGGCGAGGACTCCGACGGGGTAACCGTGGATGCGGGCCCAACCCGTGACCAGGCTGGTGCCGTAGAGCGGTTTGAACTCGTCGAAGTCCGAGTCGTCCACCACTCGGGCGAGCACGTCCTTGGGGTCGAACGGCACCTTGAGGTCGTCGGGCACGATGCCCAGCAGCTCCTCGGGGTCGTAGCGCGGCGGCACCACGGCGGCGGGCGCGGGACCGCGCTTGCGCCAGTTCAGCCGCTTCACGATGTCCCTGCCGATCCGGATGGCGTCGGCCTCGTCGCGTGCCAGGTGATCGGCCAGCCCGGAAGTACGCGCGTGCATGGCCGCGCCGCCGAGCGACTCATCGTCGGAGACCTCCCCGGTGGCCATCTTCACCAAAGGCGGCCCACCGAGGAAGACCTTGGACCGTCCCTCGATCATCACGACGTGGTCGGACATGCCGGGCACGTACGCGCCCCCGGCCGTGGAGTTGCCGAACACGAGCGCGATCGTGGGAATCCCGGCCGCCGACAGCCGCGTGAGGTCGCGGAACAGCCGCCCGCCCGGAATGAAGATCTCCTTCTGGCTGGGCAGGTCCGCGCCTCCCGACTCCACGAAGTTGACCACGGGCAGCCGGTTCTCCAGCGCGATGTCGCACGCCCGGAAGATCTTGCGCACGGTCCACGGGTTGCTCGCGCCGCCGCGTACCGTGGGATCGTTGCCGATGATCATGCACTCGACGCCCTCGACGACCCCGATCCCGGTCACCACGCTGGCGCCCACCGGGTAGTCGCTCCCCCAGCCCGCCAACGGCGAGAGTTCGAGGAACGGGGAGTCCGGGTCGAGGAGCAGCTCGATGCGCTCGCGCACGAGCAGTTTGCCGCGGCGACGGTGTCGCTCGACGTACTTCTGTCCCCCGCCCGCGACGGCCTTGGCGTGCTCGGCCTCGATCTCGGCGAGCTTGGCCAGCATCGCGTCACGGTAGGCGAGGTAGCGCGGGTCCGTGACGTTCACGTCCGACTTCAGGATCGTCATGCGGCGTACCCCAGTCGCTTGGCGGCCAGTTGCGTCATGATCTCCGATGTGCCGCCCCCGATGCCCAGGATGCGCACGTCGCGGTAGTGACGTTCCACTTCGGAGTCGCGGAGGTATCCGAGCCCGCCGTGCAGCTGGACGGCCTTGTCCACCACCCACGTTCCCGCCTCGACGGCCGTGTTCTTGGCGAAACACGTCTGCGCGACGACTTCCTCGCCCGCCGCGTGCCGCGCCGCGACCTCGCGCACGTAGCAGCGGGCGACGTCGATCCGGCGTGCCATCTCGGCCAACGTGTGCTGCACGAGCTGGCGGGAGATCAGCGGTCTGCCGAACGTCTCCCGCAGGCGGCACCACTCCACGGTGAGGTCCAGCGCCCGCTGCGCCGTCGCGTACGCCTGCACGGCCAGCGTGAGTCGTTCGGTGACGAAGTGGGTGGCGATCTGAGCGAAGGCACTGTTCTCGGCGCCCACCAGGTTGCGGACCGGCACCCGGACGTCGGTGAACGACAACTCGGCCGTGTCGGAGCAGTGCCAGCCCATCTTCTCCAGCCCGCGGCTCACGGTGAACCCCGGTGTGCCCTTCTCGATCACGAGCAGCGACAGGCCGTGGGCGCCGGGCCCGCCGGTGCGGACCGCCGTGGTGACGAAGTCGGCCCGGCAGCCCGAGGTGATGAAGGTCTTGGTGCCGTTGACGACGTAGTGGTCGCCGTCGCGGACGGCGGTGGTGCGTAACGCCGAGACGTCCGAGCCGCCGTCGGGCTCGGTGATCGCGAGCGCCCCGATGGCCCGGCCCGCCAACACCGGCCGCACCCACCGGTCGATCTGCTCGGGATCGCCCGCCGCGACGAGGTGCGGCAGGGCGATACCGGCAGTGAACAGCGACGCGATCACCCCTCCCGGCGCGCCCGCGTAATGCGCCTCCTCGATCACCGTGACGATGTCGAGGACGTCACCACCGGACCCGCCCACGTGTTCCGGGAACGACACCCCGAGCAACCCGAGTTCCGCCGCCTTGGCATGCAGGCTTCGGGGCAGTTCGCCCTTCCGTTCCCAGTCGTCCACGTGGGGCAGGACCTCGGTGGTCACGAACTTCCGCACCGTCTGACGCAGCAGGCGGCGTTCGGGCGTGGTGAAGGAGTCCGTCAGGGTCACAGCAACACCTCCGGAACGTCGACGATCCGGCTTCGCAACCACTCACCCAGTGCCTTGCCCTGCGGGTCGAACCGCGCCCGTGACGCCACCCCCTCACCGAGGATGCCGTCGACGACGATGTTGACCGCCCACAGGTTGGGGAACAGATACCGGCGCACGGGCAACCCGGCCGTCTCCGGCAGCAGCGTGCGCACCGCGTCGACGGTGAGGGTGTGCGCGAGCCAGCGCCACGCCGTGTGGGAGCGCACCCACACCCCGATGTTCGCGCTGCCGCCCTTGTCGCCGCTGCGGGCACCGGCGACCGTGCCCAACGGCACCCGTCGGCTCGGGCCCTCGGGCAGCGGCTCGGGCAGCGGGGGCTCGGGGACCTCGGTGAGTTCCGATGTCGCCTCGGGCGGGGCGACGTCCACCCTCGGCCCGTCGGGGAGCACGGCGACGTGCGGCACGATGGCCGCGTCCACGAAGGCGTCGGCGAACACGCCGTACGGCGACGCCTTCCCCGGCGGCGCGGTGAGGTGGAAACCGGGATAGCTGGACAGGCCCAGCTCCACCGCCGCGCCGCTGAACGCGCGTCCCACGACGTCGGCGTCGGGGTCGGCCACCGCGCAGTGCAGCAACGCGCTCGCCGTCTCCTCGGTGTCGGCGTCGGGGTGGTCGGTGCGGGCCAGCGTCCAGCGGACCGAGCGCGGAGTCCGGTCGGCGAACGCCTCGGTGAGCTGCTCGCGTACCCACTCGGCCTTGGCCTCCACGTCGAGTCCGGTGAGGACGAACGTCACCTCGTTGCGGAATCCGCCGAGGGTCGTGAGCCCCACCTTCAGTCGCGGTGGAGGTGGTTCCCCGCGCACGCCGCTCACGCGCACGCGATCGGGGCCGTCCTCGGTGAGCCGAATGCTGTCGAAGCGCGTCGTGACGTCGGGCCCGGCGTAGCGCGCGCCGGTGATCTCGTACAGCAGTTGCGCCGTGACCGTCCCGACGGTCACGGAGCCTCCCGTGCCCTCGTGCTTGGTGATGACGCTGGAGCCGTCCTCGGCGATCTCCGCGATCGGAAAGCCGGGCACTCCTCGCGGCTGTTCGGTGAAGAACGCGTAGTTCCCGCCCGTGGCCTGCGCTCCGCATTCGAGCACGTGGCCCGCGACCACGGCCCCGGCGAGCGCGTCGTGGTCGGCGGGCGTCCAGCCGAAGTGTGCCGCCGCGGGGCCGACGACGAGGGAGGCGTCCGTGACCCGCCCGGTCACCACCACGTCGGCGCCCGCCCGCAGGCATTCGGCGATCCCGAACGCGCCGAGGTAGGCGTTGGCCGTCACGGGCGTGCCCAACCCCAGTTCCGCCGCCCGCGAGACCAGGTCGTCGCCCTCGACGTGGGCGACCCGCACCGGCACCCCGACTCGTTCCGCGAGCTCCCGCAGGGCCTCGGCCAGGCCCGCGGGATTGAGCCCACCGGCGTTGGTCACCAGCGTCACCCCGGCGTCGACGGCCAGCCCGAGGCATTCCTCCATCTGCCGCAGGAACGTGGTGGCGTACCCGCGACGGGGGTCCTTCAACCGGTCCCTGCCGAGGATCAGCATCGTGAGTTCGGCTAGGTAGTCCCCCGTCAGCACGTCGAGCGGGCCACCGGTGAGCATCTCGCGCACGGCGGAGAACCGATCCCCGTAGAAGCCGGAGGCGTTGCCGATGCGGATCATGAGCGGACCCCCTCACGGGGACGGCCGGGTCCCGGCGGACCCGCGAAGGCCTGCGCGATGTCCAGCCACGTCGCGGCCTGCTCGCCGACGGCGCTCAGGTCGGTGTCGTCCCGGTGGATCCGTTGGGTGACGAGCAGGCAGAAGTGGTGGGCGCTGCCGGTGACGCGCTGGGGCGCGTCCTCCGGCCCGAACGTCCAGCGGTCGCCGTCGGGCGCGGTGAGTTCCACCCGGAACTCCTCGGTGGGGGCCGCCAGCCCACGGACTCCGAAGGCGAAGTCGCGGGTCCGGACCCCGAGCCGGGCGATGTGCCACAGCCTGCGCGTCGGCTCGCGACGCACCCCGAGGGCGTCGGCGATGTCCTGACCGTGGGCCCACGTCTCCATCAGGCGGGCGGTAGCCATCGACGCCACGCTCATCGGGGGGCCGAACCACGGCAGCCGCGTTCCGGCGGGGACCTCGCGCAGCGCGGCACCGAGTTCCCGACGCCCCCGCCGCCAGCCGTCCAGCAGCCGGTCGGGCGGCATCCGGGCCCCGTCCTCGGCCCCCTCGTCGACGTAGGTCTCGCCCACGGCCAGTGCCGAGGCGATCTCGTCGGTGAACGCCTCGGGCGAACGCACGGCGACCAGTGCCTTGGCGTCGGTCCACGCCAGGTGCGCGATCTGGTGGGCGATCGTCCAGCCGGACGCCGGTGTCGGCGTCCTCCATCCCGGCGGATCGAGGCCGGCCACGAGGGCCTCGACCTCCTCGCTCTCGGCGTCCAGATCCCGCAGGACCGCGCTCACGTCAGCCACGTGTCACCTCCTCGTGGACGGCCACGACGCCACCCGCCGACCCGGACAGCCTGACAGCGATCGACAGAAAAAGCAAGCACGCATGATTGTTTTCGCCCTGTTGGCCGCGTGACATCCGTGGTGCAATGACTAGCGCCGACAACGCGACAGCAGCGGGAGGCACGCTCATGACGGATGTCGGGCGCGACTACACGCAGATCACGTACTCGGTCGCCGAGCGAGTCGCGACCGTCTCCCTCGACCGGCCGCACGCCCGCAACGGATACACCATCACGATGTCCGACGAACTCGCCGACGCGCTCGGGCGGGCGAACCGCGACCCCGACGTGCGGGTCGTTGTCCTCACCGGCAACGGTCGCGACTTCTGCGTGGGGGCCGACCTGTCGCAGGGGGGCTTCGCCGTTGACCACGAGATCGAGCCCGACACCGCGTGGCAGGAGCCCGCGGGGCGCGTGTCGCGCCGGATCTTCGCGTCGGACAAACCGGTGATCGCCGTGTTGAACGGCGCGGCGATCGGGGCGGGCATCACCATCACGCTCGCCGCCGACTACCGGCTCGCCGCCACCGACTCGCGGTTCGGGTTCGTGTTCACTCGCCGGGGCATCTACCCCGAGGGCGCGTCGGCGTGGTTCTTGCCCCGGCTCGTCGGCATGGGGCGAGCACTCGACTGGATGATCAGCGGGAGGGTGTTCGACGCCGAGGAGGCGCTGCGGTGCGGACTCGTCCACAGCGTGCACGCACCCGAACGACTGCTTCCCGCCGCCTACGAGTTGGCCTCCGAACTCGTCACCACCACGGCCGCCGTGTCGGTGGCCGTCACCCGCAGGCTCCTCTACCGGATGTCCGGTGTGGACTCCCCCGACCCGGTTCACGAACTCGACTCCCGGCTGATCGCGAGTATTCGTCACAGCCCCGACGCCGTCGAGGGAGTACTGTCGTTCCTCCAGAAACGGCCGCCCGAGTTCCGCGGTCGCGTGCCCGAGGACCTGCCCGCCTTCCTGCCCCGAACCCCGGAGGACACCCCGTGAACGCCGAATACCCCGACGAGCCGTGGCGGTTGGCCGGCGAGGCCTTCGTGTCCGTGTGGACGGTGCCGCGCCGGGAACTGCCCCGGCTCCCCGACGCCGTGACTCCTCTCACCGTCGGAGGACGAGCCGTGGTCGTCACCGCGTGGATCGACTACACCCCGCCGGGGCAGCTCAGCTATCACGAACTGCTCGCCACGGTCGCCGTGCGCCACGGACTGTCACCGACGGGCAGCATCACCGAGATCTGGGTCGACAGCGAGAGCTCGCTCGCGGGCGGACGCGCGTTGTGGGGCATCCCCAAGGAACTCGCCGACTTCGACCTCGACCGCACGGACGGGTTCAGCGCGTCGGCCGCCACCCCGGACGAGTGGATCGCCACCGCGACGTTCACCCCGCGAGGCCCCTCCGGGCCCCGGCTCCGAACCCGGTTCTCGATCATCCAGTCCGTCGGGGGCCGTCCCCGCGTCAGTCCCGTACGAGCCCACATTCGCCCGCGTCCGGCCTCCGCGACGTGGGCGGTGAACCCGAACGGTCCCCTCGGCTACCTCGCCGGACGCCGCCCCATCGGCAACGCGCACCTTCACGACGCGCGCCTGCTCTTCGGCGCCGGTGGGCGGTGAGACGGTCACGCACCGAGACGACCTCCCCGGTCCCGCGCCCTCGGGCGGCCGGGAGGCCGGGACACGTGAAACGCGTCCTAGCTGGGCGGATACACTCGTCGCCGTGAGTGACGCGCTGGACGATTTCCACGAGGACCTGCCCGAGCAGATGCGCATCCGGCGAGCCAAGCTGGACCGACTGCGTGCCTCGGGCAGGGAACCCTACCCCGTCGGCTTCGACAGGACCACCACGATCGCGGAGGTCCGCGAGCGGTACGGAGACCTGGAGCCCGACCACTACACGGGCGAGCGCGTCTCGATCACCGGCCGCGTCATGCTGTACCGCACGGGCGGCAAGCTCTGCTTCGCCACGATCAAGGACCCGTCGGCCCAGATCCAGATCATGTTGTCGCTCGACAAGGTCGGCGCCGAGGCCCTCGACTCCTGGAAGAGCGACGTCGATCTCGGCGACCACATCGGGGTCACCGGCGAGGTCATCACCTCCAAGCGCGGCGAGTTGTCGGTGCTGGTGGACGAGTGGACGTTGACGTCCAAGGCGCTGCGTCCGCTGCCCGAGAAGCACAAGGGCCTCACCGACCCCGAGGCGCGCGTGCGCCAGCGCTACGTGGACCTGATCGTCAACAACGAGGCCCGCGACATGGTGCGGAAGCGCGCCGCCACCGTGCAGGCGCTGCGGCAGGGCCTGCTGGAGCGCGGGTTCCTCGAGGTCGAGACGCCGATGCTGCACCAGGTGCACGGCGGTGCCACCGCCCGCCCGTTCACCACCCACATCAACGCCTACGACCTCGATCTCTACCTGCGCATCGCCCCCGAGCTGTTCCTCAAGCGGCTCATCGTGGGCGACCTCGAAGCCGTGTTCGAGATCAACCGGTCGTTCCGCAACGAGGGCGCCGACTCCACGCACAACCCCGAGTTCACGATGCTGGAGTGGTACCGCGCCTACGGCGACTACAACGACGGCATGTACATCACCCAGGATCTCGTGCGGCGCGCGGCGGAGGCGGTGTTCGGCGACACGATCGTGCGTAACCCGCGCTACGGCGAGGTCGATCTCAGCGGCGACTGGCCGCAGATCACCCTCTACGGGTCGGTGTCGGAGGCGCTGGACGCCGAGATCACCCCGCGTACGCCGCTCGACGTGCTCCGCAAGCACGCCGACAAGCGCGAGATCAGCTGGGACCCGGAGTGGGGTCCCGGCAAGCTCGTGGAGCACCTGTTCGAGGAGCTGGTCGAGCACACGCTGATCCAGCCCACGTTCGTGCGGGACTTCCCGCTGGAGACGAGCCCGCTGACTCGCCAGCACCGCGACGACGAGCTGCTTACCGAGAAGTGGGACCTCATCGGGTTCGGCATGGAGCTGGGCACCTGCTTCTCCGAGCTGATCGACCCGGTGGAGCAGCGCAGGCGCCTCACCGAGCAGTCCCTGAAGGCGGCGGGTGGTGACCCGGAGGCCATGCAGCTCGACGAGGACTTCCTGCGCGCGTTGGAGTACGGGATGCCGCCGACCGTTGGCGCGGGTATGGGCATCGACCGTCTCCTGATGGCCTTCACCGGCAAGGGCATCCGGGAGACGATCCTGTTCCCGATGGTCAAGCCCGTCTGATCGGGTGGTCTTCCGGGCTCGCCCCTCGGGGTGAGCACCGGAGTGGACACGTGGCGAGGGTGTCGAGGTTGGTTCCGGCGAACCGGCCTCGGCACCCTCGTGTCGTTCGCGGATCGGGCCCCGACTTCAGAACTCGGCGGCGATACGGAAGAGTCCGGAATGGGCGACGCCGGCGTCGGCAAGGCCGGCCGTCCATGATTGGACCCCCGGGTCGTCGACCGCGGTCCGCCAGGTTTCGAGGCTGTCCCAGTGCGCGACGGTGACCAGGGGGAAGCGGGCGTCCGGAGCCACGGCTCGGTGCAGCCGCGCGTCCCGGAAACCGGGGACCGTACTCAGCGATTCGCCCGAGGCGAGCCAGTGCGGCGGGAACTCGTCGACTCGTTCGGCGGGCGACTCGAAGGCGACGACGAGGGTGACCCCCGCTCCCCCTTCCCGACCGCCCCTCTCCGCGCGAACCTCGCCCACCACCCGGTACCACCCGCCGCGCACGGTGGCGTAGCTCGCCGCGGTGGCCGCCGACGCGACGAAGTTGGGATTGGACAGTGCCCGGTCCCTGGCCTCGACACTGTCCCAGTGCGCGACGTTGACCAGGCCGAATCGGGACTCGGACGAGATCCTGCGGTGCAGCCGCGCGTCCCGGAAACCGGGAGCCGTGTGGATGAGGCGTACGCGCTCCCGCCAGCGTTCGACGGATTCGTCGATCCGCTCCTCGGGCAGCTCCCACAAGTCGATCAGAGTAACGGTGTTCTCGCTCACCGAACCAGCATCGAACCTCGACCGTACTGCAGCTCAAGCCGAACCGAACCACCCCGGTGTGAGGTCCACCTCAACCGATCCCGTCCCCGAAAGTCGGTCCTCTCCCCCGACCGGACCTGGAACGAAGTGTCTCACCGGCTCTAGCCTTGCGGGTTCATGGAGATCATCGACACCGATGTGCTCGTGATCGGCGCGGGGTTCGGGGGAATCGCCGTGGCCGTGGAGCTGCGGCGAGCGGGTATCCACGACGTCGTCGTCCTGGAGGCCGCCGACGACGTGGGCGGGGTATGGCGCGAGAACACCTATCCGGGGGCGGGATGCGACGTGCCGTCGCCGCTCTACTCGTTCTCCTTCGCCCCGAACCCGGCCTGGCCCCGGCGCTACGCGCTGCAACCCGACATCCTGGCGTACCTGCGCCGGGTGGCCCGGCGATTCGGCGTGTACAACCTCGTGCGATTCCGCAGCGAGGTCACCTCGGCGGAGTTCGACGCGGAGACCGGCCGCTGGTCGGTCCGCACCTCCGACGGCGCCGAATACTCCGCGCGGGTGCTGGTGCCCGCCACGGGACAGCTGTCGCGACCGGTGTACCCGTCCGTTCCCGGAACGGCCACCTTCACCGGGCCGTCGTTCCACTCGGCGCGGTGGGACCACGACTGCGAGTTCTCCGGCAAGCGGGTCGCGGTGGTGGGCACCGGCGCCAGCGCCGTGCAGTTCGTGCCCCATCTGGCTCGCCGGGCCAAGTCGGTGACCGTGTTCCAACGAACCGCGCCGTACGTCCTCCCCAAACGCGATCGCGTCTACACCGAGCGGGGCAGAGCACTCCTTCGCGCGGTGCCGTTGTTGCAGAAGATCGACCGGCTCGGCTTCTGGCTCTACACGGAGTTCGCCCAGCAATGCCTGACCAAGTGGCGGTTATTCAGTCCATTCTTCACAATCCAAACCAGACGACATTTGCGCCGGTCCCCGCTCGATCCGAAACTTCGGGAGAAGCTGACGCCGAACTACCAACTCGGTTGCAAGCGCGTGTTGTTCAGCAACGATTACTATCCCGCCCTCGCATCGTCCACTGTCGACGTCGTCACCTCGGAGGTCGCCGCCGTCACCCCCACCGGAGTGCGCACGGCCGACGGGGAACACCACGAAGTGGACGTCATCGTCTACGGAACCGGTTTCGCGGCAACGGAATTCCTCGGCTCGATGACCGTGCGCGGCTTGGCCAGCCGCAGTCTCGCGGACGCGTGGCGGGACGGCGCACGGGCCCATCTCGGAATCACGGTTCCGGGTTTTCCCAACCTGTTCCTCATGTACGGACCCAACACCAATCTCGGTGGTGGCTCGATCGTCCACATGCTCGAAAGCCAGGCACGCTACGTTCGCGAGGCGGTGCGGTGGCTTTCCTCCCATCCCGGCCACTACCTCGACGTGCGCCCCGAGGTGGAGCGACGCTGGGACCGAGAGGTCCAGTCCAGACTCGCGCGGTCGGTGTGGACCCGGTGCCGTAGCTGGTACCGCGACGCGAACGGTCGTGTGGTGTCCATCTGGCCGGGACGCACGTCCGAGTACCGGCGCCGCACCCGGACCCTGCGGCTGTCCGACTTCCGTGTCGGGCGCGTCCCCAGCCTCTCGGCGACCCCCGAACCAGCTCGGTGATGCGGCCCCTCCGCACCGATCGCCCGACGGAACCCCTCCAGCGCACCACGTAACGACACGCCCATATATTGGGTGCCGACCACTCTCGAACCACCACATGTAGGCTTCGGTCACCGAGAGCTGAGCACAACCGAACACCGACCCAACTCGCGGGCGGACTGCCCGCGAGGCGGTCGACTGCACCCTTTTGGAGTCGTCGCATGTCAGTGGAAACCGCACCGGATGCCGCCCCGTCCCGCTCGACCAGAGCCCCACGGGTGCCGTGGGACCGCGTCGAGAAGACCGTCCGCGAGGCCGTCGCGGGCCTTGCGGACACCTCCGCCGACGCGGTCCTCGCCGAGTTGGAACGCAACGTCTACGACGGCATCGGCCCGGACGAATTGGCGCTCGCGCAGGTCATGGCGGCCCGCACCCTCGTGGAACGGGAACCGAACTACTCGTTCGTGGCCGCCAGGCTGCTGCTGGACTCCCTGCGCGGCGAAGCCCTCACCTACCTCGCGGGCGAGCCCCGGCACCCCGACTACCCCGAGATGGCCGCCGCGTACGGCGACTACTTCCGCGACTACCTGCGCCGCGGCGTCGAGTTGCACCTGCTCACCGAGGAGCTCGCCACGTTCGACCTCGACGTCGTCACGGCGGCGCTGCGCCCCGAACGCGACCTGGACCTGGGCCTGTTGGGGCTGCAGACGCTGTACGACCGCTACCTGCTGCGCGATCCCCACTCCGGCACGCGCTTCGAACTGCCGCAGGCGTTCTTCATGCGGGTGGCGATGGGGCTTTCCATCGCCGAACCCGACAAGGAGGCCAGGGCCGTCGAGTTCTACGAACTGCTCTCCTCGCTGCGGTTCATGACCTCCACGCCGACGTTGTTCAACTCCGGCACGCGGCGGCCCCAGCTCTCCTCGTGCTTCCTCACCACCGTGTCCGACGACCTGGGGTCGATCTTCAGCAGCTACCGCAACAACGCGCTGCTGGCGAAGTACTCCGGTGGTCTGGGTAACGACTGGACGCCCGTGCGCGGGCTGGGCGCCCACATCCGGGGCACCGGCGGGAAGTCGCAGGGCGTCGTGCCCTTCCTCAAGATCGCCAACGACACCACGGTGGCGGTGAACCAGGGCGGCAAGCGCAAGGGCGCCGCGTGCGCCTACCTGGAGACCTGGCACATCGACATCGAGGAATTCCTCGAACTGCGCAAGAACACCGGTGACGACCGCAGGCGCACCCACGACATGAACACCGCCAACTGGGTGCCCGACGAGTTCCTGCGCCGCGTGGAGGCCGACGAGGAGTGGACCCTGTTCTCCCCCGACGAGGTCCCCGACCTGCACGACCTCTACGGCACCGCGTTCGCCGAGCGCTACCGGGAGTACGAGCAGGCCGCCGACGCGGGTGAGATCCGCGTGTTCCGTCGGGTGAGCGCCAAGCAGCTCTGGCGCCGCATGCTGACCATGCTGTTCGAGACGGGGCACCCCTGGATCACGTTCAAGGACCCCTGCAACCTGCGGTCACCGCAGCAGCACGCCGGCGTGGTGCACTCCTCGAACCTGTGCACGGAGATCACCCTCAACACCAGCGCCGACGAGATCGCGGTGTGCAACCTCGGCTCGGTCAACCTCGCCCGCCACGTCGGCAAGGACGGCCTGGACGTCGAGGCGCTGCGACGCACGGTGACCACCGCGGTCCGCATGCTCGACAACGTCATCGACATCAACTTCTACACGGTGCCGGAGGCGAAGCGGTCGAACCTGCGTCACCGTCCGGTGGGCCTGGGAATCATGGGCTTTTCCGACGCGCTGTTCGAGCTGGGCATCCCGCAGGCGTCGGAGGAAGCCGTCGAGTTCGCCGACCGCAGCATGGAGGTGCTGAGCTACCACGCCATCTCGGCGTCGGCGGAGCTGGCCGAAGAGCGGGGCGCGTATCCGTCGTTCGAGGGCTCGCTGTGGAGCCGGGGCATCCTGCCGATCGACTCGCTGCGGCTGCTGGCCGAGGCACGCGGTGAGGACGAGCTCGACGTCGACACCACCATGACGTTGGACTGGGACTCCCTGCGCGAGCGCGTCCGCACGGTCGGCATGCGGAACTCCAACGTGCTGGCGATCGCCCCGACGGCCACCATCTCGAACATCTGCGGGGTCGGGCAGTCAATCGAACCGTTGTTCTCGAACCTCTTCGTCAAGTCCAACATGTCCGGCGAGTTCACCGTCGTGAACCCGCATCTGGTGGCCGACCTCAAGCGACGCGGCCTGTGGGACGACGCCATGGTCACCGAGCTGAAGCTCCACGACGGTGTGCTCGCCCCGATCGACCGCGTCCCCGACGACCTCAAGGCCCGCTACGCGACGGCGTTCGAGATCGACAGCCGGTGGCTGATCGACGCGGCGTCCCGCCGGCAGAAGTGGATCGACCAGGCACAGTCGCTCAACCTCTACCTCGCCGAACCGAGCGGAAAGGCCCTCGACGCGCTGTACCGGCACGCCTGGCGGCGCGGCCTGAAGACGACCTACTACCTGCGCTCGCGGGCGGCAACCCAGGTGGAGAAGAGCACGTTGCGCGGCACCGACGGGCGGCTCAACGCGGTGACTCCCGCCGTGCCGGTCGAGCCCGCCTCCGCCTGCCGCATCGACGACCCCGACTGCGAAGCCTGCCAGTGACCTGCTCGGAGCCGATTCCTTCGAAAGGAGACTCGTTGAGTCACAACCTCACCCTCGACTTCGGGGCCGCGCGCGTGAACGTCGACGACAAGGCGATGATCAACGCGCGGGCCGACGTCAACCAGTTGCTTCCGTTGAAGTACGGCTGGGCGTGGGAGAAGTACCTCGCGGGATGTGACAACCACTGGATGCCCACCGAGGTCGCGATGCAGGCCGACATCGCGCTGTGGAAGTCGCCGAACGGCCTGACCGACGACGAACGGCTGATGCTCAAACGCAACCTCGGGTTCTTCGCCACCGCCGAGTCGCTGGTGGCGAACAACCTGGTGCTGGCCGTGTACCGGCACCTCACCAACCCCGAGTGCCGGCAGTACCTGCTGCGGCAGGCGTTCGAGGAAGCCGTGCACACGCACACCTTCCAGTACATCTGCGAAAGCCTCGGCCTGGACGAGGGCGAGCTGTTCAACGCCTACCGCGAGGTGCCGTCGATCGCGGACAAGGACTCGTGGGCGCTGCAGTACACCCGGAACCTGGAGAACCCGAACTTCCGCACGGGCACCGTGGAGGCCGACCGGGACTTTCTGCGCGACCTCGTGGCCTTCTACGTCGTGTTCGAGGGCATGTGGTTCTACACCGGGTTCGCCCAGGTGCTGTCGCTCGGCCGACGCAACAAGATGGTGGGCATCGCCGAGCAGTACCAGTACATCCTGCGCGACGAGTCGATCCACCTGAACTTCGGCATCGACTGCATCAACCAGATCAAGGCGGAGAACCCCCGGCTGTGGACCCCGGAGTTCCAGCGTGAGGTGCGCGACATGCTCGTGGAGGCGTGCGAGCTGGAAGTGGCCTACGCTCGTGACACCATGCCGAGGCCGATGCTCGGGTTGTCGGCGGAGCTGTGCGAGCAGTACATGCACTTCATCACCGACCGCAGGGCCGCCCAGCTCGGGCTGGAGCCGGTGTTCGGGGAGCGGGAGAACCCGTTCCCGTGGATGTCGGAGGCCATGGACCTGCGCAAGGAGAAGAACTTCTTCGAGACCAGGGTCATCGACTACCGCAGCGGTGCCGCGTTGGAGTGGGACTGACCCTCGCTGCTCGGGAGGAGGCCGGACCGACTCCCGAGTAGTGACCAACGAAACCCGGCCGGAGTCGGCGTGGCTACCCCCACCGGCTCCGGCCGCCGTCATACTGCATCGGAAATCGCACCGGCAGTAGCCCCACACGACACGGTGGAGTGATCAATCCACCCTTCCAGGCGGTAGACAAGATGCTCATTGCATGATGCTGTTGCAGAGTTGCGGACTATGGTCCGGAAAATGCTGCCCTGCGAGGATGACAATCACCTCGGAGGGTCGACGAGAATGTGCGAGGTGAAGCGTGCCGGAACCTGGTGACACGCCAGGACTGGATGACATCGCGCGCCGTTGGGTCGCGCGTCTCGGTGAGGTCGACGGCGTGTCGTTGTCCACTGAGACCTTGGAGCCCGCCCTGCTCGCGGTCGCGCGCGAGGCACGGGCGGAGGCGCAGACGGCTCGCGACGCGGCCGCGCGCCGTTTCGCCGACCTCTACGCCGCCATCCCGATCGGCGTCGTGCTCGGGAACCCCGACGGCACCATCCACGATGTCAACCCCGCTTTCGGCGAACTGCTCCACCACACCCGCGCCGACCTCGTCGGTCGGCCTCTCACGGAGCTCGCCGCCACGCCGAACGACGCGCGGGTGCTGGCCGCGGCCCTCGACGAGGCCCTGCTCCCGGCCCGACGGCCCCGGCAGGAACGGCTCACCCTCACCCACGGCCGCGACGGCACGCTGCGGACCCGCGTGACCATCGCCACCCTCACCGCCGAGGACTCCGGCCTTCCGCATCCGGTGCTGCTGATCGAGGACATTCACGAGCTCGATCTGCTCAGCGAACAGCTCCGCAGGCAGAACATCCAGGACCCACTCACCGGGCTGCCGAACTCGTACCACTTCGACAACAAACTGGACACCGCCCTCGCCGCGTCGTCGGGCGGTCGGATCGCCCTCGTCTACCTCGACATCGACGGGTTCCGCGTCATTAACGACGGCCTGGGGCCGGGCGCGGGCGACGAGCTGCTCCGACAGGTGGCGTGCAAACTGGAGGGCAACTTCACCGCGTGCCCGCAGTACGACGCGGTGGTCGCGAGGTTGTCCGGCGACGGTTTCGCCGTGCTCCTTCACGGGCGGCAGGACGGGGAACCCGACACCGCCACCGTGGTCGACCTCGTCGAGGAGGCCATGCGTGACCTCGCCGAACCCGTGTACGTGGACGAAACGGGCGTCGGGATCAACGTCAGCGTGGGCATCGTCGTCACCGAGGGGCCGGGACGCAGCCGCGAGGACCTCCAGCGGGCGGCCGAGCTGACCCTGCACCGCGCCAAGGAGAACGGCAAGGCCCAGTGGATGCTGTTCGAGCAGGAGCTGCACGACCGCGACCGGCGCCGCTTCGGTATCGGAGCCGGGATCGGCGGTGGTCTGGAGAACGGCCAGTTCGGCGTGGACTACGAACCCACGGTCACGCTCGACGAGCACGAACGCATCGCGGTGGTCAACGCCCAGCTCCGCTGGGACCACCCCGAACACGGGGTGTTGCGACCACGTGATTTCTTCGCCCTGGCCGACGCCACCGGGATGACCCCGGCGCTGGGGGAGACGCTGTTGGCCCAGTCCATCGCCGACGCCGCCTCGTGGCAACGGGAGTTCGGCAACGCACCGGATCTGTGCGTCCGGCTGCCTTCCCGGCTCGCCATCGACCCGAACCTGGTCCGCATCGTCCGCACCGAACTCGAACGCACGGGCCTCCCGGCCACCAAGCTCCGCATCTGCGTCGACAGCGCGGACCTGACCGACCCCCGTGGTGAGGTGCTGGAGAACCTGTCCATCCTCGCCGAGCTCGACGTCAAGATCACCCTGGCGGTGGCCGGGGCCGCCGACATCGAGCTGATCCACCAGCACCGGCTTCCCGTCGGCTTCGTCATCGTGTCGGGCACGTTGGTCGACGCACTCGCCGAGGAAGGCGAGAGCGCCCAGGGCGCTCACCGGCACTTCGCCATGCTGGTGAAGCGGGCCCGCGAACTCGGCATCTTACGGATCGGCGTCGACGGCGTGCACGACACCGAGCACGCGCGCAAACTCGCCGAGCTGGGGGCCGTCGCGGGTCGTGGCAAGTTGTTCGGCGAGGAAGTCGACGCGGCGGGCATCCGGTCCATGCTCGCCGAATCGGCCGCGCGAATGGAATCATCGCGGCCATGACAGAACTTTCCACCGCGCCGGACTTCACGTTGCCCGACGAGACGGGTACCCCTCGTCGGCTGACCGAGCTCCTCGCCACCGGTCCCGTCGTGTTGTTCTTCTATCCGGCCGCGATGAGCCCCGGCTGCACGGCCGAGAGCTGCCACTTCCGCGACCTGGCCTCCGAATTCGCCGAGCTCGGGGCCCGCCCGGTGGGCGTGAGTTCCGACCCGGTGGACACCCAGCGGAAGTTCTCCGAGGCCCATTCCCTGGGCTTCCCGCTGCTCTCCGACGTCGACGGCGCCGTCGCCGAGCAGTTCGGGGTGCGTCGGGCGTTCGGTCCGCTGCGCACCAAGCGGCACACGTTCGTCATCGACACCGACCGGAGAGTACTCGCCGTGATCCGCAGCGAACTCCGTATGTCCGTCCACGCCGACAAGGCGTTGGAAGTACTGCGCGCCCGGAAGAGCTGACGCCGCCTCCGTCGTGCGCACCATGGCGACGCGATGTGACGAAAAGCCACGCCGAGTGCCGCCCCTCCGGCCGAGCCGTAAGGTGGGGCGCGCCGTGGGTTCGCCCCTCGCGGGGCATCGTAAGAGGGAACCCGGTGGGAATCCGGGACTGCCTCGCAGCGATCAGTGGAAACGACCGCCGTCATCGAGCACTGAGCCTTCTCGGTCCGGGAAGCGACGGCCAGTAGGCGTCCGTCCTTGAGGTCTTCTCCGACAGCGACCGACATCGCCCACGAGTCCGAAGACTTGCCCGCTGTCCGTGCGCCTCCACGCGCACGGTGCCGTCCGCCGCGACTCGCCGCGCCGACGGTCCCGCGGTGACCGTGTCGGTGGACCGGATGACCTTCCGGGCCCCGGTCCGGGCCGGTGACCTGCTCAGCGTCCATGCCGAGCTGGAGCGGTTGGGGCGGATCTCGATGACCACCGCCGTCAGGGTGACCTCCGAGCGCTGGAACACCTCGGGTCCGACGACGGAGGTCGCGGCCGCGCGGCTGACGTTCGTCGCGATCGACGCGGACGGCAAGTCCCGCTCGGTTCCCCGCCTGGTGACTCGGCCGGAGGAGGCCTGACGTTGCACCGGGCACGGCCGCGCGAAGGACCCGGCGGCCGTGGCCGGTGCAACGGGGGTCACTCCATGAGTGCGTCCTCGGGGACCGGGGAGTCGGTGCGCAGTGCCTCGAACAGCGCCTCCGACTTCGCCGGGTCCCAACTCTCGGCCGAGGCGGAGGTGACCGGAACGGTGGTCGTGATCACTCCGCCGCTGCTGATGCCCCTCATGGCCCACGCCAACCCCACGAGGTTGTGCAGGTGGTCGTCGGTGTCGAGCGTGAGCGCGTCGGGCACGGCTCCCAGCAGCGGGAACACGTCGAACGGATTCAGCAGGGTGGCCGGGCTCGCGATCTCGTTGGCGAGCGCCCCGATGAACTTGCGCTGGTTCGCCACGCGGTCCAGGTCCGACCGCGGCGTGGCCGAGCTGTACCGCATCCGGACGAACCCGAGCGCCTGCGCGCCGTCGAGCGTCTGCTTCCCCGCCGGGATCACCACCCCCGTCTTGGTGTCGCGCATTTCCTGCGGGATGTCCATTTCGACACCGCCGATGGCGTCGACGACCTGCGCGAAGCCACCGAACCCGATCTCGGCGTAGTGATCGATGCGCAGTCCCGTGGCCAACTCCACCGTCTGTATCAGCAGGGGAGGACCACCGAAGGCGAACGCGGCGTTGATCTTGTTGACGCCGTAGCCCGGAATCTCGACCCGCGAGTCGCGCGGCAGGCTCAGCAGCGTCGGCTTCGTGTCGTTGTCCGGGATGTGCACGAGCATGATCGTGTCGGTGCGCTTGCCGCTCGCGTCTCCGGTGGACAGCTTCGCCATCTGCTCCTCGTCGAGCCCTTCACGGGAGTCCGAGCCCACCAGCAGCCAGTTGGTGCCCTCCCCCGCGGGCGGCCTGCCCTCGTAGTCGTCGGGGAGCGCGTCGGTGCGGTTGATGGAGAACTCCAGGTAGAGCCACACCGCGCCCAGGAACAAAACGAACGCGAGCACCAGGCACAACAACACCTTGGGGAACGACACCCGCCTGCGCCGGGAACCTCCTCCCGAGGCCGGGCGCGGAGGCCGGGACGGGGGTGGCTGGGGTGGCCGTGGCGCGACCCGCGTGGACTGCTGAGGAGGCCGTCCCGCCTGACGTGCCCGGTTGCTGCCCGGAATCGGCATCATCTGTGCTTGTTGTTGCCGGGGCCCTCGTGGCGGCCTCCGGCCAGGAGGCGGCGGCCGGTGTCCCCCCTGGTGCCCGCCGTAGGTCATGGCCACTCCGATCGCTTTCGTGCGGCTGTTTGCTGCCCGCATACCTACCGCATGTCCGATCGCGTAGACGCGGCATCCCCCGATCAGGTTGTACCGACCGCGCGAGAAAAGGGCTCGGGAAGCGAAAAACCCCCGGTCAGAGCATTAGGCTCCATCGAAGAGGCGCATCGTGAGCGAAAGCACGGGCCAAAAGCCCGTGATCGGGAACCAGACCCGCGGTCTGGACCGCGAACTCGGCGGCGAGCCGGTTCCACAGCGCGGGTCGGCGCAGAAGCGCGTGGTTCTCCCCCGCCACGTCGAACCGCGCCAGTCGGCCGGCCTGGGCGTCGGCGCGTCGCGCGTACCGATAGGAGTCCTCGGGCCGGGTCACGCGGTCGAGCGCGCCGTGCGCGATCACGACCGTCCGGCCCGCCACCGGCTCCACCGGTTCGTCGGGGGGCGTCCACGGCGCGAAGACGCAGGCGCCCCGGACCGCCTCGTCGTCGCACACCCGCAGGGCCACCCGGCCTCCCATCGAATGCCCCACCAACACCACGGGCAGGCCCGGCCGTTCGGCCCGGATCCTCTCCAACGCCCACCGCGCGTCCTCCACCGGGTGCCTCGCGGGCTCGTTCCACCCACGAACCCGGTTGCGCAACAGCCGCACCTCAAGGCCGTGTCGCGCGCCCGCCGCCCGCACGGCCCGAGCCACCGGCACCATCCGCAGGTACGCCAGCCGCCACGGCCGGACGACGTCGGCGCCGTACTCCGCGCCTCCGTGCAGCACGAGCGCGACCGCCCTGGGCCGAGGCGTGCTCGGCGGGAGGGTGGTCAGGGTGGGCCGCGCCACGACGGGGCTCACGCCGCCGACCGTTCGTCGGCGGCGAACTGGGTGTCGTGCAGCTCGGCGTACCGGCCGCCGAGAGCCAGCAGCTCGGGATGCGTGCCGCGTTCGACGATGCGACCGTCCTCGACGACGAGAATCAGGTCCGCCGCCCGCACGGTGGAAAGCCGGTGGGCGATGACCAGCGCCGTCCGCCCGTCCAACGCGTCGGCCAGCGCCTCGCTGACCGCGACCTCGGACTCGGAGTCCAGGTGCGCGGTGGCCTCGTCGAGCACCACCACACGCGGCCGGGCGAGCAACAGCCGGGCGATGGTGAGGCGTTGCCGCTCGCCGCCGGAGAGGCGGTAGCCCCGCTCCCCGACCACGGTGTCCAGACCGTCCGGGAGCGAGCGCACGAGTTCCTCCAGCCGGGCCCGACGCAAGGCGTCCCAGATCTCGTCGTCGCTCGCCTCCGGGCGCGCGTAGGCGAGGTTGGCCCGGATGGTGTCGTGGAAGAGGTGGCCGTCCTGCGTGACGAACCCCACCGTGCGCCGCAACGACTCGAACGAAAGATCCCGAACGTCCACGTCGGCCAACCGTACGGCCCCGGAGTCGACGTCGTAGAGCCGCGCCACCAACGAGGCGATGGTCGACTTGCCCGCTCCCGACGGCCCCACGAGCGCCACCATCTGCCCGGCCTCGGCCCGGAAACTCACGTCGTGCAGCACCTGTTCGCCACCCCGCGTGTCCAAGGTGGACACCTCTTCGAGCGAGGCCAGCGAGTACTGCTCGGCGGAGGGGTAGGAGAAACGCACGGAATCGAACTCGACCGAGACCCCTCCCGAGGGCAGCGGTGTGGGGTGGGGTTTCTCGGTGATCATGGGCTTGAGGTCGAGCACCTCGAAAATCCGCTCGAACGACACCAACGCCGTCATGACGTCCACCCGGACGTTGGCCAACGCGGTCAGCGGCGTGTACAGGCGGGTGAGCAGCAGGGCCAGCGCCACGACCGTGCCCGCGTCGAGGCGGCCGGTGAGCGCGAGCCAGCCGCCGAGGCCGTAGACGAGTGCCTGCGCCAGCGCCGACACCAGCGTGAGGCTGGTCATGAACCAGCGGGTCAGCATCGCCGTGCGGACCCCGATGTCACGGACCCGACCCGCACGCCTGCCGAACTCCTCGGCCTCCGCCTCGGGCCTGCCGAACAGCTTGACCAGCGTGGCACCGGGCGCGGAGAACCGCTCCGTCATCTGGGTGGTCATGGAGGCGTTGAGTTCGGCCGCCTCGTGCTGCAGGTCGGCCATCCTCCTGCCGATCCGTCGGGCGGGCAGCACGAAGACCGGCAGCAGGAGGAGCGCGAACAAGGTCACCTGCCACGACAGCGTGAGCATCACGCCGAGTGACAAGGCCAGCTGGATGACGTTGGTGACGAGACCGGACAGCGTCGCGGTGAACGTGCGCTGCGCGCCGATGACGTCGTTGTTCAGTCTGCTCACCAACGCGCCGGTGCGGCTGCGCAGGAAGAACGCCACGGGCATCCGCTGGACGTGTTCGAACACCGCCCTGCGCAGGTCGACGATGAGTCCTTCGCCGATGTGGGCGGACTGCCACCGCTCGGCGAGCCCCAACGCCGCGTCGGCCACGGCGATCGCCGCGATGGCCACGGCGAGCCAGACGACCGTGGAGACGGACTGCCCTCCGACGATGGCGTCGACCACGCGTCCCGCCAGCAGGGGCGTGGTGACGGCCAACACGGCCGACACGACCGTCAGCACGAGGAAGACGGCCAACCTCCGCCAGTGCGGCCGGGCGAAGGAGGCCACTCGGCGAACCGTGCCCTTACGCAGTCCCTTGGGGGCGTTGGCCGAGTTCATCGCCCCGCGAAGCAGCGACCATGTGTTATCCACTCGCCAACAACCCCTTTCCCGTGTGTGCCCCGCACAACAGCGACGACGCCGCGGATCTTCCCGTGCCTTGCTGATTCTGCCGGTGGTCACGGACAGTTCGGGCTCCTCTGTACTCTCGACCACCATGAGAATCCAGGCACAGCGGGAGGCGGAGCCCGCGCGGATCGGCGTGTTCGACCGCATACGAGCGGCGCTGTCCCGGCGGCCCCTCGCCGTCGACGCCCTGCTCTACCTCGGCTGTGCCTGCTACGCCCTGGTCATGGCGACGACCGACAAGCACTTCGGTTACCGGGTGTGGGGCGCCTTCGCCGTGGCGGGCTACGGGCTCGCCCTGGTGCACACCTGTTGGCTGCTGCTCACCCCGAACGCGCGGCCGTCCCGGAGGCGGTCACGCTGGGTGGGCGTGGGCGCGATCGGCGTCGTCGGCATGCTCGCCCCGATGGTGACCCTGCTCGTACGACGGGAAGCGTCGGGAGGCGACTGGACCGACGTCGAAAGACTGTGGAACGCCCAGCCCGAGGTGTGGGTCATCGAGCGCTCGGCCGACACCCTGCTGCACACCGGCAGCCCCTACCTGGACATCGCCGCCTTGGACCGGGCCCCGCACGTCCACGACTACACGCCCTACGGCCCCGTGATGGCACTGTTCGGGCTACCGCGTGCGCTGCTGGGCGGTTCCCCGGTCACCGACGTGCTCACCGACGCCCGTGTCGTGTTCGCGCTCGTGGCCGTCGGCTGCGTGGTCGCCGCTCTTCGGCTGCTGCGGGTGCCCTCGGTGCCGATCCGGGGCGCGCAACTCGCGGCGGTGTTCCCGCTGACGGCGCTCACCTGGGCCACCGCCGGCCCCGACCTGGCGATCGTGGGACTGATCGTGCTGGCGGTCGCGCTCGCCGCCACCGACCGCCCCGTCTCGGCCGCGCTCGTGTGCGCATTCGTGACGAGCGCGAAGCTGATCGCCGCGCCCGCCGCCGTCGTGGCCGGTTTCGTCGTCACCAGCCGACTGGGTGGGCGCGCCCTGGCTCGGTTCGCCGTGGTGTTCGTGGGCGTCACCGCCCTGGTGACCGTGCCCGTGTACCTGGTGAACCCCGGAGCCTTCGTCGAGCACGTGCTGCTGTTCCCGGCCGGTCTCGGCGAGGTCGCGTCACCCGCCGCGAGCCCACTGCCGGGGCGACTGATCGCGAGCACCGGGCCCGTGGGCACCGTGATCGCGCTGCTGCTGCTCATAGCAGCGGGTCTGGCCGTGCTGCTGTGGCTGATTCGCCGTCCACCTCGGACCGCGGCCGATGCCGCCCTGCGCATCGCGGTCGGGCTCGCCGCGTTCACGTTGCTGACGACGGCCACGCGTTTCGGCTACCTGGTCTACGTCTCCGTGCTACTGGGCGCGGTGCTGGTGTTCCGGAACCGGACCTCGGCCCCCCTCGGCGCCGAAGGGCCCGGCTCCGGACACCACGGAGATCCCATCTCTTCTACTTCTTCTTGACGCGCGTGGCGCCTCCCCTTCCCCGAAGCTGCACACCGGACTCCGACAGGACCCGGTGCACGAAGCCGTAGGAGCGTCCCGTCGACTCCGCCAGAGCGCGGATGCTCGCTCCCTTCTCGTACTTCTTCTTCAGGTCAGCAGCCAGCTTGTCGCGCGTGGATCCGGTGATGCGCGCACCCTTCTTCAGGTCTGCCACGTCAATCCACCTTCCGCCCGTTGATGTTTCGGGCCACTTTCAGCCCCTGCCGTGGCAATGATCGAACACGACGGCGCCGAATGCCAGACGACAACGAGAAAACATGCTCGAATGGCGTCGAAAACGTCCGATACGGTACTTGCTGTAGACCGAACAATAACGGAACGCGTAAAACTCACACGGTTGTCGTGGCCGGTGGCACACCACACTCCACCCGAAAGGGGGGCCATTCACCGATCCGTGGATCACCACAACGCCCCTGGTCAAAAAGCTGTGCGTGATCTTTCAATCACACGGTGAGCACATCGGACCGACAACCGGTGAGTACACTTCCGAAGAAGTCTCGAATTTCACCGGTAAAACACCCGATCAGGCGAGCTCAACCAGTTCCCGATAATCGTCGGACCAAAGATCTTCCGTGCCGTCGGGCAAGAGGATCACCCGTTCGGGTTCCAAAGCTTCGACCGCGCCGGGATCGTGGGTCACGAGAACCACCGCTCCCTCGTACCGGTTCAACGCGTCGAGCACCTGATCGCGGCTCGCCGGGTCGAGGTTGTTCGTCGGTTCGTCGAGCAACAGCACGTTCGCCGCACTGGAGACGAGCCCCGCGAGAGCGAGCCGGGTCTTCTCCCCGCCGGACAACGTCTTGGCGGGTTGTTCGAGCTGCTCACCGCTGAAGAGGAACGACCCCAACAGGTTGCGCAGTTCCTGGGCGCCGGTGTCCGGCGCGAGATGCCGGATGTTCTCCCACACCGTCGCCTCGTGATCCAGTGTCTCGTGCTCCTGGGCGTAGTAGCCCAGTCGCAGGCCGTGGCCCGCCACGACCCGGCCCGTGTCGGGCTTCTCCAGGCCGGCCAGCAACCGCAACAGCGTGGTCTTGCCCGCCCCGTTCAGTCCCAGCACGACGACTCGGGACCCCCGGTCGACGGCGAGGTCGACCCCGGTGAAGATCTCCAACGAGCCGTACGACTTCGAGAGGTTCTCGGCCGTCAACGGCGTCCGGCCGCACGGAGCCGGCGCGGGGAAGCGGATGTTGGCCACCTTGTCGGCCTTGCGTTCCTCGTCGAGACCGGCCAGCAACTGCTCCGCGCGGCGAGCCATGTTCTTCGCCGCCACCGCCTTGGTGGCCTTCGCACCCAGTTTGGCGGCCTGCTGTTGGAGCGCCGCCGCCTTCTTCTCGGCGTTGGCGCGTTCCCGCCTGCGACGCTTCTCGTCGGTGGCTCGCGCGTCGAGGTAGCGCTTCCAGTTCATGTTGTAGCTGTCGAGCTCACCGCGCGTGGCGTCGAGGAACCACACCTTGTTGACAACCTCGTCGAGCAGTCCGACGTCGTGGCTGATGACGACGAGGCCACCGGTGTGGGCCTTCAGGAAGCCGCGCAGCCAGGCGATCGAGTCGGCGTCGAGGTGGTTGGTGGGTTCGTCCAGCAACAGGATGGTGCCCGAACGTCCTCCCGCACCGGCTTCGGAAGCGGCGAACAGGATGCGCGCGAGTTCGACCCGGCGCCGCTGCCCACCGGACAGCGTCCGCAGCGGCTGCGGCAGTACGCGGTCCTCCAGGCCGAGGTTGGCGCAGATCCGAGCGGCCTCACTCTCGGCCGCGTAGCCACCCAGCGCGGCGAAACGCTCCTCCAGCCGCCCGTAACGCCGGATCGCCCTGTCGCGGGCGGCGTCGTCCACGAGTTCGGCCATCGCGTTCTGCGCCTTCTCCATGTCGCGCAGCAACACGTCGAGGCCACGCGCGGAGAGCACGCGGTCCTTGGCCGTCACCGACAGGTCCCCTTCCCTGGGGTCCTGCGGCAGATAGCCGATCTCACCGGTGTGGTGCACCTCGCCCGCGTACGGCTCGCCCTCCCCGGCGAGCACACGAAGCGTGGTGGTCTTTCCCGCGCCGTTGCGCCCGACGAGACCGATGCGGTCGCCGGGCTGCACCCGCAACGTGGTGTCGGACAGCAGGATGCGCGAACCGGCGCGCAGTTCGAGACCGGTAGCCGTGATCACTCAAAAGACTCCGTGGTGTGAACGTGGTGGTCGGACAGGTCGTGCACGAAGCGCTCACGCGCGCCTACTCCAGTCGAACGACCACGCGGCCCAGTGTAATGTGCGGCGCCAACCGTTTTTCGTGACGGTGGCGGGGGTCACCGCACAGTGATCTCCACCGCTCGGGCACGCTCGGCCGCCTCGTCGAGCACGGAACGTCGCGGTTCGGACACGGTGAGCACGCGTGGCTCCGCCTTGGCGAAGACCTCGGCGAGCCTTCGGTCCGCTCGCAGCTCTTCCAAAGCCCGCCGGTCGCCTCCGAGCACGACGGCGTCGAGGTCGGCGACACGGGAGCCCAGGACGTCGGCGGCGTCGTCGGCCGCCGCCCGCAACGCTTGCCGTGCCTGGCCCTCGCGTCGCCGGGCGAACCGCTGTTGCGACCACCCTCCGGCGGCGCTGCGGCCGTGCACGAGGTGTCGGTCCGTCCGCGACACCGTGACCCGTCCCCCCTCGGCGACGCCGACGCTGTGCCCACCGAGTCGCACGAGCAGCAGGCCGACACGGCGCGGCCTGCGCGCGTGCTCGACCAGGATTTCCGTCGCCAGCCCGTCGTGCCGGGTTCCGGGTTCGACGGCGAGCGGTTCGAACGGCACCGACGCCGTCGCGGTCACGCCGTTGCCGCCCACGACACGCACCTGCCTCGGGTCCAGTTCGGTGCACACCACCCCGTCGTTGCGCTCGGAAAACCGCGCGAACCAGCGGTCCAGTCGCTCCGGCTCCACCTCGACGGCCGTCCCCCCGCCCGACACCTGCCGTTTCCGCGCCATTCCCCCTCCGATTCACCCGAACCTCGTGCTGCCTCGATGCTACGGACGAACGCGGAGACGACGAGCGAGTTCCTCGACCAGCCGCGTCGCCGAGGCCCACACCGACGGCTAGAGCACCGAGGGCTCCGACCACGGTTGATCCGAACGGCCCGAGATCGCGTCGAGCATGGCCGAGGCCTGCCGGTCCGTCAGCGAGGCCACGAAGTCGATCACTGCCCTGCCCCGCGCCAGCGAGCGCACCGCGTCCGCGCCGCGCACCGGCTCCCCCGTGGCACCGACCAACAGCTCCGGCGCGTCGTGGGCGAGCTCGCCGTACTCGGCCTGCGCCAGCTCGACGAGATCGTGCAGCCTGCGGGGTAGCCGGGAGGTCTCCTCACGGTCGGACAGCCACGCGTCCAGCGCGTCCACCAGGTTGACGATCACACTCGCCTGCCCCCGCTGGTGCAGTGCCAGGTCGGGACGCTGCAACACGAACCGCTTGTGGACGAACTTGAGCACCTGCACCTCGTGCCACTGCGCGGGTTCGAGCGTGACGTGCCCGGTACGCGGCGAGGGCGAGGGAGTGACGACCACACCGTCCACCAGCCGCGCGGTCCAGCGCGCCGAGAACCGAGCCGTGGCCTGCTCGGCTTCCACCGAGCCGTCGAACGGGATGCCGAGCAACTCGTCCACCAGCTCGGCGCGCACGCGGGCGACCGCGTCGGCGAACGCACCCGCATCGGCGACCCAGGAGTCCTTGGCGTGCAGGCGGCGACGCAGGTGCTCCAGCGAACGCCCCGGCCTGCGGTGCTGGTCGATGAGCTCGGCCTCGGGCAACGCGGCGAGCTCGCCGCTGCGCGACAACCAGTGGCCCAGCTCCGCGGCCACCGCCGCGTGCTGCAGCACCCCGATGCGGTGGAAGTCCTGGAGGTCGTGGATGGCGTAGGCGATGTCGTCGGCGAGATCCATCACCGACGCCTCCACCGTCTGCTGCCAGTACTCGATCCGGTCGGCGAACGGCGCGCGGCACTCCTCCAGCTCGTCCAGCTCAGTGGCGTAGACGGAGAACTTGGCCGAGCCCGAGCCGGGGGCCTGGGGAGGTTCGGCGGCGCCGCGAGGGGGCACGGGCAGTGTGGACGGGTGGGGGCGCGGCCGGTGCAGGCGCGCCCACGGGTACTTCAGCAGCGCCGCCCGGACCGCCGCCGTGAGGTTCAGACCGCGGGGCACCGGGCCGCCCACCTCGGTGGTGGTGACGATCCGGAACGTCTGCGCGTTGCCCTCGAAGCCGTCGGCCAGCCCGTACCGGTGTCGGGCGATGCGGTCGAGCACCTGCTCGCCGAGGTGGCCGAACGGCGGGTGTCCGAGGTCGTGGCCGAGTGCCGCGGCCTCCGCCACGTCGGGGTCGCATCCGCCGAGCTTGGCGACGAGCGCACGCGTGTCCTCGGCGGCGGAGATGCGTTCGGCGATCAGTCGAGCCACCTGGGCGACCTTGAGACTGTGGGTGAGTCGGTTGTGCAGCAGTGCCGAGCCGCTCGCGCTGACCACCTGCGTGACTCCGCTCAGGCGGGCGAAGAAGGGCGAGGCGACCAGCCGGTCGCGGTCGGTCCGGAACGGGCTGGACGACAGCGCGGCGAATCCCGACTCCGCCGCTTCGTCCCGCCGCCCGGCGCGGGGGTCGGGGGACGGTACCACGCTCACCATGTCCCACACCGTACGTGAGATCCCTCCCCTTGTGGACCACCGTCGTCGTCCCCGGCCGCCCCGGACCGCCTCCGTGGCTCCCCGTTCCGTACTCACCCATCGGTGACAATGACGACTCCTTCCGACACGGTGAGTGAGGACTCGACATTCTCCCCGCATCGACGCGGGGTGATGATCCGAATTCACATCGTGATCATCCCCTGCCGGATCGGAGACCGGCATCGGCACTCGGCCCTGCGATATGCGTCGAGGAGATCACGGGTCAGTCACGTGAGGACGGCCATGTCGGACCTCTCCCGAACTGACTGAGTGATCAATTAGAGGCGAGAAATTTTCCTTGCATGACAAGGAAAATTTCCTCACCCAGAAAGAGATGGTTGCGATAATCGCAAGACGACACTACGGTCGATCCGCGTGAGTGAGAGCGACGAGCTACGACGAAGGGTCCGCAGCCTCATCCACTCACGACCGGGAGCGCAGCGCGAGTTCGCCGCTGCCATCGGTTTGGACGAGTCGAAACTGTCCAAATCGCTCAGTGGTACTCGGCGATTCTCGCCTCACGAGCTGGTTCGCATCGCCGAGTACTCCGGTGTGACGGTGAACTGGCTGCTCAACGGAAGTGACGACGCCAGGACCGTGGCCGCCGTACCGGCCCCGACGGCGCGTTCCCGCAGCGCTCCGGTCGACGGTCCCCAGTCGGACGCCCGCCGACGCATCCTGGAAACCGCGTGGCGTCTCATCGCTCGTCGCGGCTACCACAACGTCCGCATCGCCGACATCGCCCGCGAGCTCGGGACCAGCACCGCGACGATCCACTACTACTTCCCGAGCAAGAACGACGTCCTGTTGGAGGCCCTGCGGCGCAACGTCAAGCTGGCGTTCGACCGCCAGGTCGCCGAACTGCACACCATCGCCGACGCACGGGAACGGCTCGTGAGGCTGGTCGAACTGCAACTGCCCACGACCGGCCTTCTCCGGGACGAGTGGTCGGTGTGGTTGCAGGTGTGGACGGAGAGCACGTTCGATCCCGATGTCCGTGCGCTGTACAACGACGCCTACGACCGCTGGTACCAAACCATCGCCATGACCATCCGAACGGGACAACAACAGGGGGTGTTCCGCAAGCAGGACGCCGACGAGATCGCCACCCGGCTGAGCGCACTCATCGACGGGCTCGGGATCCAGGTACTGACCGGGAAACGGGGCTGCTCGGTGGACCACATGCGACAGCACCTGCACGACTTCATCGACCGCAACATCGTCGAAAGGCGGCCATGAGAGACGAAGTGATCATCACCTGCGCACTGACCGGTGCGGGCGACACGGTGGGCAAGAGCGAGTACGTGCCCGTGACCCCGGAACAGATCGCGGCTTCCGCGATCGAGGCGGCGAACGCCGGGGCCGCGGTGGTCCACGTCCACGTACGAGACGTCGAGACGGGACAGGGTTCCCGTGATGTCGCGCTGTATCGCGAGGTGGTGCGCCGTATCCGCGAGTCCGGGGTGGACGTCGTACTCAACCTCACCGCCGGGATGGGTGGCGACCTCGTGATCGACGACGAGGACCCGCTCAAACCCGTCGACGGCACCGACCTCGTGAACGCCCTGGACCGGCTTCCCCACGTCGAGGAACTGCTTCCCGACATCTGCACGCTCGACTGTGGTTCGCTCAACTTCGGCGAGGGCAACCAGCTCTACGTGTCGACCCCGGACATGCTGCGTACGGGAGCGCGGCGCATTCAGGAACTCGGTGTGAAGCCGGAACTGGAGATCTTCGACACCGGCAACCTGTGGTTCGCGACCAAACTCGTGGAAGAGGGTCTGATCGACGCGCCGCCGCTGTTCCAGTTGTGCATGGGCATTCCCTACGGGGCTCCCCCGAACCCGGCACTGCTCCAGGTGATGGTCGACATGCTGCCCGAGAACGCCCAGTGGGCGTCGTTCGCGATCGGCCGGAACCAGCTCCCGTGGGTGGCCGAGTCGGTGCTGCGCGGTGGCCACGTCCGCGTGGGGCTGGAGGACAACCTCTACCTGTCGAAGGGCGTCAAGGCCACCAACGGCCAGTTGGTGGAGCGCGCGGTCCGTATCGTGGAGGACCTCGGCGCGACGGTGGCCGGTCCCGACGCGGCACGGCGCATCCTCGGGCTGAAGGAGCGGACACGATGAGCGCCGGGACGCCGCACCCGCGCGAGGTCACGACGGTCGCGTGTGTCGGCGCGGGCGTCATCGGCGGTGGCTGGGCCGCCCATTTCCTCGCCCGCGGCTACGCCGTCCGCGCCTGGGATCCGGGCGACGGGGCCGCCGGGAGGCTGTCCCGGCTGGTGGAGACCGCGTGGCCCGCGTTGACGGAACTGGGGTTGGCCGACGGCGCCTCGCCGGACAACCTCACCGTGACGTCGACCCTGGCCGAGGCCGTCGACGGAGCCGGATTCGTCCAGGAAAGCGCCCCGGAGTCGCTACCGGTGAAGCGGCGGCTGCTCGCCGACATCGACGCCGCCACGGCGCCCGGCGTGGTGATCGCGTCGTCGACCTCGGGCTTCGCCATGACCGACATGCAAGTCGACGCCGCCACTCCCGAACGACTCGTCGTGGGCCATCCGTTCAACCCGCCCTACCTGATCCCGTTGGTCGAGGTGGTCGGCGGCGAACGAACCGAACGCTGGGCGGTCGACTGGGCGAGCGACTTCTACCGACACGTCGGCAAGTCGGTCATCACCATGAACCGCGAACTGCCGGGATTCATCGCCAACCGGCTCCAGGAAGCACTCTGGCGGGAGGCTTTGCACATGGTGGCGAACGGCGAGGCGACGCCCGAACAGATCGACACCGCGATCACCGACGGTCCGGGTCTGCGATGGCCGGTGCAGGGTCCCTGCCTGACGTTCCACCTCGCGGGCGGCGAGGGCGGCATGGCACACATGCTCGACCACTTCGGACCGTCGTTGCAGGAGCCCTGGACCCGGCTCGAAGCGCCGGAACTGACCCAGCGGTTGCGTGACGACATGGTGGCGGGTTGTGAGTCCGAAGCGGACGGAAGGACTTTCGCCGAGCTGGTGACGGAACGCGATCGTGGCGTGATCGCCATCCAACGTGCGCTCCGACGACTACGGGAAGATCGCGATGGGTGAGACACTGACCTACCACGACGTCGTTCGTGACGAGTGGATCGACTACAACGGACACCTCAGTGAACCGTTCTACGTGATGGTGTTCGGTTTCGCCACCGACCATCTCATGGACGAAGTCGGCATGGACGCGCACTACCGTGCCGAGACGGGATGCTCCCTCTACACGGTCGAGGCACACGTGCGGTACCTCCGCGAAGTCGCACCCCGCAGCGAGTTGACCGTGACTACTCAGGTCCTCTCCGTGGAGGGCAAGAAACTGCGATTCTGCCACGAGATGACCGTCGGCGACACGCTCGTCGCCACCGAGGAACTGCTCGCCCTCCACGTCGCGAAGGCCCGTGCCGCGCCGTTCCCGGACGACGTGGCCGCGCGGCTGCGGCGCTACCAGCGACCCGTTCCCGACTACGCGGGACGTGGCATTCGTTGATGCCCTCCCGCCCCGACCGGAAGTTTCCCGACGTTGTTTGACACATCTTTACAGCGAAGGTCGTTCCTGCTCGGTGCGTTGGCCACCGCGGCGACGCCGTTGCTCGCCGCGTGTGGTGGAACGTCGAGCGCCGCGAGTGAACCCAGCGGGCCACCCCGTCGTGGCGGGCGGCTCCGGGTGGGTGTCACGGGTGGCGGCGCCTCTGACACCCTCGACCCGCACATCCCCGCCACCAACCCCGACATCGCACGGGTGCGCAACCTGTACGAGCCGCTGGTCTACCGCGACCACGAGTACGAACTGCAGATGCTGCTCGCCGAGTCGCTCACCTCGTCCGAGGACGCGATGACGTGGACGGCGACCTTGCGCAAGGGAGTGCGGTTCAGCGACGGCCGTCCCGTCACCCCGGCCGACGTGAAAGCGACGTTCCGGCGCATCATGGACCCCGACGACCCGAAGAGCGGCGCCGCGAGCCTCACCATGCTCAACGAGGTCGTACCCACCGGCGACCGCACCGTCGAGTTCCGACTGGCCGAGCCGTGCAGCGTGTTCGACGATTACCTCGCCCAGTACTCGCTCGGCATCGTGCCCGAGGACTTCTCCCTCGACAACCCGGTGGGAACGGGCCCGTTCCGCGTGCAGTCGTTCTCCCCCGGCCTGCAGAGCGTGTTCGTCCGTAACGAACACTACTGGCGTCCCGGCCGTCCCTACCTCGACGAACTGGTGATCATCAACTTCGGGGAGGACGACGCTCGCATCAACGCACTGTTGTCGTCCCAAGTGGACGCCATCGACCAGGTGCCGATGGCCCTGGTGGAGGTTCTGCGCAGTGACGAGCGCCTACGCGTCCTCAGCTCGGAGACGGGCACCTGGCTGCCGTTCACCATGCGAGTGGATCGCCCGCCGTTCGACGACGTCCGAGTCCGTCAGGCGCTGCGGTTGGTCGTCGACCGGGAACAAATGGTCAACCAGGTGCTCAGCGGCCAGGGCCGCATCGGCAACGACCTGTACGCACCGTTCGATCCCGCCTACGCCTCCCACCTGCCGCAACGACGACGGGACCTTACGAAGGCCCGGCGCCTGCTGCGCGAGGCGGGGCGGGAGAACCTCGAGGTGGAACTGGTGACCGCGCCGATCCAGGCGGGCGCCGTCGAGGCCGCCCAGGTCTTCCAGCAGCAGGCCAAGGCGGCCGGGATAACCGTCCGATTGCGACGGTTGGACACCACCACCTTCTTCGGGGAGAACTACCTGAAGTGGGACTTCGCCCAGTCGTTCTGGTACACCCGCAACTACCTGCCGCAGGTGGCGTCCGGAGCATTGCCCGACGCTCCGTACAACGAGACCCACTGGGATGACGCCGAGTTCCGCAAACTCGTCGACCGCGCTCGCCGCACCCCGGACGAAAAGGAGCGCACGGAGCTGTTGCACGAGGCCCAACGCATCGAGTACGAGCGCGGCGGAAACATCATCTGGGGCTTCGTCAACCAAGTCGACGCCTATCAGGTGTACGTCGCGGGCCTGGTCCCCGACCGCACGGGCCTGCCGCTGTCCGGTTACTCGTTCGGCGACGTCTGGCTCGGCTGAGGAGGCCCGTGTGACTCGACTGATCCTTCGTCGGCTGCTCGCCAGCGTCGTGGTGCTCTGGCTGGTGACACTCCTGGTGTTCGTGGCGACCCTGCTGCTGCCGGGTGATCCCGCCAGGGCCATCCTGGGGCAGCAGGCCACTCCCGAACGTATCGCCGCCCTGCGCGCGCAACTCGGACTCGACGAGCCCGTGTGGCAGCGCTATCTCGACTGGCTCGGCGGGGTGATGACCGGTGACCTGGGCACCTCCACGGCCACCCAGGGGTCGGTGAACGACCTGCTCGCCGACCGCATCCCCGCCTCGGGCGTGCTGCTCGTCGCGGCCGCCGTTGTGAGCACTGTGGCCGGATTGTTGCTCGGCACGTGGAGTGCCCTGCGCCGGGGCCGAGCCGCCGACCACACCGTGTCCGCGTTCAGCCTCGTCGTGGCCGCCCTGCCCGAGTTCGTGATCGGTGTCGCGCTCGTCGTGGTGCTCTCCACGACGGTGTTTCCGATCTTCCCCTCGGTGACGTTGGCCCGGCCGGGAGAACCCGTCTGGGCCCACCCCGAGCAATTGGTGCTGCCCGTGCTCACCCTGGCGCTGGTCGTCACCCCGTACATCACCCGCATGATGCGCGCGACGATGAGCGAGGTCCTCGCCAGCGGCTACGTCGAGATGGCTCGGCTCAAGGGACTTCCCGAACGCGTGGTGCTCACCCGGCACGCGTTGCCCCACGCGATCGGCCCGGTGGCGCAGGTGATCGCCCTTCAGCTCGCCTGGCTCGCCGGGGGCGTGGTGGTGGTCGAGTTCCTGTTCCGCTACCCCGGTGTCGGAGCGGCCCTGATCGACGCGGTCAACAACCGGGACGTCGAGGTGGTGCAGTCGATCACGCTGCTCATCGCGGGCGTGTACGTGGTCGTCAACCTCGTCGCCGACGTGCTCGGCATCCTCGTCGATCCCAAGCAACGTACGGGAGTGTCCTCATGAGCCTGTTCCGTCGCGCGTTGTCCTTGCCACAGGCCAAACTCGGGCTCGTCCTCACCGGCGCGGTACTCGTGGTGGCGGTGCTGGGTCCATGGGTGGGGCCGCTCCTCACCGGACACGAGACCGACGAGTTCACCGGTAAACCGTTCACCGGCACGGGCGCTCTCGGCACCGACGACCTCGGCCGGGACGTGTTCACCCGGTTCCTCGCCGGCGGCGGCACCCTGCTGCTGTACGCGGTACTGGCCACCGCGCTCGGCGTCGTCCTCGGCACGATGCTCGGCATGATCGCCGGTTACCGGGGTGGCGTCCTCGACACCGTGATCATGCGCGGCAACGACGTGCTGCTGTCGTTCCCCCAGCTCGTGTTCGCCCTGCTCGCCATCGCCGTGCTGGGGCCGCAGGGGTGGCTGTTGGTCGTGGTCATCGGCATCACCCACGCTCCCCGGGTGGCCCGTGTCGCACGACAGGCCACGGCGGCCGTCGCGAACAGCGACTTCGTACGGGCCGCGGAGATGTACGCGATGCCGCGGTGGAAGGTGATGACGCGGGAGATCCTGCCCAACATCACCGGTCCCCTCATGGTGGAACTCGGGCTACGGCTGACCTACTCCATCGGCTACGTCGCGTCGCTGTCGTTCCTCGGCCTGGGCATCCAGCCACCGGCAGCCGACTGGGGACTCATGATCAACGAGAACCGCATCGCCCTCGTCGTCCAGCCCTGGGGCGTGTTGCTCCCCGTGCTCGCGATCGCCGTGCTGACCGTGGGCACCAACCTCATCACCGACTCACTGGCGTCCGCGGCCGCGCGCCGCGACAGGGAGGTGACATCGTGACGCTGGCCGCCATCCGCGACGCCCTCGTGGTCGACGATCTCCGCATCTCCACCCACTCCGGGGAGGCGGTTCTCAAGGGCGTGTCGTACGAGCTCGCACCGGGCGAGGTGCTCGCGCTCGTCGGCGAGTCCGGTTCGGGCAAGACCACGGCGGGACTCGCCGCGCTCGGTCACGTCCGGAACGGACTCCGCCACGACGGGGGAACCGTGCTGGCCCGGCCCCGTGACGGTGAGGCCGTGGATCTGTTGGCCCTGCCGGAGGCGGACCGGCGCCGCTTCCGCGGCACCACCGTGTCGTACGTACCGCAGGACCCGGCGCTGTCACTCAACCCCGCGCTGCGCATCGGCGTCCAGATCCGGGAGGTACTGGACGCCCACGGTTACGGTGACTCCGACGCCGAACGCGCCGAGCGAGTGGCCGAGGTGCTCACCGAGGTCGGACTTCCCGGCGACGAGTCCTACCAGCGTCGCTATCCGCACCAGCTCTCCGGCGGGCAGCAGCAACGTGTCGGCATCGCGATGGCCTTCGCCTGCCGACCGCGTGTTGTCGTCCTCGACGAACCCACCACCGGCCTCGACGTGATGACCCAGGCACTGGTCCTGCGCACCATCGCACACCTGACCACCCGGCACGACGTCGCGGCCCTCTACATCACTCACGACCTCGCCGTGGTGTCCACCGTGGCCGATCGCGTCGCCGTCATGTACCGCGGGGAGATCGTCGAGAGCGGGCCGACGGACGAGGTGTTGACGTCCCCGTCCCACCCGTACACCCACCGCCTGATCGGCGCCGTCCCCCACCTCGACGCCGACACGCGCCTGCCCGAGGTGCCCGACCGCGAAGCGGCGCTGTCGGTCTCCGGGCTGTCGGTGTCCTACGGCGACAACACCGTGTTGCGGGGCGTGGACCTTCGGGTGCGTCCCGGCGAGTGCCTCATGCTGCTCGGTGAGTCCGGATCGGGCAAGACGACACTCTCCCGATGTGTGGCCGGTCTGACCGACCACTACGAGGGGACCGTACGGCTCGCGGGCCGGGAGCTTCCCCGCTCGGCCCGCGACCGCACCGCCGAGCAGTTGCGTGCCCTGCAGTACGTCTTCCAGAGCCCGTTCTCCTCGCTCAACCCGCGCCGGACCGTCGCGCAGTCGGTGGAGGTGCCGCTGGAGACCCTGACGAACCTCGACCGGAAGGCTCGCCGCGAACGCGTCGCCGAGACCCTGGAGCTGGTGCGCCTGTCGCCCTCGCTGGCCGACCGGTTGCCCGACCAGCTCAGCGGCGGTCAACGACAGCGTGCGGCCATCGCTCGCGCGCTCGTCACCACACCGGACGTGCTCCTGTGCGACGAGGTGACCTCCGCACTCGACGTCTCGGTCCAGGCGTCGATCATCGACCTGCTGTGCTCGCTGCGCGCGGAGCTGGGAACGGCGATGGTGTTCGTCACCCACAACATCGCCCTCGCCCGGCACGTCGCCGATCGCATCGCGGTACTGCGTGACGGGCTCATCGTGGAGACCGGAACCGTCGACGAGGTTCTCGATTCCCCGCAGCACCCGTACACGCGTGACCTGCTCGACAACACCCCGAGGATGACGTCATGACCACGGCACAAGGAACGGTTCGGCGCGGGTTCGAGGAAGTCCGGGACGTCTTCGCCGACATCGTCGCCGACAGCCGGGCGGGTGCCGCCTTCGCGGTGGTGCGACGCGGCGAGCCGGTGGTAGACCTGTGGGGCGGACTCGCCGACCCCACCACCGGGCGACCGTGGTCGGCGGACACGGTCTGTGTGATGTTCTCCGGGACCAAGGGACTCACCGCGGCGGTAGCGGCCGCCTGTTTGTCCGAACTGGATCCGGAAGCCCCGGTACGGAAGTACTGGCTCGAGTTCGGAAGCGACGATGTTCTCGTCTCACACGTCCTTTCGCACACGGCGGGACTGCCCTATGTGGACGGCGAGCACGACTTCCTGGACAACGAGACCGCGGAGCGGATACTCGCGAAGCAGAAGCCACTGTGGACACCCGGTAGCCGGGTCGCCTACCACGCCCTGACCTACGGCTACCTCGCCGGCGCGCTCGTTCGTCGCGCCACCGGCCGGTCGGTTGCCACCCACCTGCGGGAACGGTTCGCCCGCCCGCACGGGCTCGACCTGTACCTGGGCACACCGCCCGAGGTCGACTCCCGCGTCGCACGTCTGGTGCGTGCGCCCGGATACCGCATCAGCACGTTCCTCCGGGACGCGGAGCGGCGAAAGATCGTCGACCGCATGTACGGCGCGTTGCTGAGTTCGGACGAGGTGATCAATTCGGAACGATATCGGCGCGCGGAGCTGGCGGCCGGAAGCGGTGTGGGTTCGGCGCGTGCGATGGCCACGTTCTACGACCTGCTGGCCGGAGGCTCGCTCGTGCCGTCGTCCGCGCTGCGCCGGGCCACCTGCACGTGGGCCGAGGGCATCGACGCCATCAACGACCGTCCCGTACACTTCGGGCTCGGCTTCGAGTTGCCCGACCCGATCGGGACGTACGGTCCCGCGACGGTGGCCTTCGGCCATTCCGGGGCCGGCGGGGGACGGCACGGCGCGTGGCCGGAGGCGGAGGTGGGCTTTTCGTTCCTGCCGGCCGAGCTGCGTTCCGAAGACACGGACGACCGCGCGAGCCGACTCCTCGAAGCCCTGGCCTCCTGCCTGAACCGCTCGGCCTGACGGGCGTACGGGAACTGCGAACACCCGTCCATGAAGTGCGAACACCCGTCAATAAGCTGCGGACACGCCGGAAGTTCCGGCGTGTCCGCAGTTCGGGGACGGCTCAGACCGTGAAGCCCAGCGCCCTCAACTGCTCACGACCTTCCTCGGTGATCCTCTCCGGACCCCACGGCGGCATCCAGACCCAGTTGATCCGGAAGTCCTTCACCACGGGGTTGGCCCCGGTGAGCACCGACGCCGTCTGGTCCTCGATGACATCGGTCAGCGGGCAGGCCGCCGACGTCAGCGTCATGTCGAGGGTGGCCGTGTTCTCCTGGTCGACACGGATGTCGTAGACCAGGCCCAGGTCGACGACGTTGATCCCGAGTTCGGGGTCCACGACGTCGCGCAGTGCCTCCTCGATCTCCTCGATCTTGGCCACGTCACCGGCGGGGGCGGGCTGCGTCTGCTCCGGCAGGTCCGCCGCCGTACGGCCCTCGCGGTGGTCGGCCGTCTCGGTCTCGCTCATGCAGTCACCTCACTGGTCGACGTCCTGCTCACAGCATCCTTGAAGGCCATCCAGCCGAGCAAGGCGCACTTCACCCGCGCCGGATACTTCGCGACGCCGGCGAACGCCACGCCGTCCTCCAGCACGTCCTCGTCGGGCTCGATCTCCCCACGGCTCTGCATGAGCTTGGTGAACGCGTTCAACTTGGCGAGGGCCTCGTCGAGCGGACGCCCGATGACGAGGTCCGTCAGCACCGACGTCGACGCCTGGCTGATCGAACACCCCTGACCCTCGTACGACACGTCGGCCACGAGATCACCGTCGAGCCGGACCCGAAGTGTCACCTCATCGCCACAGGTGGGGTTCACCTGGAACGACTCGGCGTCGTACGGTTCGCGCAGACCGCGAGCGTGAGGGTTCTTGTAGTGGTCCAGGATGATCTCCTGGTACATGGACTCCAGATCCATCAGACTCCCCCCACGCCGAAGAACCGCTGTGCCTCGCGAACGCCCTCGACAAGGGCGTCCACCTCGGACGGTTCATTGTAGAGGTAGAACGAGGCCCTCGCAGTGGCGGGAACACCGTACGAACGGTGCAACGGCCACGCACAGTGGTGGCCCACCCGAACCGCGATGCCGAGGCTGTCCAGCACCTGACCCACGTCGTGCGGGTGAACCCCGTCCACGACGAACGCCACGGTGGCGCCGCGGTCGACGGTGTCCTGCGGACCGACGACACGCACACCCGGCAGGGA
The DNA here is from genome assembly GCF_000243395.2 of Saccharomonospora glauca K62. Classification (NCBI taxonomy): domain Bacteria; kingdom Bacillati; phylum Actinomycetota; class Actinomycetes; order Pseudonocardiales; family Pseudonocardiaceae; genus Saccharomonospora; species Saccharomonospora glauca. The sequence continues at coordinate 1,821,421 of NZ_CM001484.1, read as the reverse complement.
CCGCAGCCCCTCCAACGCCCGCTGTGCGAGCAGGTGTTCGTGCTCGGCGACCCGATCCATGCCGACGGCGTTGAGGTAGTCCACGGCCGCTCCCAGACCGACCGCCTGAGAAGTCATGGGGACCCCCGCCTCGAACCGCTGCGGCGGCGGGGCGAAAGTCGACTCCTCCATCCGCACCAGCTCGATCATCGATCCGCCGGTCAGGAACGGAGGCATGGCCTCCAACAACTCCCGGCGGCCGTAGAGCACCCCGATGCCGGACGGGCCGAGCATCTTGTGGCCCGAGAACACGGCGAAGTCCACGTCCAGTTCGGCGAAGTTCACCGCGAAGTGCGGCACCGACTGGCAGGCGTCGAGCACCACCAGCGCACCCACCTCGTGGGCCTTGCGGGTCAGCGTCTCGACGGGGTTGACCGTGCCGAGCACGTTCGACTGGTGCGCGAACGCCACCACCTTCGTGCGCTCGGTGATCAGCTCGTCGAGCTGCGACAGGTCGAGCCTGCCGTCAGGGGTGACCCCGAACCACCGCAGCGTGGCGCCGGTACGCCGGCACAGCTGCTGCCAGGGCACCAGGTTGGCGTGGTGCTCCATTTCGGTGACCACGATCTCGTCACCGGGCCCGACGACGAAGCGCTCGGCCTCCGGCCCCGCGGTGGCGGCGTTGCTCATGGCGTACGCGACCAGGTTGACGCCCTCCGTGGCGTTCTTCGTGAACACCACCTCGCCGGGCGAGACGCCCACGAACGCGGCGATCTTCCCGCGCGCGCCCTCGTAGGCGTCGGTCGCCTCTTCCGACAGCTGGTGCGCACCCCGGTGCACGGCCGCGTTGGACGTCTCCACGAACCGTCGCTCCGCGTCGAGCACCGGGGCCGGGCGCTGGGAGGTCGCCCCGGAGTCGAGGTACACCAACCGTTTGCCGTCGCGGACAGTGCGGGACAGGATCGGGAAGTCGGCGCGCACCGCCGTGACATCCAAGGGACGCGAATCCATGGTGGTCATCGCGCCAACTCCTTTCGACGTTCCCCGACTGCCCGCGTCAGACCGCGGCCTCTGCCTTGTCGGTGTACTTGACGTACCCGTTCTCCTCCAGCTCATCCGCCAGCTCCTTGCCGCCCGACTCGACGACCTTGCCGCCCGCGAAGACGTGCACGAAGTCCGGCTGGATGTGCTTGAGGATGCGCGTGTAGTGCGTGATCAGCATGACGCCGACCTCGTTGTTGGCCTTGTAGTCGTTCACGGCCTCCGACACCACGCGCAGGGCGTCGACGTCCAGACCCGAGTCGGTCTCGTCGAGCACGGCGATCTTCGGCTTGAGCAGAGCGAGCTGAAGAATCTCGTGGCGCTTCTTCTCACCGCCGGAGAAGCCCTCGTTGACGCTGCGCTCGGCGAACTCGGCCGGGATCTCCAGCTTGGCCATCTCGTCCTTGACTTCCTTGACCCAGTGGCGCAGCTTCGGCGCCTCGCCGCGCACCGCGGTGGCGGCCGAGCGCAGGAAGTTGGACATCGACACGCCGGGGACCTCGACGGGGTACTGCATCGCCAGGAACAACCCGGCGCGAGCACGCTCGTCGACGCTCATCTCCAGGACGTTCTCGCCGTCCAGCAGCACCTCACCCGAGGTCACCTCGTACTTGGGGTGCCCGGCGATGGCGTAGGACAGGGTCGACTTGCCGGAGCCGTTCGGCCCCATGATCGCGTGGGTCTCGCCCGAGCGGATCGTCAGGTTGACGCCCTTGAGGATCTCCTTGTTGCCCTCGTCGGTGACGACGTCGGCCCGCAGATCCTTGATTTCCAGTGTGGCCATGTGCCTTCTCTTCGATCTTTCCGTGAGTCTTCGTAGGCGTGGTCAGCTTCGTGGTCGGGCCGGCTCAGGCACCGATGGCCTGGAGCTCCTCCTCGATCGCGGCCTCGAGGCGCTCGCGCACCTCGGGGACGTCGATCTTCATGAGGATCTCGTGGAAGAACCCGCGCACCACCAGCCTGCGCGCCTGCTCCTCCGTGATGCCCCTCGACCGCAGGTAGAACAACTGCTCGTCGTCGAACCTTCCCGTGGCGCTGGCGTGGCCGGCGCCCTCGATCTCGCCCGTCTCGATCTCCAGGTTCGGCACCGAGTCGGCGCGAGCGCCCTGGGTGAGGACGAGGTTGCGGTTCAGCTCGAACGTCTCCGTGCCCTCCGCGGCGGCCCGGATCAGCACGTCGCCGATCCACACCGAGTGCGCGTCGTCGCCCTGGAGCGCGCCCTTGTAGAGCACGTTCGACTTGCAGTGCGGCACGGCATGGTCGACGAACAGGCGGTGCTCCTGGTGCTGGCCGGCGTCGGCGAAGTTCAGCCCGAGCATCTCCACGTCGCCACCGGGGGCAGTGAACGTGGCCGTGGGGCTCACCCGCACGAGGTCGCCGCCCAAGGTGACGACGATGTGCTTCAACGTCGCGTCACGACCGAGCTTCAGGTGCTGCTCGGACACGTGCACGGCGTCGTCGGCCCAGTCCTGCACGCTCACCACGGTGAGGTTCGCGCCGTCGCCGATGACGAACTCGATGTTGTCGGCGTAGGTACCGGAGCCGACGTGGTCGAGCACGATCACCGCCTCGGCGAACCGCTCCGCCCGAACCTGCACGTGCCCGTAGGCCGTCTTGCCCTCACCGGGGCCGGTGAGCCGGATCAGCGTCCGGGTGGACGCCTTCGTCTCCTTGGGCACGGTGATGAGGGTGGCCTTCTCGAACGACGAGTACGCCTGCGCGGAGACCCGGTCACTGGGCACCCCGGCCTCGCCCAACCGCGCGTCGTCACGGGCCACGGTCTCCACCGTGACCTCGGGCGCGGCATCGGCCTCCACCGAGATCTCCCCGGTGGCGGTGGCGGTGCCGTCGTGCAGGCCGCGCAGCCGCTTCAGCGGCGTGAACCGCCAGATCTCCTCACGGCCGCCCGGAACCTCGAAGGCCCGGACGTCGTAGGAGGTGAACCGCTCGCCGCGAGAGGCGGCCGGAACCACGGCCTCCGCGGCGGCGGCGGTGTTGCTGGTGTTCTCGGCGACCGTCATGTCAGCCGACGGCTCCTTCCATCTGCAGTTCGATCAGGCGGTTCAGTTCGAGCGCGTACTCCATGGGCAGCTCGCGGGCGATGGGCTCGACGAACCCTCGCACCACCATGGCCATGGCCTCGTCCTCGGTGAGACCGCGCGACATCAGGTAGAACAGCTGGTCCTCACTGACCTTGGACACCGTGGCCTCGTGGCCCATGGCGACGTCGTCGTTGCGGATGTCGACGTACGGGTAGGTGTCCGACCGCGAGATCGTGTCGACCAGCAGCGCGTCACACTTCACCGTGGACTTGGAGTTGTGCGCACGCTTGGCGACCTTGACGAGGCCGCGGTAGGAGGTACGGCCACCGCCGCGCGCGACCGACTTCGACACGATGGTCGAGGACGTGTGCGGCGCGAGGTGCTCCATCTTGGCACCCGCGTCCTGATGCTGGCCCTCACCGGCGAACGCCACCGACAGCACCTCGCCCTTGGCGTGCTCGCCCATGAGGAACACCGACGGGTACTTCATCGTCACCTTGGAGCCGATGTTGCCGTCGATCCACTCCATGGTGGCGCCCTCTTCGGCCTTGGCGCGCTTGGTGACCAGGTTGTAGACGTTGTTCGACCAGTTCTGGATCGTCGTGTAGCGGCAGCGGCCGCCCTTCTTGACGATGATCTCGACCACGGCCGAGTGCAGCGAGTCGGACTTGTAGATCGGGGCGGTGCAGCCCTCGACGTAGTGCACGTACGCGCCCTCGTCGACGATGATCAACGTCCGCTCGAACTGGCCCATGTTCTCGGTGTTGATCCGGAAGTAGGCCTGCAGCGGGATGTCGACGTGCACGCCCGGCGGCACGTAGATGAACGACCCACCGGACCACACGGCCGTGTTCAGCGCGGAGAACTTGTTGTCACCCGCGGGGATGACCGAGCCGAAGTACTCCTTGAACAGCTCGGGGTGCTCCTTGAGACCGGTGTCGGTGTCGAGGAAGATGACGCCCTGCTTCTCCAGGTCCTCACGGATCTGGTGGTAGACGACCTCCGACTCGTACTGCGCGGCCACACCGGCGATGAGACGCTGCTTCTCCGCCTCGGGGATACCCAGCTTGTCGTAGGTGTTCTTGATGTCGGCCGGCAGCTCGTCCCAGCTCGTGGCCTGCTTCTCGGTGGAGCGCACGAAGTACTTGATGTTGTCGAAGTCGATCCCCGAGAGGTCGGCGCCCCAGTTCGGCATCGGCTTGCGCTCGAACAATTTGAGCGCCTTCAGGCGCGTTTCGCGCATCCACTCCGGTTCGGACTTCTTCGCGGAGATGTCGGCGACGACCTCTTCGTTCAGTCCCCGGCGTGCGCTCGCGCCCGCCGTGTCCGGGTCGGCCCAGCCGAACTGATACTTGCCCAGGGACGCGATGGTCTCTTCCTGGCTCAGCGGCTGGGTGGTGGGATTGCGCTGCTCGGCAGCGGCAGTCATGCGGTAGTCCCTCCGTTCGGAGTTGCACTGTCGATGTCCGGGTGCTCCACGGCGTTGTCGGCCGCGGGGGGCGGATGTCGACGTCTCCTTTCGCTACCCACCGGATCGGCGGGTACGTGCGTGGTGCACGCGGCGTCACCGCGTGCGATCGTCGCCAGCCGCTGCACGTGCGTGCCGAGCAGCTCGGCGAACGCCTCGGTCTCCGCCTCGCACAGCTGCGGGAACTCAGCTGCGACGTGCGCGACCGGGCAGTGGTGCTGGCACAGTTGAGCACCGTGCGCTCCCGCGGTGGAACCGGGTGTCGCCACCTTGCGGGTCGACGCAGCGTAACCCTCCCTCGTGAGGGCGCTCGCAAGGGCCTCGGCCCTGGACGCGGCACCGGAATGCCGGGTCACGGCCTCGCGGTACGGGCCCACGAGCGCCGACACCCGACGTTCGGCGAACGCCTTGACGGCCTGTTCCCCGGCATGCTCGGCGAGAAACCGGATGGCCGCGACGGCGAGGTCGTCGTAGGCGTGACCGAACCGGGCCCTACCCTGCTCGGTGAGCAGGAAGAGCTTGGCGGGCCTACCCCGGCCTCGGCGACCCCGGCGGGGCGCCTGGCGGGTCCTCGCCTGGTTGTCGGCCACCAGCGCGTCGAGGTGCCTGCGCACCGCGGTGACACTGATGCCCAGCTGCTCGGCGACCGCGGCGGCCGACATCGGCCCCTGTTCGAGCAGGAGCCTGGCGACCTCGTTGCGGGTCCGGCCCTCCGTCGTCACCGAGGCAGAAGACTCCGACGCGGCGGGCAGTGCACCCCCGCCGCGCTCGTCGAACGTCCCCTGCTTTTTCACAACATAAGTGTGTCGTATTTCCGAGAGAGGGGCAAAGTCGGCTCGAAGTCGAGTGACCGGACTCACGCGCGAACGAGAGTCGATACCCTCACCCCCGTGGTTGTGGGCAAGGGCGGGATCATGACGCGATCACCGGTGGAACCGGGTGGGACTGACCCGCTCGACGCCGACGAGACCCGTGCGCTGGGAGTGACACGACGCTTCGGCACCATCGGAGCGCTACTGCTGGCGTTCGGCTCTCTCGGCGCGGGCGCGGCACCGATCCTCAACCCGGTGCTGGAGATCCCCGTCCTGAGGCTGTTCACCCGCATCCCCACCGTGTCGGTCGCGATCGCGTTCACCGGCATGGGGATGATGGTGATCGCCTGGCTGTGGCTGGGCCGGTTCGCCCGCCCCGGTCGCGACCGCATCGCGAGCCAGGGCCAGGTGCTGCGCACGCTCGTCACCTGGACGTTGCCGCTGCTGGTCATCCCTCCGCTGTTCTCCAGGGACGTCTACAGCTACCTCGCGCAGAGCGAGATCGTGCGGCGTGGGTTCGACCCCTACGCCCTCGGTCCCGCCGAGGCGCTCGGCGTGGCCGACCCCTTCACCGCGGGCGTGTCGAACATGTGGCGCGACACCCCCGCGCCGTACGGCCCGTTGTTCCTCGAAATCGGGAGCTGGCTGGGCGGCCTCTCCGGCACCAACGTGGCCGTCGGGGTCCTGCTGCAGCGCCTGGTGGCTCTCATCGGCTTCGGCCTCATCGTGTGGGCCCTGCCGCGCCTGGCGCGCCGCTACGGCGTGGCCCCCGGCACGGCCCTGTGGCTGGGCGCCGCCAACCCTCTCGTGCTGTTCCACCTGGTGGCGGGTGCGCACAACGAGGCGCTCGGTATCGGTCTCATGCTCACGGGCCTGGAACTCGGCATGCGTCGCCTCGCCGTCCGGGTGAAAGGCGATCCCCCGCCGCCCTGGCGCAAAGACGAGCTGATCTACATCGTGCTCGGTGCGGTGGTGATCTCCCTCGCGGCGATGGTGAAAATCCACGCCATCGTGGCGCTCGGCTTCTTCGGCGTGATGATCGCGAGGCGGGGCCGGGGCCGGTTCGCCGACCTCGCCGTCGCGGCCGTCGTCATGCTCGCCGTGTTCCTGGCCGTCACCCTGGCCATCGGCTTCGGCACCGGACTCGGGTTCGGCTGGATCGGCGCGCTGGAGACCCCGTCGAAAGTCTGGAGCTGGCTGTCCCCCGTGGCCGAGCTGGGCCAGCTCGGCGGCGTGCTCGGCATCGTGCTGGGTCTCGGCAACCACACGGCGTCGATCATCGCGATCCTCGGCCTGCTCGGCTACGGTGTGGCCGGCGCGGTGACATTGAAGTTCCTGTGGGACAGCTTCCACTGGCGGTACCGCCCGATCATCGGGCTGGGCGTCTCGCTCGGCGCGTTCATGATGCTGCACGTGTCGATGCAGCCGTGGTGGCTGCTGTGGGCCGTGATCCCCCTCGCCGCCGCGGCGGGAACATCCCGGTTCCGCAACGTCGCCACCGTCGTGAGCGCGGCGCTCGCCCTGCTCATCCCGCCCACCGGAAGCCCGTTCGACAACCGGTCGTACATCCTCCACCAGGCGTTCGTCGCCGCGCTGATCGTCGTCGCGCTCGCGGTGCTGATCGCCTGGCGCCGCGCCCCCATGCTGCTGCGACGCCCCGGTCTTCTCGGTCACGCCGGTCGCCCGGCGGTCGATCGCTGACCCGTCCGATCTACCCTTGTCAGTCGTGGAAGCAACGGCCGTGGAAATCACCGGCTTGGTGAAGCGGTTCGGTGCCGTCACGGCCGTGTCCGGCCTCGATCTGACGATGCCCCGAGCCACGGTGCTCGCCCTTCTCGGCCCCAACGGGGCGGGTAAGACGACCACCGTCGAGATCTGCGAGGGATTCCAGACCCCCGACGAGGGCACCGTCCGCGTGTTGGGGCTCGACCCCGCCCACGACGGCGCGGAACTGCGTCCCCGCATCGGCATCATGCCCCAGGGCGGTGGCGCCTACCCCGGTGTGCGGGCGGCGGACATGCTGCGGTTGGTGGCCTCCTGCGCGGCGAACCCCCTGGACCCCGAGTGGCTGCTCGACGTCCTCGGGTTGTCGGCGGTGCGCCGGACCCCGTTCAAGCGACTGTCGGGCGGCCAGCAACAGCGCCTGTCGCTGGCGTGCGCCCTCGTTGGACGGCCCGAACTCGTGTTCCTGGACGAACCGACCGCGGGCATGGACCCGCAGGCCCGCCGCCTGGTGTGGGACCTGCTCGCGGCGTTGCGCGACGACGGGGTGAGTGTGCTGCTCACCACCCACCTCATGGAGGAGGCCGAGACGCTGGCCGACACCGTGGTCATCGTCGACGGCGGCCGGGTCATCGCCTCCGGGTCCCCGGCCGAGCTCACCGCCGAACGCGCCGACGACGCGCAACTGCGCTTCCGCGCCAGGGCGGGGCTCGACACCGATCTGCTCGCCGCGGCGCTGCCGGAGGGTTATCTGGTCAAGGAGTCCTCGCCCGGCAGCTACCGGGTGTACGGCACCGTCGACCCCCAGGTGATCTCCACGGTGACGGCGTGGTGCGCCCAGCAGGGCGTGCTCGCGGAGGAGCTGCACATCGGCAAACGCGACCTGGAGGAAGTCTTCCTCGAACTCACCGGACGGGAGCTACGCGCGTGACCACCATGCGAACCGCGGACTCACCGCGTTTCGAGCCCGGCACGTTCACCCCGGCGCCGGGACGCGGCCGCATCGGCACGATGCTGTTCACGCACGCCCGCACCGAGATCGGCCTCACCCTGCGGCACGGCGAGCAGATCCTGCTCACCCTGCTCATCCCGCTGGCGCTGCTGGTGGGCCTGAGCGTGCTCGACGTCGTGCCCGTTCCCGACGACGTCCCGCAGCGGGTCGACTGGGTCGCCCCCCGGATTCTCGCGCTCGCCGTGATGTCCTCGGCCTTCACCGGGCAGGCCATCGCGCTCGGTTTCGACCGCCGCTACGGGGTGTTGAAACGGCTGGCAGCCACCGCGCTGCCACGCTGGCTGCTCGTGCTGGGCAAGCTGGTCGCGGCGTTGGTCGTGGTGGCCGTCCAGGTCGTGGTGCTCGGAGGCACCGCCGTGGCACTCGGCTGGTCGCCCACCGCGTCCGGGCTCGCCGCCGCCCTCCCGCTGCTGCTGGTGGGCACGGTCGCTTTCGGCGCGCTCGGCGTTCTCCTCGGCGGTGCGCTGCGTGCGGAGGCCGTGCTCGCGCTGGCCAACATCGTGTGGTTCGTGTTGCTGCTCGCGGGCGGCATCGTGATCGGGCCCGACACGCTGCCCGGCCCTCTCGCCGCCGTCGTGCCCTACCTGCCCTCGGGCGCGTTGGCGGAGGGACTGCACGCGGCCCTCGCCGACGGCACCCCCACCTGGCTTCCCGTGGGCGTCCTGGCGCTCTGGGCACTTGCCGCCACGGCCCTGGCGACCCGCACCACGAAACTGACCTGACTCAGCCGTGTCCGCAGCCTGCGTACGCGTGTCCGCACTCCTCGTACGCGTGTCCGCAGGCTGTGCACACGTGTCCGCAGATGCCGGCCGTGAGGCCGCACCCCTCTCCCCACCACCGCCCACGAGGACGCGCTACGCGCGGTAGTACTCTCTGGGATCGTGCAGTTGTCTTCGCTCGTCGGTCGCCTGCCCTACCCCTCGCGCGGCCTGCAACGAGCCCTCGCCATCGCCGCCATCGTCACCCAGGCGGGCATCGGGGTCACGGGCTCGATCGTGCGGGTCACGGGCTCCGGGCTCGGCTGCCCCACCTGGCCGCAGTGCTTCCCCGGCAGCATGGTCCCGGTCGACCACCCCGAGTACGCCACGCTGAACCAGTGGATCGAGTACGGCAACCGCCTGCTGACCATCGTCGTGGTGTTCGTCGCGGCCCTGTGCGTCCTCGCGGCCTGGCGGGTCTACCTCGACCACCCGAGCCGTAAGCGCCTCGTCAAGCTCGCGTGGATCATGCCCGCGGGCGTCGTCGCGCAGGCGGTCATCGGCGGCATCACCGTGCTCGCCGACCTTTTGTGGTGGGTCGTGGCACTGCACTTCATCCCCTCCACCGTCCTGGTGTGGATGGCCGTCGTCCTGCTCCGCGCGTTCAACGAGGGCGACGAGCCCCCACGACCGCGTGTTCCCCGAACCAGCCGTCCCATCCTCGTGGCGCTCGTGGTCGCCCTGGCCGGGTTGATCGTGGCGGGAACCGTGGTCACCGGCGCGGGCCCGCACGGCGGGGACCCCGACGTCGAACGCCTCGACGCCCCGATCGAGGCCCTCGCGAGGGTACACTCCGCGTTCCTGTACGCCTTCCTCGCGATACTCGTGATCCTGGGCATCCAGTGGTACCGGGCGCGCGTCGAGAAGACGCTGTGGGCGCGCTACGCCACCGTGTGGGGCATCGCCCTCGCCCAGGGAGCGCTGGGAATCGTCCAGTACCGGCTCGGTATTCCCGAACCGCTCGTGTCCCTGCATGTGCTCGGTTCGATGCTGGTGATCGCCGCCACCGCCGCCCTGTGGTGCGCCACCCGTGACCGGGGTCCCGTCGTCAGCGCGGCCCCCGCCACCGAACGCCACGCCGTCGGCGCCGTCTGACCTCGCCGCCGGCGCCTCGTCTCGCGGTACGGTTTCGGTCCGCATGCGATCGTCGCCGTGCTGTGCTGCACTGGGTTCGAGAGGCTTTCCCGCTCGTTTCCCGTTTCCGCTATGCGAGGTCACAGGCACGATGAGCAGCACCGTACAGCCGGCTCACGAACGCCGTTCCGGACCGAAACCCCTCGTCGGACACGAGCGCTCCACCGCGCAGATGATCGTGCTCAAGGCATTCCTGCTGATCCCCTTCGTCGCCTTGGTCGTGGCGATCCCCTTCGCCTGGGGGTGGGGACTGACTTGGGTCGATCTCGTCCTCGCCGCGGTGTTCTACACCGTCTGCACCCTCGGTGTGACCGTCGGCTACCACCGGTACTTCACCCACGGCTCCTTCAAGACCAACCGCGCGCTCCGCATCGCGCTCGCCATCGCGGGCAGCATGGCCGTCCAAGGCTCGGTGATCTTCTGGGTGGCCAGCCACCGCAGGCACCACGCGTTCGCCGACAAGGAGGGCGACCCGCACTCGCCGTGGTTGTTCGGTACCTCGCCGCTCGCCCTGCTGCGCGGGTTCTGGCACGCCCACATGGGATGGATGTTCAAACGCGAGGTCACCAACTACGAGCGATTCGCTCCCGACCTGCTGTCGGACAAGGACCTTCGGGTGGTCAACCGGTACTTCTGGCTGTGGATCGTGGTGAGCCTGGCCCTGCCGACGCTCCTGGGCGGGCTGATCACGTGGTCGTGGTGGGGCGCCGTGACCGCCTTCTTCTGGGCCGGCCTCGTGCGCATCGCGTTCTCCCACCACGTGACGTGGTCGGTGAACTCGATCTGCCACATGGTCGGCGAGCGACCGTTCGCCAGCCGTGACAGGGCCGCCAACTTCTGGCCGCTCGCGATCCTGTCGATGGGCGAGTCCTGGCACAACAGCCACCACGCCGATCCCACGTGTGCTCGGCACGGCGTGCTGCGCGGTCAGATCGACATCTCCGCGCGGCTGATCTGGCTGTTCGAAAAGCTCGGCTGGGCTCACAGCGTCCGTTGGCCGAAGCCGGAGCGGCTGGCGGCCAAGCGCCTCGCGTAAAGCCGCGGGCTCCCCTCGCCCGGCCCGGCCAGTGGCGACGAGAACCCGCGTGCGGCTTTTTCCGTCAGCGACGGGCGCGCGGGCCCGCCATCCTCCTGCGGTGCTCGGGGCCGATCACGGTGGCGCTCACGGTCTCGGCGTCCCACTCGGCGGCTTCCACTCCGTCGACCGCCTCGATCAACGCCTCGCCCGTCTCGACGCTCGGTACCACGACGTCGCCGAGCGCACCGTCGTCGCCCACGAGGACCACCCGCGCTCCGGCCCGTCCGATGCGCTGCACGACGGCTTTCGCGGGCTTGCCGTGGTCGGCGACGAAGGCACGCGCGGCGGCGAACTGAGCGGACTTGACGGCGGGGGCGGCGGAGTTGGTGGTGGTCTCAGTCACGGCGTCAGTGTAGGGCGCAAGACGCGGCCGCCACAGTGATCGTCGGCCGGAAGCGGTCCACGTCACCGCCCCGCCTCCGACGGCGTCGGCGGCCAGGACACCCAACCCGACCACGACCGCTCCCCCGAGGGCGTCGAGCCAGTAGTGGTTTCCCGTGGCCACGATCACCACGAACGTCACGGCCACGTGGACCGCGCTGGCCACCTGCGCCGGGCGCGGCGCTCCACCGCGGCCGAGGGCCACGGACGCCCACAACGCCCAGCCGAGGTGCAGCGACGGCATGGCCGCGAGCTGGTTCGCCCCGTCCAGCATCGGCGAGCCCCAGGAGCCCCAGGTGCCGCCCAAGCGCACGGTGTCCAGGAACCCGGCCTCGGGCAGCAGCCTCGGTGGCGCCACCGGATACAGCCAGAAGCACAGGATCGCGAGGACGTTGACGACCACGAACACGTTGCGCCCCCACCCGTAGTGGTGGGGCCTGCGCCGGTACAGCCACACCAGCGTGATCAGCGTGACGGCGAGGTAGCTGAACGCGTACTCGTAATTGGCCACGATCGTGAGCCAGCCCCGGTCGGCGAGCCAGTGGTTCACCGACCGTTCGAAGTCGGTGTGCAACACCGCTTCCAGGGCGAGGATGTCCTCGCCGTTGGCGACGGCCCGCCGCTCGTGTCCGGGCAGCGGAAGCCCTCCCAGCAGCGCGTACAGGCCGAACAGGAGGAGTCCGAGCAGGATCTCGACCCACCACCTCGGACGCCGTCTCCTCCGCCTGTCGGTCGAGTCTCGGGTGGTGCTCGTCACCGACCCCGTCGTGAGCACACACCCCGTATACCACGCGTCGGAGGACGTCGCTCCCACGCGCGATCGGGAGAGTGAGGGCCTTTCGAGTCAGGCGGCGACGGGCTCGGGCACGGGGTCGGGCCGGCGCGAGAGCCGAAGGGTCACGTCGGGCAGCGACCGCAACGAACGCCAGCCGTGTGCCGCGCAGACCGCGATGGTGAGCGCCGTCAGCAGACCGCTGAACACGCCGCGGGAGAGCAGCCCCGCGTCGATGCTCCACTGCAGGAACCCGAAGGTCATGGCCGCGTCGAGCAGGCGCGAGCCGCCCCACATGAGGGCGACGTTGACAAACACCTTCTTCACCCGTCGGTGAGCGAAGAGCTCGGCGGGCAGATGCACGAAGTCACGGGCCAGTCGCTCGGTGATGGGCTTTCCGAGCACCGCGCTGCCGACGAACAGCAGGAACATGAACACCGAGCCCACGACGGGTTGGAGTACGTAGACCACGGCGCTGGAGGTGATGAGCGCGACGAGCGCTCTGGCCACGAGCATGCCCGTGGCGAGCAGGAGCGTGTGCGGCACCTGGCGCCGCATCAGCCTGCGCAGGCCGATGACGAAGGCGCTCCAGCCGAGGACGCCCAGGAGACCGGGGGCGAGTCCGGCCACGTTCAGCAGCACCATGAACAGCAACGTGGGGACGACCGCGGTCTCAAGAGCCAGGACGACGGCACGGGTGATGGTGGATCGTAGGTGCGGTATCTCGATGACCAGATGCCGTTCGTGGGACGGCTCCGCAGCGAGGCAAGGCACGATAGGAGTTCTTTCGGGTCGGGGCCAGGCCGGGGCGGCGCGACACCGGGCGGACGTGTCCTCCATCAGGATGACTTACGCGCCCGAGTCGTGTCCTAAACGTTACCTCGAATGGGGTAAACGCCATGTGTTGCCGTGCTACGCGTCTCCAACCGCACGGCGGGCGAGTGCGCGAGGCCGAACGCGCCGGCGACGAGCAGCACACCCGCCACGGCCACGGCGGCCAGCGGGCCCGGCTCGGTGGCGGGCACGGTATCGAACACCAGGAGTCCGATCGTGAAGCTCACGCACGGGTTCACGGTGGACATCACGGCCACCGCCGCCGAGAGGGAACCGGACCCGTAGGCCTGGTGGCCCAGCACGAGCCCCGTCGCCGTCGTGACGGCGAGCAAGTAGCCCGGCCAGTCCGTGGCCGTCGCGGCCACTCCCTCGTCCGCCAGGCTGTCGGCGGTGAGCTTCATCATGGCAGCGCTCATCGCGTAACAGATACCCGCACACGTGGCGACGAGCGCACTGTAGGCGAACGGCCGCCGACGCTGAGCGATCTGCAACAGGGTGAGGATCGTGAGCGCGGCCACCAGCACCGCGATCACGAGCCGCTCCCGGTCCGGCTCGCCCTCCATCGGCGCCGCTCCCTCCACGGACAAAAACAGCGCCACACCGCCGGTGATGGCGATGGCGGCGAGCCAGTCCCGCAGTGGAGGCCACAACCGCACGGCGGCGGACGCCATGGGCAGCGCGAAGAGCAACTGCGTCACCAACAGCGGCTGCACCAACGCGACCGAGCCGAAATGCAGCGCGGCGGCCTGACAGGCGAACCCACCGAGGTTGGTGAGCCAGCCCGCAAGCCACACCCGCTGCCGCAGCAGCCGCCGGAACAGCCACAACACGGGCAGTCGATGGGTGCTGGCCCGGTGCTCGGAGTCGGAGTCGGCAGCGTGCAACACCGCGCGGCGTTGCAGGGCCGCCGAGGCGGCGAAGAGGAACGCCGCCGTGAATCCGAGAGCGACAGGCAGTACCACGTTGAAGACCAGCGCCGAAACGGCGTGCGAGATTCCCGAACACCTCATGCGATGAGGTACGTCGCACTCGCCAGGGTACGCCGAGTGGACACCACTGCCGTCCCGCGCGGAGATCGTGTTGAGTGGTGTTCGCACAATCGCACGGCTTTAGAGGAGGACACGCATGGTCACGGCGATTCGCATCGAGCGGACCGGAGGCCCGGAGGTGCTCGACGTCGCCGACATCGACATCTCTGAACCGGGACCGGGAGAGGTTCTGGTCGAGGTGGCCGCGGCGGGGGTGAACTACATCGACACCTACCAGCGCACCGGCATCTACTCGGTGCCCCTGCCCTACGTCCCCGGCATCGAGGGCGCGGGCCGGGTGCTCGCCGTCGGCGACGGAGTCACCGAGCTGTCGGTCGGCGACCGAGTGGCCTGGCAGGGGGTCCCGGGAGGCTACGCGGGCCGGGCCGTCGTACCCGCCGAGGCCGCGGTGAAGATCCCCGAGGGGGTGTCGGAAGAGACGGCCGCCGCGGTCCTGCTGCAGGGCATCACCGCGCACTACCTCACGACGTCCACCCACCCGGTGCGGGAGGGGGAGACCGTGCTGGTGCATGCGGCGGCGGGCGGTGTCGGGCTGCTCCTGATCCAGTTGGCGAAGGCCCGAGGAGCACGGGTGATCGGCACGGTGTCGACGCCGGAGAAGGAACAGCTGGCCCGTGAGACCGGCGCCGACGAGGTCATCCGCTACACCGAGCAGGACTTCGTGGCCGCCACCCGCGAACTGACCAACGGCGAGGGCGTCGACGTGGTGTACGACGGAGTCGGTGCCTCGACCTACGAGGGCAGCCTGTCCTGTCTGCGTCCCCGTGGTCTTCTCGCGCTGTTCGGCGCGGCGAGCGGGCCCGTGCCGCCGATCGACCCGCAACGCCTCAACCGGGGTGGTTCGTTGTTCCTGACCCGGCCCACGAGTGGCGACTACACGCGGACCAGGGAGGAGCTGGAGTGGCGGGTCGGCGAGCTGTTCGACGGACTCGCCGAGGGACGGCTGACTGTGCGGATCGGGGCGCGATACGCGCTGACCGACGCCCGGAAGGCCCATGAGGCCCTGGAAGGGCGCCGCACTACCGGCAAGGTGCTGCTGCTGCCCTGAGGCGCCTGTCGTGAGTGGACGGGCGGGGGACGCCACGTCCACTCACGACGAGCGCGCGGCAGGTCACTGCTGTGGCGCGATGTCCACGACCTCGGCGACCACCACGAGGGTCTCGCCGGCCAAGGGGTGGTCGCTGTCCTGGGCGAAGCCCATGTCCTCGGGAACGACGATCAGGCGCCGCGTGCCCTCCTGCGCTCCCTGCAACGCCTCGTTCCAGCCCTCGAACCCGGCCTGCTGCTCGCCGAGCTGGACGCTCAGCGTTCCGAGTTCACCGAAGGTGTTCTCCTTCACCTCGCCGTCCGACCACGCGACGATCGAGTAGTCGACGTCGAGCTGGTCTCCCTCGGCCGCGGCCGGGCCGCTGCCGGCCTGCAGCTCACGGGTCAGCAGCTCGGTCGGCGCGGAGCAGTCCCGAGGGATCGTGACCCGGTAGCCCTCGCCCTCACCGGACTGCGTGACCTCGATGTCCTCGGCCGTGCAGGCTTCGCCCCGCTCACCCTGCGTCGGCGACGTGGTGGACGTGGGAGAGGACGGCTGCTGTGTGCCCTGCGTAGGCTGCGCCGCCTGCTGCGACGGCGTGGGGTCGGCCCCCGGAGGCAGGTCCGAGGGCTGCTCGTTGGGCGGCGAGCACGCCGCGAGCGCCGCGGCGACGGCCGCCACGGTGATGATCTTGCCAGCGTTGCGCATGGTTGACACCCTATCCGGCCGCCGACGAGGACGTTTGCTCGCCTGAGAGTGCGGGCATCGGTGGTGCCGTGTGGACGATGCCCAACCGCTGAGTGGCACGCGTGAGGGCCACGTACAGGTCGTTGAGGCCCCGTGGCGACGCCTCGGCGATGCCTTCGGGGTCCACCACGATCACGGCGTCGAACTCCAGCCCCTTCGCCCGGTCCACTGTGAGCACCGACACCCTCGGGTTGTCGCCCGTGTCGTCGAATCCCGCCCTGGCCTGCGTCTCGGCCAGCTCGGCCGACAGTCGCCCCTCCTCCGCGTGAGGGCACAGGACCGCGAGCGTGCCTCCTCCTCGCTCCTCCATCAGGGCGGTCAGTTCCTCTTCCACCCATCGGCGGACGTCGGAGGCCAGCGAATCGGGTGAACTCGATCGCCGCCACGGCTCGACGCCGGACTCCCGCACCGACCTGGGAGCAGTGAGATCGGGATCGATCTCGGCGAGGACCGCCGAGGCCAATCTCATGATCTCGGCGGGTGTGCGGTAGTTCACGGTGAGCTCACGAAGCCGCCAGCGGTCGGCGACGTACGGCCGCAGTACCCGGTCCCACGACGAGGTACCCGCGGCCGATCCGGTCTGGGAGACGTCCCCCACCAGGGTCATGGATCGGCTGGGACACCGGCGCATGAGCAACCGCCAGTCCATTTCTGACAGTTCCTGGGCCTCGTCGACGATGACGTGTCCGAACGTCCAGGAACGGTCGAGGGCCGCGCGCTGGGCCGCGGTGAGGTTGCTACTGGCCTCCTGCCGCTCCGCCAACAGTTCCGCGTCGAGGACGTCCCGTACCCGGATGACCTCCTCGTCGATGATCTCGTCGTCCTGCTCCAGCACGTGCAACACGCCTTCGGCGTAGGCGCGTTCCTCGCGGCGTTGGCGTTCCCTGCGGGCCCTGGCCTCGGTGTCGTCCTCGCCCAGCAGTTCGGCGAGCTCGTCCAGCAGCGGGACGTCGGCGGGCGTCCACAGCGACCCCGGCTTGCGCAGCAGCGCCCGCCACTCCCGCTCCGGCAGGACGTCCCCGGCGGCCGAGCCCAGCCGTTCGGGATCGGTGAGCAGGTCGCTGAGCAGTTCCTGCGGGGTGAGTTTCGGCCACAGCGACTGCAACGCGGCCTGCACCGCCGGGTCCTCGGCGAGTTCCGCGCGAATGGTGGCGTGGTCGCGCGCGTCGAGCATGGGACCGCTGTCCACCTCGTCCTCGGTCAGCGGGATCTCGGGCAGCTCGTCGAGGACGTCCGATTCGAGCTTGCGCACCGCCTGGTCGGCCAGCGCGTCGAGCAGGCGGTCCACGAACACCCGACGGGCGAGGTTGTGAGGTTGCAGCGTCCGGCGGGCCTTCTCCCTGGCCCGCTCGCACGTCCTTCGGTCGAGGACCAGCACCTCACCGCCCTCGACGGGCACCTCCAGCACGTCCTCGGGAACGGTCTGGCGGTCCCGCACGGCCTTGTCGAGCACCTCGGTCATCACCAGCCTGCCCTTGATCTCCGCGGCCTCGGGAGTGTCGAGGCCGGTGGCGGACAGACCGGGGAACAACTCGCCGACGGTGGCGAGCAGCACGCCCGTCTCGCCCAGCGACGGCAGCACCTGCCCGATGTAGCGCAGGAACGTGCTGTTGGGGCCGACGACGAGCACCCCCCGCGTGGTGAGCTGCCTGCGATAGGTGTAGAGCAGGTACGCGGCACGATGCAGGGCCACGGCGGTCTTCCCGGTACCCGGACCGCCCTGGACCACCAGGACACCGTTCATGTCGGCGCGGATGATGCGGTCCTGCTCCGCCTGGATGGTCGACACGATGTCGGTCATCTCGCCGGTGCGCCTGCGCTCCAGCGCCGCCAGCAGCGCGGCCTCGCCCGCGAGTCCGAGGTGGTCGGTGTGTTCGCCCGCGCCGAGGTCCAGTACCTCGTCGTCGATACCGACGACCCGGCGGCTCAGCGTGCGGATGTGCCTGCGTCGCCGGACCCCCTCCGGGGATGCCGCCGTGGCGAGGTAGAACGGGCGAGCGACGGGTGCCCGCCAATCGATGAGCAACGGACGGTAGTCGTCACCGTCGTCGAACAGTCCGACACGGCCGATGTAGATGGTCGGCTCGTCGTCGGTGGCGTCCTCGGCGAAGTCGAGCCTGCCGAAGCACAGTCCCTGCTCCACGGACTTGAGCTGGGCCAGCCGGTCACTGTACGTCGCGGTGGCCGTCTCGCGTTCCGCCGCCTCCTGCGGGGGTTCCGCGGAGGAACGTAGTGCTTCGGTGAACTTGCGGTCGGCGAGCTCCCGCTCGGCGTCGAGCTTGTCGTAGAGCATCGAGACGTATGCCTGCTCCGCGGCGATCTCGGCGCGCTTGGCCTGATCCTGCTTCGAGGTCTGCGGGTCGAACGTCATTGTGCTGTCGGGTTCCCGATGATGCGGGGACACGGACACAATCAGCCCACTTTCGCGGTCGGGGGGACGGAATGGCCCAGGGATAACGAACGCGGAACGTAGGTAATTCCCGCTTCCGTCCATCCGGTGACGGGACGGACAGCGAGTGTGTCAGAACGGCAGCCCGAGAACCGGCAGACCGATCGCGGCGTCCACGGCGATCGCCACGAACACGATCATCAGATACGTGTTCGACCGGTGGAACAGCGCCATCGGCTTGGTCTTCTCACCGCGCACCACGCCCCGGTACAACCGGTGCGCGTAGAAGAGGAACCACGCGCCCGACAGCACGGCGAACGCGGTGTAGAGCCAACTGGTGGCCGGGACCAGCAGCAGGGTCCACGCCACCATGACCCACGAGTACACGAGGATCTGCTTCGCCACGTGCCTCGGGGTGGCCACGACGGGCAGCATGGGCACGCCCGCGCGCTCGTAGTCCTCCCGGTAACGCATCGCGAGCGCCCACGTGTGCGGCGGGGTCCAGAAGAAGACGACCCCGAACATCACGAAGGCCGGCCACTCCACGGTGCCCGTCACGGCGGCCCAGCCGATGACCACCGGCATACAGCCGGCCGCGCCACCCCAGACGACGTTCTGCGGTGTCCGCCGCTTGAGCAGCAGCGTGTACACGAAGATGTAGAAGAGGATCGTGACGACCGCGAGCACGGCGGAGAGCAGGTTCACCGTCGCGTAGAGCAGGCCGAACGAGGCCACTCCGAGGGCGACGCCGAAGATCAGCGCGTTGCGCCTCGGCACGGAGTCCCTCACCAGCGGGCGCCGCCGGGTCCGCTTCATCACCTTGTCGATGTCGGCGTCGATGACACAGTTCAACGCGTTGGCGCTGCCCGCGGCCATCGTGCCGCCAACGAGGGTGGCCAGGACCAGCCACGGCGACGGAATCTCCCGCCCCGCGAGGAACATCGCGGGAATCGTGGTGACGAGCAGCAGCTCGATCACCCTCGGCTTGGCGAGCGCGGCGTACGCGCCGATGACCTCACGCAGACCCCGCCGGCCACCAGCTTCCGACTCGCCAGTGGGATGCACGGCGCTGGTGTGCTCACTGCGCCCGTGCGCAGCGTTCACCAACGACATCTCGCTCCCTGTGCCTTGGATTTCGTCTAGGGCGTCGGCATGGACGCGATACCTTGACAGATCGTAGTAGAGCGGGCGCGGGCCCTGTCCGGCGGCACCCGCCAGGGGGACCGACGTCACGCCGACCGTCGCTCGGAGCATCCGCTTCCCGCTGTGCCCGTGATCGCTGACCGGCTCACCCCCGTCGACTAGGCTGGTCCCCGAACTCACCGGTACCCGTCGCCGGAGCCCGCCGTCGTGTCGAATCCTCGCAGGCCACGTCCTTCGACAAGACCGGCACACCGGGTTCAGGATCGATTAAGATCGTCGTGACGGGCACGGCCGGGTAACCGGCAAAGAACAGCCAAGCCGAGACCTCTAGGGAGCCGAGTCAGTGTCGGAGATCGCCCCTTCGGAGAACAACCCACTGTTGCGCCGGAACTACCCGGCCGACTGGACGGATCTGGACACCCGCGCGGTGGACACGATCCGCGTGCTGGCGGCCGATGCCGTCGAGCACTGCGGCAGCGGGCACCCCGGCACCGCCATGAGCTTGGCGCCGGTGGCCTACTCGCTGTTCCAGCGCATCATGCGCCACGACCCCGCCGCCCCGGAGTGGCCCGCCAGGGACCGGTTCGTGCTGTCGGCCGGTCACAGCAGCCTCACGCTGTACATCCAGCTCTTCCTCGCCGGCTACGGGCTGGAGATGGAAGACCTCAAGCAGCTCCGGAAGTGGGGCTCGAAGACCCCCGGCCACCCCGAGTACCGGCACACGCCGGGTGTCGAGACCACCACCGGCCCGCTCGGTCAGGGCTTGGCCAACGCGGTGGGCATGGCCATGGCGGCACGTCGTGAGCGCGGTCTGCTCGACCCGGACGCCCCGCAGGGCGAGAGCCCGTTCGACCACTACATCTACGTCATCGCGTCCGACGGTGACATCGAGGAGGGCGTGACCGCCGAGGCGTCCTCGATCGCGGGCCGCCAGGAGCTCGGCAACCTCGTCGTCATCTACGACGACAACAAGATCTCCATCGAGGACGACACCAACATCGCGCTGTCCGAGGACACCGCCAAGCGCTACGAGGCCTACGGCTGGCACGTGCAGGTGGTCGAGGGCGGCGAGGACGTCGTCGCGTTCGAGCGCGCCATCGAGGCCGCGAAGGCGGAGACGACGCGTCCGTCGTTCATCCTGCTGCGCACCGTCATCGGCTATCCCGCGCCGAACAAGATGAACACCGGTAAGGCCCACGGCGCCGCCCTCGGCGCCGAGGAAGTCGCCGCCGTGAAGAAGGCGCTGGGCTTCGACCCCGAGGTCAGCTTCCACATCGACGACGAGGTGCTGGCCCACACCCGCAAGGTCGGCGAGCGCGCCAAGGCCGAGCGGGAGAAGTGGCAGCAGGCTTTCGACGCGTGGGCGAAGGCCAACCCGGAGCGCAAGGAACTGGCCGACCGCCTCCGCACCCGGACTCTGCCCGCGGGCTGGGAGGAGAAGCTGCCGAGCTGGGAGCCGGACCCCAAGGGCATCGCGACCCGCAAGGCCTCCGGTGAGGTGCTCAACGCCATCGGTGACGTGCTGCCGGAGCTGTGGGGCGGCTCGGCCGACCTCGCCGAGAGCAACAACACGCTCATCAAGAACTCCGACTCGTTCGGCCCGGAGAGCGCGTCGACGGGCATGTTCACCGCGCACCCGTACGGCCGGAACCTCCACTTCGGGGTCCGTGAGCACGCCATGGGCGCGATCCTCAACGGCATCGCCCTGCACGGCGGCACGCGCCCGTACGGCGCCACGTTCCTCATCTTCAGCGACTACATGCGGCCGTCGGTCCGACTGGCCGCGCTGATGAAGGCCCCCGTGGTGTACGTGTGGACGCACGACTCGATCGGCCTCGGCGAGGACGGCCCGACGCACCAGCCGATCGAGCAGCTCGCCTCGCTGCGCGCCATTCCCGGCCTGAACGTCGTCCGGCCCGCCGACGCCAACGAGACCGCGGCGGCGTGGAAGGCGGCGCTGGAGGACACCGAGGCCCCCACGGGCCTGGCGCTGACCCGACAGAACGTGCCGGTGCTGGAGGGCACCAGTGCCGAGGGCGTGGCCAGGGGCGGCTACGTGCTCGCCGAGGCGTCCAGCGGCTCCCCCGAGGTCGTCATCATCGCCACGGGCTCGGAGGTGCAGCTCGCGGTGCAGGCCCGCGAGGTGCTCGAGGCCGAGGGCACTCCCACCAGCGTGGTCTCCATGCCGTGCGTGGAGTGGTTCGACAAGCAGGACCAGGCCTACCGTGACGCCGTCATCCCGCCGACCGTCAAGGCGCGGGTCGTGGTCGAGGCGGGCGTGGCCCAGCCGTGGTACCGGTTCGTGGGCGACGCGGGCGAGATCGTGTCGATCGAGCACTTCGGCGCCTCGGCCGACTACAAGACGCTCTACGAGAAGTTCGGGATCACCGCCGAGGCCGTGGTGGCCGCGGCCCGCCGCTCGCTGGCCAGGAGCTGACGTCGCGGCACGCAGTCCGGCGGGTGGGCGTCACGAGAACGACGTGACGCCCACCCGCGAGGAGTCGATACCTGGGAAGGGATGACGTCATGGGCAACACGAACAAACTGGCCCAACTCTCCGAGGCGGGGGTGTCGGTCTGGCTCGACGACCTGTCGCGGGAGCGGCTGCGCTCCGGCAACCTGGCGGAGCTGATCCGGGACAAGCACGTCGTCGGGGTCACTACCAACCCGACCATCTTCGCGAACGCCCTGTCGAAGGGTGAGTCGTACGACGAGCAGATCCGGGAACTCGCCGCGCGCGACGCGGACGTGCACGCCGCCGTCCGCGAACTGACCACCAGCGACGTGCGCGAGGCCGCAGACCTCTTCCGCGACATCTACACCGCCACGAACGGCCTCGACGGTCGCGTCTCGATCGAGGTCGACCCCGGTCTGGCCCGCGACACCGACAAGACCGTGGCCGAGGCCGAGGAACTGTGGAAGACGGTCGACCGGCCCAACATCTTCGTCAAGATCCCGGCCACCGAGCAGGGCCTGCCCGCCATCACGCGGACCCTGGCCGACGGCATCAGCGTCAACGTGACCCTGATCTTCTCGGTGGAGCGCTACCGCGCCGTGATCGAGGCGTTCTTCGACGGCCTCGAACAGGCGAAGGCGAATGGGCACGACCTGTCGAAAATCCAGTCGGTGGCGTCCTTCTTCGTCTCCCGCGTCGACACCGAGGTGGACAAGCGCCTGGAGGCCATCGGCGGCGAGGAGGCGCTGGCCCTGCGCGGCGAGGCCGCCATCGCCAACGCCCGGCTCGCCTACGCGGCGTACGAGGAGCTGTTCGCCGGTGAGCGCTGGGCGGCGCTCAAGGCGGCGGGGGCCAACCCGCAGCGCCCGCTGTGGGCCTCCACCGGGGTGAAGAACCCGGACTACTCCGACACCCGGTACGTGGACGAGCTCGTCGTCGCGGGCACCGTCAACACGATGCCCGAAAAGACCCTCGAAGCGGTCGCGGATCATGCGAACATCCAGGGTGACACCGTGACGGGCACGGCCGAGCGGGCGCAGCAGGTGTTCGACCGGCTCGTCGCCGTCGGCATCGACCTCGACGACGTCTTCCGCACGCTCGAAGACGAGGGTGTGGAGAAGTTCGACAAGTCCTGGGCCGAACTGCTCGACACGGTTCGCGGCCAGTTGGACTCGGCGAAGGCACGGAACTGATGACGGAACGCACGACGGTCGATATCACCGACGCCGCTCTCGCCGACGCGGCGCGACCGCTGCTGGACAAGCTCGTCTCCGACCGGGTGGCGAGCGCGCTCACCGCCCAGACCGCGACGCTGTGGGGCGAGGAGGCCGAATCGGAGGCGTCGATCCGCCTGGCGTGGACGACGCTGCACAAGAGCTCGCGACCGCTGATCGGCGAGATCGAGGCGCTGCGGACGGAACTGCGTTCGGAGGGCGTCGACCGGATTGTCCTCGCGGGCATGGGTGGTTCGTCGCTCGCGCCGGAGGTGATCACCGGCACCGAGGGCGTGCCCCTGACCGTGCTGGACACCACCGACGCGGGCCAGGTGGCCGACGCCCTCGCCGGTGACCTCGAACGCACGGCGCTCGTGGTGTCGTCGAAGTCCGGCACCACCGTGGAGACCGACAGCCATCGGCGCATCTTCGCGGAGGCGTTCGCCAAGGCCGGGATCGACGCCGCGCGGCGGATGATCGTCGTCACCGACCCCGGATCGCCGCTGGCGGAGCTCGCCGAGTCGGAGGGCTACCGGAAGGTCTTCCTCGCCGACCCGCACGTGGGTGGCCGGTACTCCGCGCTGACCGCGTTCGGCCTCGTGCCCGCAGGGTTGGCGGGTGCGGACGTCGCGCGGTTGCTCGACCAGGCCGCGGGCGTGGCGGAGACGCTGTCCTCCGACTCCCCGGACAACCCCGCGCTGCGGCTGGCCGCCGCGCTGGCCGCCGCGCACGACGCCGGGGCCGAGAAGGTCGTGCTCGCCGACACCGGGTCCGGAATCGCCGGGTTCGGCGACTGGGCCGAGCAGCTCATCGCCGAGTCCACCGGCAAGCAGGGCACCGGCCTGCTGCCCGTGGTGGTCGAAAGCCCCACCGCACCCGGCTTCGCGGACGCGGGCCCGGACGCCACCGCCGTGGCGGTGGGTCCGTCGGTGGCGGGGTCGGCCGTCTCGACCACCGGTTCCCTCGGCGCCCTGTTCCTGCTGTGGGAGTACGCCGTGGCGGTGGCGGGCAGGCTGCTCGGCATCAACCCGTTCGATCAGCCCGACGTGGAGGCCGCGAAGAAGGCCGCGCGGGCATTGCTCGACAACCCGCACGCGCTCTCCGGCACCGAGGAGCCCACGGCCGTGATCGGCCCGGTGGAGGTCTACGGCCCGGTGGGCGACGCGGGAACCGGCACGCTCACCGACGTGTTGCGCGAGTTCGTCGACGGGGTCGCCGAGGGCGGCTACCTCGCCGTCCAGGCCTATCTCGACCGGCTCGATGACGCGTCCGCCACCGTGCTGCGGAGCGAGCTCGCACGGCGTTCGGGACGGCAGACCACCTTCGGTTGGGGGCCTCGCTTCCTGCACTCCACGGGGCAGTACCACAAGGGCGGTCACCGCAACGGCAGCTTCCTCCAGATCACGGGAGCGGTCGAGGAGGACATCGCCGTGCCGGGGCGCCCCTACACCCTCAGCACGTTGCAGCTGGCCCAGGCCCTCGGTGACGGGCAGGTGCTGGCCGACACGGGGAGGCCCGTGCTCCGGCTGCACCTCACCGACCGGGCCGCGGGCCTCGCGGACGTGGTCCGAGCCGTACAGGAGCTCACTCGATGAGGCAAGGTTGGACCAACCCGCTGCGTGACCCGCGTGACAAGCGGCTGCCGAGGATCGCCGGGCCGTCGAGCCTGGTGATCTTCGGCGTCACCGGCGACCTGTCGCGCAAGAAACTCATGCCCGCGATCTACGACCTCGCCAACCGAGGTCTGCTGCCCGCGGGGTTCTCGCTCATCGGTTTCGCCCGCCGGGAATGGGAGCATCAGGACTTCGGCCAGCAGGTGCACGACGCCGTGGCCGAACACGCGCGAACGCCGTTCCGCGAGTCGGTGTGGAACCGGCTCGCCGAGGGCATCAGGTTCGTCCAGGGGTCCTTCGACGACGACGCCGCGTTCGACCAGCTCGCCGAGACCGTGAAGAAGCTGAGCGAGGAACGCGGTACCGGCGGCAACACCGCGTTCTACCTGTCCATCCCGCCGTGGGCGTTCCCCGTGGTGACCAAGCAGCTCGCCCGCTGCGGGCTCGCGGAGTCCAGTGAGGACGTGTGGCGACGGGTCGTGGTGGAGAAGCCGTTCGGGCACGACCTCCAAAGCGCCAGGGAACTCAACGCCATCGTCAACGACGTCTTCCCCGAGGAATCGGTGTTCCGCATCGACCACTACCTCGGCAAGGAGACGGTGCAGAACATCCTGGCCCTGCGGTTCGCGAACCAGTTGTTCGAGCCGATCTGGAACTCCAACTACGTCGACCACGTGCAGATCACCATGGCCGAGGACATCGGTCTCGGTGGTCGGGCGGGGTACTACGAAGGCATCGGCGCGGCCCGCGACGTCATCCAGAACCACCTGCTCCAGTTGCTCGCCCTCACGGCGATGGAGGAGCCGGTGTCGTTCGATCCCCAGGCGCTGCGCGCCGAGAAGGTGAAGGTGCTGGGGGCCACCAAGGCCGTGGGGCCGTTCGACGAGACCACGGCGCGAGGCCAGTACACCGGGGGATGGCAGGGCGGCAAGAAGGTTCCCGGCCTGCACCAGGAACAGGGATTCCCGAAGGATTCCACCACCGAGACGTACGCGGCCGTGACGCTGGAGGTGCGCAACCGCCGCTGGGCGGGCGTGCCGTTCTACCTGCGCACGGGCAAGCGACTGGGACGGCGGGTCACCGAGGTGGCCGTGGTGTTCAAGCGGGCCCCGCACCTGCCGTTCGACTCGACGTCCACCGAGGAACTCGGGGAGAACGCGCTGGTGATCCGGGTCCAGCCCGACGAGGGCGTGACGATGCGCTTCGGCTCGAAGGTGCCGGGGACCACGATGGAGGTCCGCGACGTCACGATGGACTTCGGTTACGGGCACGCGTTCACCGAGAGCTCGCCCGAGGCCTACGAACGACTGATCCTCGACGTACTGCTGGGCGAGCCGTCGCTGTTCCCCGGCAACGAGGAGGTCGAGCTGTCCTGGCAGATTCTCGACCCGGTGCTCGAACACTGGGCCAAGCTCGGCGCGCCGGAACCGTACGAGCCGGGGTCGTGGGGGCCGCCGTCGGCGGAGGCGATGATGGCCCGCACGGGCCGCACTTGGAGGCGTCCGTGACCGATACTGGCCGAACGGTCACGAGCGCCGACCGGGTGCGGGTGTCCCGCATGACACCGCGGGAGGCGTCCGTGACCGACACCGGCCGAGCGGTCGCCGGGGATCAACACAGGAGACTTCGATGATCATCGATCTGCCGTCGACCACGACGTCGCAGTTGAACAAGAAGCTCGTCGAGATCCGTGAGCGTGGCGGTGCGGTGGCCCTGGGCCGGGTGCTGACGCTGGTGATCGCCGCGGAGGACGACGACCAGCTCGAAGACGCCATCGACGCGGCCAACGAGGCGAGTCGCGAGCACCCGTCGCGGGTCATCGTGGTGGCCAAGGGAGCTCGCACGGCCGCTCCCCGCATCGACGGCCAGATCCGGGTCGGTGGGGACGCGGGAGCGAGTGACGTCATCGTGCTGCGCCTGTACGGGCCTCTCGCGAACCAGGGACGGAGCGCGGTGGTGCCGCTGCTGCTGCCCGACACGCCGACCGTCACGTGGTGGCCGGGCAAGGGACCGAAAGCCCCCGCGAAGGACCAGCTCGGCCAGCTCGCGCAACGCCGGATCACGGACTCGGCGGCCGAGACCAACCCCATCCGCGCGCTGACCACCCGCAGCAAGTTCTATGTGGACGGTGACACCGACCTGGCGTGGACGCGGTTGACCAATTGGCGCGCGCAGTTGGTGGCGGCACTCGACCTGCCGCCCTACGAGCCGATCACCAGCGCGTCGGTCACGGGCGAGGCCGACTCGCCCTCCACGGAGTTGCTCGCGGGATGGCTCGCCGAGTACCTGAACGTGCCGGTGAAGCGCATCAAGACCACCGAGGCCCAGGGCATCGTGGCGGTCCGTCTCGAACGGCCGTCGGGCCCCATCGAGCTCTACCGTCCCGACGGCAAGACGGGCACGCTGACCCAACCGGGGCAGCCCGCTCGGCGGATCGCACTACACCGGCGCGGCACCCGTGACTGCCTCATCGAGGAACTGCGCAGGCTCGACCCCGACGAGGTCTACGAGGCCGCGCTGCGGGGGCTCGGCAAGTTCTCCTCCGCGCGCAAGCCCGCCAGGCCTTCCGTCACCGCGGGCGGCGGGGCGGCACGTAAGAACCGCACGTCACCCTCGAAGACCACGCGGGAGACGAAGGACGCCACCGACTCGAAACCGAGCAAGGCCACACCGAAGACCGAGGCCACGCCGAAGGCGGGGACGAAGACGAAGCCGCGGACGAAGGCGAAGGCCGAGGCCGAGGAGAAGGAGGCGAAGGCATGAGTGGGACTTCCGGCACCGACACCACCGTCGTCGTCCACCCCGACGCGGACGTCCTCGCGGCGGCCGCCGCGGCACGCCTGATCGCCGCCCTCGCCGACGTGCAGGCTCGCAAGGGTTCGGCCTCGGTCGTGCTGACCGGCGGTGGTACGGGTATCGCCGTGTTGGAGCAGGTTCGCCGTAGCCCCGCCCGTGACGCCGTGGACTGGTCCCGGCTGGACGTCTACTGGGGCGACGAACGCTTCGTTCCCGCCGACGACGCCGAACGCAACGAAAAGCAAGCGCGTGAGGCGCTGCTGGACCACGTACCGGTGGACGAGTCCCGAGTCCACCCGATGGCCGCCTCCGACGGCGCCTTCGGCGACGACCCGGACGCGGCCGCCGCGGCCTACGCGGAAACCCTCGCCGCGGCCGCTCGCTCGGCCAGCACGGCGACCGGAGCGGCGGAGGTGCCTTCGTTCGACGTACTCCTGCTCGGCCTCGGGGGCGAAGGCCACACGGCGTCGATTTTCCCGAACTCCCCCGCCGCCGGGGAGAACCGGGTGTCGGTCGTGGCCGTACGCGACTGCCCGAAGCCACCGCCCACACGACTGTCGCTGACGTTCCCCGCCATTCGGGCGGCGGAGGAAGTGTGGCTGCTCACCTCGGGTGAGGCCAAGGCGGACGCGGTCGCCCTCGCGTTGGCCGGCGCCGATCCGGTGAGCCTGCCGGTGGCGGGAGCCCGCGGAAAGCAGCGCACCGTCTGGCTTCTCGACAAAGCCGCCGCGGCGAAGGCCCAGACCACTCGCTGAAACGACCACGACGCGCGGGACACGTGAACTACACGTGTCCCGCGCGTTTCGTTGCAAGCGCACACGGTACGGGGGTTGCGCTCCTCGACGGGCCGCAGAAACCTCTCTGTGTCGAGTCCACAAGACGAGAGGTCGAAACCAATGACCACACAGGGAATCTCCCTTACCGGAGTCCCGGTCAGCGGTCCTAGCTCGGGGACTGCCGACCCGCCGCGAAAACGCACCGCGGCGCTGTCCCTCCGGTCGCATGTGCTGTCGAGATATCCCGCCGTCACGGCAGCGGCGACGGACATCGCGTTCGTCGTCATCGCGATACTCGACGTGTGGCTGGTGGTTCCCGAGGAAGCACCGTCGTATTCGGTCTATCTCTCCGCGGCCGCTTGCGCGGCTCTGCTGTTGCGCCGCACGTTGCCGTTCACGGCGGTCGTTCTCACCGTCCCCGGATTCTTCGCGGGTTGGGCGCAACTGGCGGCCATGTTCGCGTTGGGGTCGCTGGCGACCCGAAAGCCGTTCCACTGGCACATGTGGACCGCCGCCGGACTGGTGTGGCTGTGCCGCTTCGTGCTCTGGCCACTGGAGGACTTCGTCGACCTCACCTGGCGGATGCACATTCTCGACGCAATCTACGGCGTGATCGTGGCGGGCATGCCCGTGGCGATCGGCCTGCTGATCGCGGCGAGGACGGAACTGGCCACCCGGCTGTCGGAATTGGCGGAAAGCCGCGACCGGGAACGGCAACTGCACGCGCAAGCGGTGCGGGCCGAGGAACGCGCTCGGCTCGCGAGAGAGATGCACGACGTGGTGTCCCACGACATCACGCTCATCGCCATGCAGGCGGGGGCGCTGTCGGCGGCGAACGTCGACGACGACGCCAAGAAGACCGCCGAGACGATCCGCGCACTCAGCACGCGCACGTTGGAAGAACTCCGAGGGCTCGTGGGAGTGCTGCGGTCGGGCGCCGACATGGCGGTC
The DNA here is from genome assembly GCF_000243395.2 of Saccharomonospora glauca K62. Classification (NCBI taxonomy): domain Bacteria; kingdom Bacillati; phylum Actinomycetota; class Actinomycetes; order Pseudonocardiales; family Pseudonocardiaceae; genus Saccharomonospora; species Saccharomonospora glauca. The sequence continues at coordinate 1,792,228 of NZ_CM001484.1, read as the reverse complement.
CAGGCCGATCTCCGTGACCTCGACGACCTCGTCGAGAACGCCGGCGTTCCGGTGCGGGTCACGGTGAAGGACGTGCCGACATCCCTACCCGCACAGGTGTCGGCAGCGGCCTATCGGACGGTGCAGGAAGGGCTCACCAACGTCCGTAAGCACGCGCCCGGCGCCACCGCGTTCGTCAACGTCTCGGCCACCTGCGACACCGTGTGCGTGGACGTCCGCAACGACAAACCCCGGTCGCGGCGTAACCCCGCGCTGCCCCGCGGGGGCGGTTACGGGCTCGCGGGGCTCGCCGAACGCGCCAAGTTGTTGGGCGGCAAGTTCGAGACCGAGACCACCGACGACGGCGGTTTCCACATCCACGCCTGCTATCCGTTCACCTGACCACGAAGGCCACTTTTCCCGCGCAAGTGAAGGCCACCTTTCCCTGCGGCTGGCGCAGGAAAGGTGGCCTTCGTGGTTTCCTCGTGTGCTGTTGTCGTCTCCGGCCGCCCGAAGGGGCGGGCCGAGCTGGTCAGCTCTCGCCTCGACGGCGCCGTAGCCGTTCCAACGCCTCGGCCAGGATGGCCTCGCCGTCGGCGTCACTACGACGTTCCTTCACGTACGCCAGATGGGACTTGTACGGCTCCGTGCGGGGGGCCGCAGGAGGATTCTCCTTGTCGAGCCCCGCCGGAAGACCGCACCGAGGGCAGTCCCACTCCTGCGGGATCTCCGCGTCCATCGCGAACGACGGACGCGATTCGTGCCCATTGGCGCACCAGTAGGAAACCCGGCGACGCGGAGCGGCCTCCCCACGCTCCGTCTCACCGGACGGGCCCGCTCCGATCCGCGTGCCTCGAATCGCGTTACCGCCAACCATGAAATTGTCACCCCACCAGATGAGTTGACGTACGCTCCTCGCACGCCAACGTCGATCAGAGTTTCATCAGCAGGCCGAGCCCCACGATGGCGATCACCCATACCGCCCCGAGTCCGAGCGTGATCCGGTCGAGGTTCTTCTCGGCCACGCTCGAACCCGCAAGGCTCGACTGCATACCGCCACCGAACAGGGACGACAGCCCGCCGCCGCGACCACGGTGCAGCAACACCGCGATGATGAGCAGCACGCTGGAGACGATCAACAAAATTTGCAGGAACAGTTCCATGTCATCCTCTGTGTACAGCGTGTGGCGGGAACCTCAAGGGTAGCGTAAACGCCACCCTGTCAGGGGAGCGGGCCGCCGGCGGCGAGAGCGCACAGCTTGGTGAACTCCTCGCCGTCGAGACTCGCCCCGCCGACGAGGGCTCCGTCGACGTTGTCGCACTTCACGAGATCTGCCACGTTGCTCGACTTGACCGACCCGCCGTAGAGCACGCGGATCTGCTGGGCGAGTTCGGCACCGTACTTGTCCGCCAGGGCGGACCGCAACGCGGCGCACACCTCCTCGGCGTCGGCGGGCGTGGCGACCCGGCCGGTGCCGATGGCCCAGACCGGTTCGTAGGCCACAACGACGCGTTCCACCTGCTCGGCCTTGAGTCCCTTCAGGGCCGCGAGGAGTTGCGAGGTCGTGTGCTCGATGTGACCGCCCGCCTCGCGCACGTCGAGCTTCTCGCCGACACAGAGGATCGGGCTGAGGCCGTGCTTGAGGGCCGCACGGACCTTCTTGTTCACGATCTCGTCGGTCTCGGCGTGGTACTCGCGCCGCTCGGAGTGACCCACCACCACGTAGGTGCAGCCGAGCTTGGCGAGCATCGGGCCCGACACGTCGCCGGTGTAGGCGCCGGAGTCGTGCGGCGACAGGTCCTGCGCACCGTAGGTGAGCAGCAGCTTGTCGCCGTCGACCAGCGTCTGCACGCTGCGGATATCGGTGAACGGCGGCAGCACCGCCACGTCCACCTTCGCGTAGTACTTCTCCGGCAGGGAGAACGCGATCTTCTGCACCAGAGCGATGGCCTCAAGGTGGTTGAGGTTCATCTTCCAGTTGCCTGCGATCAGCGGCTTGCGGGCCATCAGCGCTCCTCACTCAGCACGGCGACACCGGGCAGGTCCTTGCCCTCCAGGTACTCCAGGGACGCCCCGCCTCCGGTGGAGATGTGCGAGAAGCCGTCCTCCGGCAGTCCCAGCAGACGCACGGCGGCGGCGGAGTCGCCACCACCGACGACGCTGAACGCCTCGGACTCCGCGATCGCGGTGGCCACTCCCCTGGTGCCCGCGGCGAACGGCGCCATCTCGAACACGCCCATCGGGCCGTTCCAGAACAGCGTCCGCGCGTCGCGGACCGCGGCACCGAACGCGGCCACCGTCTGGGGACCGACGTCGAGCCCCATCCAGCCTTCCTCGATGCCGGTGGCGGGAACCGTACGGGTGTTGGCGTCCGCGCTGAAGGCGTCGGCCACCACGAAGTCCACGGGCAGCACGAGCTTGTCGCCCGCCTCCGCCAGCAGCCGCTTGCAGGTGTCGACCATGTCGGTCTCCAGCAGCGAGGAGCCGACACCGTGTCCCTGGGCGGCGAGGAAGGTGAAGCACATCCCGCCACCGACCAGGAGCCGGTCGACCTTGGGCAGCAGCGCCTCGATGACGGCGAGCTTGTCCGAGACCTTGGAGCCACCGAGCACGACGGCGTACGGGCGTTCCGGGTCGCCGGTCAGGGTCCGCAGGACATCGAGCTCGGCGAGCACGAGCCCACCCGCGTAGGCGGGCAGAACGCGCGCGACGTCGTAGACCGAGGCCTGCTTGCGGTGCACCACACCGAACCCGTCGGAGACGAACGCGCCGTGCTCTCCGGTCAGGGCCGCCAGCTCGCGCGCCAGTTCGGCGCGCTCGTCCGCGTCCTTGCTGGTCTCCCTGGGGTCGAACCGCACGTTCTCCAGCAGGACGACGTCGCCGTCGCCCAGCGACTCCACCGCGGCCTTCGCCTTGTCGCCCACCACGTCACCGGCCAGGGTGACCTCGGTGCCGAGCAGCTCACCGAGCCGGGCGGCCACGGGCCGCAGCGAGAACGCGGGGTCCGGGGTGCCCTTGGGCCTGCCGAGGTGGGCGGCCACGATCACCCGCGCTCCGGCCTCGGAGAGCGAGCGGATCGTGGGCAGCGCGGCACGGACCCGACCGTCGTCCGTGATCTTCTCCCCGTCGAGCGGGACGTTCAGATCAGCGCGCACCAGCACGCGCCGACCCTTCACGCCCTCACCGAGCAGGTCGTCGAGAGTCTTCACCGCCATGGCGTCAGGACAGCTTCGAGCCGACGAGCTTCACCAGGTCCGCGAGGCGGTTGGAGTAGCCCCACTCGTTGTCGTACCAGCCGACGACCTTGACCTGGTTGTCGATGACCTTGGTCAGCGGCGCGTCGTAGATGCACGAGGCCGGGTCGGTGACGATGTCCGAGGACACGATCGGCTCGTCGCTGTAGCGGAGGATGCCCTTCAGCGGGCCCTCGGCGGCGGCCTTGTACGCGGCGTTGATCTCCTCGACCGTGGCGCTCTTCTCCAGCGTCACGGTGAGGTCGGTGGCCGAGCCGGTGGGCACCGGAACGCGCAGCGCGTAGCCGTCGAGCTTGCCGTTCAGCTCGGGCAGCACGAGGCCGATGGCCTTGGCCGCGCCGGTGGAGGTCGGCACGACGTTCAGCGCGGCGGCGCGGGCGCGACGCAGGTCCTTGTGCGGGCCGTCCTGCAGGTTCTGGTCCTGCGTGTAGGCGTGGACCGTGGTCATCAGGCCCTGCTTGATGCCGAACTCGTCGTGCAGCACCTTCGCCAGCGGCGCGAGGCAGTTCGTGGTGCAGGAGGCGTTGGAGATGATGGTCTGCGACCCGTCGTAGGCGGAGTCGTTGACCCCGAGGACGACGGTGAGGTCCTCACCCTTGGCCGGCGCGGAGATGATCACCTTCTTGGCGCCGCCGTCGATGTGCGCCTTCGCGGCCTCGGCCTTGGTGAAGAAGCCGGTGGACTCCACGACCACGTCGACACCGAGGTCGCCCCACGGAAGCTTGGCGGGGTCCTTCTCGGCGAGAGCCTTGATCGTCTTACCGCCGACGACGATGCCCTCGTCGGTGACGGAGACCTCTTCACTCAGCCGGCCCAGGACGCTGTCGTACTTGAGCAGGTGAGCCATCGTGGCGACGTCACCGAGGTCGTTGAAGGCGACGATCTCGATGTCATGGCCGCTGGCCTGCACGGCGCGGAAGAAGTTGCGGCCGATCCGGCCGAAGCCGTTGACGCCTACGCGAACCGTCACTGCTCTGCTCTCCTCGGGATTCCGCCCGGCCGTAACCGGGCTGACACTTCTTCGGGTTCCACCAGCCACCCTAGCGTGCTGGCCAGCGGGTATCCGAGTACCCCGACACGAGAGCTGCCCCACGCCCGCCGAACAGGCGAATCGATTAAGAAACGTGGGTCACACTCGGTTCCGACGCCTCAACCATGCGGGTCCGGCGGGGTCGGAGTGGAGGACGAGCACCCCGGACGCGGCGTGATCGACCTACCCGCTGTGATCAACACCTCACCCGCGGTGCGGGCGCCGTGGGGAGCGCTCGCGCGCGACCCGCCCTCGGCGACGGCTACGCCGTCGGCGGGTGCGGCACGTCGCCGCGCCAGCTCCCGGTCTCCCGGCCCCGGCTTTCGACGAACTCCTTGAACCGGTGCAGGTCGCTGTCGATGCGCCGCTCCAACATGCCGGTCCGGTCGGCGACCTTCTCCAAAAACCCGTCGGGGTCGATGTCCATCTGCGCCGTGACCCTGGTGCGGTCCCGATCGAGCCGGTGGAAGGTGATGACACCGGCATGGGTCGGACCGGAGTTGGAGGTCCAGGCCACGCGCTCGTCCGGGTGCTGCTCGGTGATGGTCGCGTCGAACTCGCGCTTCACCCCTCCCACCCGGGTCACCCAGTGGGTGTGGGTGTCGTCGAGCTGCCGGACCTCCTCGACGCCCTCCATGAACTCGGGAAACGACTCGAACTGGGTCCACTGGTTGTAGGCGGTGGACAGTGGGACGTCCACGTCGACAGCCTTCAAGACCGTGCTCATGGGTGTCACCTCCGGGCAATTCCGGCGGCGCCGGTGTCTCCGGCGCGCATCGTGAGTGCACACTGCGGGTACCCGAGCGCCTATGACGCACACATCGCAGCCCGACACCGCCACCGTGCGCGCCGTGGGCAAGTTGACCGAGGCGCTGGAGGCGGTGGAGGAAGCACGAGGTCACCTCTACGCGTTCCACCGGCTCACCGGCACGGCCGACTTCGCGTTGGAGGAGGCGATCGGCATGTTGCGCGACGCCGGGCACACCGAACTCGCCACGCGGCTGGACCGGGAACTCCTGGGCCGCAACGTGTTGCCGGGGCGGTGGACCTACCAGGTGGTCGAGGACTACGAGGACACCTACTACGGGGTGTTCCGAGACTTCGCCGACGAGGCCAGGAAACTCACCGCCGGGCAGCGGCACGCGTACGAGGCGAGCCTCAAGCGCGACCGCCGCACGCCGGGACTGCCCGGTCACGAGGCCGAGCCCCGAGACGTGGTCGGTGCCGAGGACACCCGCACCGCCACCGATCGCGCGGTGTCGCCGAACGTCTCCGGATGACGGTGGCGACCGTGCTCGCCCACCACGACGGCGCCCCGCGCGGTGTGGTCCACCGGGAACTCGCGGCGGCCCACGTCACCGAGCCCCCGCTGCGGGCCGCCTACGCGCACTGTCGCGAGCTCAACGCCCGGCACGGACGCACGTACTTCCTCGCGACGCGGTTGCTGCCCGCGCCCCGCAGGCCCGCCGTGCACGCGCTGTACGGCTTCGCCCGGCACGCCGACGACATCGTGGACGGGGACCTGCCCCCCGACGAGGCCGCCGCCCGGCTGTCCTCACTCGACACGGCGTTGCGTACGGCGCTCACCGAGCGCCGAAGCGACGAGCCGGTGCTCGCCGCGCTGACGGACACGGTGACGCGCTACGACATCGATCCCGACCTGTTCACGCGGTTCCTGCGGTCGATGCGCATGGACCTGACCACGTCGAGCTATCCCACGCGCGCGGCCCTGGAGGAGTACGTGCACGGCTCGGCCGAGGTCATCGGCCTGCAACTGCTGCCCGTGCTGGGCACCGTGAGCGCCCCCGAGGAGGCCGCTCCCCACGCGGCCGCACTCGGCTCGGCCTTCCAGCTCACCAACTTCCTCCGCGACGTGGCCGAGGACCTCGACCGGGGCCGCGTCTACCTGCCCGCCGACGAGCTGGCCGCGTACGGCGTGGACCGCGACCTGCTGACGTGGTGCCGCACGGTGGGCTACGCCGAGCCGAGGGTGCGCCGCGCCATCGCCGACCAGGTGGAACGCACCCGCCGCGTCTATCGACGTGCCTGGCCCGGCATCGCGTTGCTGCGACCGGAGTCCCGGCCGTGCGTGGCGACCGCGTTCACGTTGTACTCCCGCATCCTCGACGTGATCGCGGAGACGGGCTACGACGTCTTCGCGGGACGCGCCGTGGTGAGCACCGCGCGCAGGGTGGCGTTGGCCACCGGCACGGTGGTGCGCACCAGGGTCGGGCCGCCCCGCCGGAGCGCGCCCCTGCGCCGTCACGTGCGGCTCGCCCCGACCGCGAAGGAGGGGAACTGATGTCCGCCCCACCCGATCAGTGGCACTACGCGCTCGCGCTCGCGGCCTGTCTCGCCGTCACGCTCCCGCTGGAGTTCGCCGGGGCGCGGGTGTATCGGCGACCTCACCGGCTGCTCCGCGCGCTGGCACCCGCGCTGCTGTTCCTGGCGTGGGACGTGGTGGCCATCGCGGCGGGGGTGTGGGAGATCAGCCCGGTCCACACGGTGGGGGTGTGGCTCGCGCCCGCCGTTCCCCTGGAGGAGGTGCTGTTCTTCGTGACGATCCCACTGTGCGCGTTGCTCACCTTCGAGACCGTGCGCCGGATCGGGGCCACGCACCGAGCGCGGGTGGGTGAGCGGAAGTGAACGGCCTCGGCTACACGGTCCCGGCGCTGGCCTCGGTGGTCGCCGTGGTGGTCGCCGAGCTGGCGTGGCTGCGCACGGGGCTGTTCCGGCGCCGCGCGTACTGGATCACGATGGCGATCGTGCTGGCCTTCCAGGTGCCGGTGGACGGCTGGTTGACGAAGCTGTCCGACCCGGTGGTCGTCTACGACCCCGCCCACCTTTCGGGGCTGCGTTTCCCCTTCGACATCCCGGTGGAGGACTTCCTGTTCGGGTTCAGCCTCGTCACCGCGGTGCTGCTGGCGTGGCTCGGAGCCGAACGGCGGGAGTGCGCCTCATGACCGCGGGAACGGACCTGCCGCGTCACGCGGTGCCCGCGGCGTTCGACCGCGCCGCGCGGGACTACGACCGGCTCGTCGGCCTCAACCCCGGCTATCACGCGCATCTGCGGTCCGCCGCGCGGGTCGTGGCCCGGACGGTGGGGCCGGGCGCTCGGGTGTTGGACGCCGGGTGCGGTACCGGCGCGTCGACGGAGGCGTTGCTGGCCACGCTCGTCGATCCCGACGTCGTGGCCGTGGACGCCTCCGAGGGGATGCTCGCGATCGCACGGCGCAAGGTGTGGCCGGGCTCGGTGCGGTTCGTGCACGCCGCCGTGGACGACCTGCCGGTGCCCGCGGCGTCCGGTCCGTTCGACGCGGTGTTCGCGGCCTACCTGCTGCGCAACGTCGTCGACCCGGACGCCACGCTGGCGACCCTGCGTCGGCTCCTGCGGCCCGGAGGGGTGCTCGTCCTGCACGACTACAGCCTCGCCGAACGTCCGCTTCCCCGGCTGAGGTGGACGGCGGTGTGCTGGACGATCGTCATCCCGGCGGCATGGCTGATCAGCCGGGACACCCGCCTGCACCGGTACCTCTGGCGCAGCGCGCGCGGCTTCGACTCCCCCGAACGGCTGCAGCGGCGCCTGCTCGCCGCCGGCTACCCCGAGGTCCGTCACGGCACCACGAGCGGCTGGCAGCGCGGCATCCTGCACACCGTCACGGCCACCGTTCCGCCCTCGGACCACCGGGGGGCGCCGTGACCTCGCGGCTCGGCCGGGACCGGCGGCGCCACACGATCGCGGCCCCGCCCGGTGCGCCCACGGTGTCGCCGCGACGTCGCGTCGTGGTGGTGGGCGGCGGGATCGCCGGGCTCGCCGCCGCAACCGGACTGGCCGAACGCGGGGTCGCCGTCGATCTCGTCGAGCGACAGCCGTATCTCGGGGGCCGGGTGGGAGGGTGGACGGTGGCGCTGCCCGACGGGCACCGCGCCGGCATGAGCCGTGGTTTCCACGCGTTCTTCCGCCAGTACTACAACCTGCGGGCGTTGCTCGCCCGTGCCGACCCCGATCTGGCGGTGCTTCGTCCCGTGGCCGACTACCCGCTCGTGGACGCCCACGGCCGGCTGGACTCCTTCCGGGGGCTTCCGCGCACACCGCCGTGGAACGCCCTCGCCTTCGCCCTACGGAGCCCGACGTTCGGCGTGTCCGGTCTGCTGCGGGTGGCGGCCCGCGAGGCCCTGCCCCTGACCGACGTCCGCGTGCCCGACGTCTACACCACCCTCGACGGCCTCGACGCCCGCGCGTTCCTGGACCGCGTGCGGTTTCCCGCCCCGGCCCGGCACCTGGCGTTCGACGTCTTCTCCCGGAGTTTCTTCGCTCCCCCGGAGCGGTTGTCGGCCGCCGAGCTGGCGGTGATGTTCCACCTGTACTTCCTCGGCTCGGCAGAGGGGTTGGTGTTCGACGTCCCGAGCCGGCCGTTCCACACGTTGTGGCAGCCCCTGGCCGCCTATCTGACGGCCCACGGCGTCCGGGTGCGGACCGGGCTCTCCGTCGACCGGATCGAGCGCACGAGCGAGGGATTCCGCGTGCACGCGGGCGCGGAGACGATCCCGGCCGACGGCGTCGTGCTGGCAGCCGACGTCCCCGGTCTGCGGGACGTGGTGGCGGCCTCGGCCGGTCTCGGTCCCCCGTGGTGGCGCGAGCGGGTGGCGAACCTGGCCACCGCGCCCCCGTTCTGCGTGCTCCGGGCCTGGCTCGACCGGCCCGTCGACCGGAGGCGGCCCGCGTTCCTCGCCACGGGCGGCAGTCCCCCGCTGGACAACGTGAGCGTGCTCGACCGCTACGACGCCGACGCGGCGGCGTGGGCCGCGCGTACGGGCGGCTCGGTGGTCGAGCTGCACGCCTACTCCGTCGTCGCCGGGGACGACGCCGAGGTACGCCGTGACACGCGGGCCCGGCTGTGGCGGCGGCTGCGGGAGGTGTATCCGGAGACCACGGCGGCGCGGGCCGTCGCGGAGGAAGTCCTGTGGCGGTCCGACTGTCCGCTGTTCCCGCCCGGTTCCTTCGCCGTCCGCCCCGGTGTCGGCACGCCGGTGCCGGGATTGGCGCTGGCGGGCGACGGTGTCCGGGTGGATCTGCCCGTGGCGTTGATGGAGCGGGCCGCGACCACCGGCTGGTTGGCGGCGAACCACCTCCTCGCGAGCTGGGGCGCCGCCGGACACGACGTGGTCACCGTTCCCGTCCGGGGACGCAACGCGGTCCTGCGAGCCTTGGCCGCCCGCTTCGGTCCCCGCCCCGAGAAGGTCGTCGACGAGGCCACCACGGTGTGAGGAGGCCCGAGTGCAGACGTTCCTTCCGTATCCCGACTTCGCCGCGACCGCGCGGGTGCTGGACCGACGGCGACTCGGCAAGCAGCGGGTCGAGGCGCTCCAGGTGTTGCGGGCGCTCACCGTGCCGGGACACGGTTGGCGACGCCATCCCGCCGTGCGCATGTGGGCGGGCTACGAGGAAGCGCTCACCCGCTACGGGCTCACCATGTGCGAGTACTGGACCGCGCAGGGCCGCGCCGACACGTGCGCGGGAAAGCTCGTGGCCGACCTCGCCGGGGCTTTGGGCATCACGACCGTGCGCGACCAGGACGCCCTGGCCGCCGCGCACGAGCTGCCCCCGTGGTTCGGGGACGAGGCCTTTCACCGCAGTCACCGGTCGGCGCTGGTGCGCAAGGACCCCGAGCACTACCGTCCCGTCTTCCCCGACGTGCCCGACGACCTGCCGTACGTGTGGCCGTCGTCCGACCGGCCGCAACTCACCGACCCCGACCGTTCCCCCGAGGACATCGAGCCCCCAGTGCGCCGTCAGTCGGTGCGGCGCAGGGCGTAACGGCGTTCGGCGTAGGCCAGGTCGTCGCGCCACAACCGCCTCGCCGTCCTGCGGACGAGCGGCCGCAGCGCGGGCGCGAGCCTGCGCGCCAGGAGGAAACCCGGCCGCGGGGACGTGGCCACGACCGCTTCGATCACGGCCGACCGCTCCCGGCCGTCCGATCCGGGACCGAGCGGGGTCGCGTGCGTCTCCACGACACTGCCCGCGCCTTCGCCCGAGGTGATGCGCATGACCACGGTGCGCGGTTCGGGGCAGGTGAACTCCGCGCGCACCGGCACCCCGAACCGGGGCCCGACCCGGAAGGTCACGTCGACCACGAACCTGTCCCGGCCGTTCGTCGCGTCCACCGCCGGGGTCTCCACGACCCGCAGCCTGGTGAACGAGTAAGGGTGGAACCACGCGCCGTGCCAGGGGTCCAGCCGGTTGGCCACCACGTCCACGGGCTCGCACACGCCGTCGAGCCGGGCCACCGCCGAGAAGGCCCCCTCCGGGGAGGGGCGTTCGGGCACCACGGGGCGCGGCGTGGGGGGCTCGCCGTCGACGTCGTCGAGTCGCACCCACACGAGCACGCCGTCGTCGTGGGAGGGCAGCGGGTGCCATCCCCATCCGGGCAGCCCCGAGGCGGGCACCGCGAGTCCGTGCCACCGGCACACCAGCCGGTGGTCGACGACGCGGCCCTGCGCCAGCGGGGCCCCGAGATGGGGACAGATCCCGGAGCCGACGACCGCTCGGCCGTGCTCGTCGCGCCAGGCCACCAGCTCCCGGCCCGCGATCGTCATGCCGTAGGGGCGATCGGCACGCACGAGCCGGGAATCGGCGACGACGAACCAGTTGCCCGAGGGGCGGGCCTGCGCGCGCTTGACGGCCGCCTCGATCACCGCGGGGTCGGCCCCGCCCACGGTCGGCCGCTGCCCACCCCAGTCCTGCCGCGGCAACGGCCGCAGCGGCCAGCGCTCGGGCCAGCGGTCCGCGACCGCCGAGGTCAGCCTCCGTACTCTTCGTCGCCGTTCGACCACGAGCAGCACCTCCGATCGAGACGGGTGTTGCCGCGCTTTTCGGCCATCAAACCCGCGCCGGGCTCAGTCGGCGATCGCGGCGTACGCCAGCACCTTCGTGACGCGAGCCGTCACCAGCAGTTCGCCGGGCACGGCGTTACGCCTGCCGAACTCCTCGGCCCGCTCCGCGCCCATGTAGCGTTCGCCGATCCGCCTCGCCCAGGTGACCATGTCCGTCACGTCGTCGGACACGTCGGCCTCGGCGGTGAACTGCACGTACGCGAAGGGCGGCCGCTGGTCGTCCACGACCATGCACACGCGAGGGTCGCGCCGCAGCGCGCGTGCCTTGACGCTGTCGGCACCGGTCGTGAACACGAACGCGTCCCCGTCGTGGTCGGTCAGGACGAACCAGACCGGGGTGACGTGGGGGGCGCCGCGGGCCGTCACCACGGCGAGCTTGCCCGTCCTCGTCCCTTCCGAGGCGAAAGACCACCACTCATCGCGCGCCATCGCGTACACGGCGGCCTCCCCGGTCGGCTACCCGGCGGAACGCGGGGGAAGCACGGTGCGCAGCGGCGGGCGCTCCCTCACCGCAAGGTCGGTGACCATGAGTTCCCGGTCGGCGCCGCCGGCCACCGAGCCCCGGCGGAACTGCGCGAGCAGCGTCGACGGCGCCTCCTGCGTCACGAGTCGCCCACTGCGGTCGAGCCGGTCCATGACCGTCAGCATGATCTGGCCCGCCATCCGGCCCAACGCCTGCGTGCTCTGATGCCGGTGGGTGCGCATCCCGAGGTCGACCTGGGCGAGCGCGTCCAGCCCGCGCCAGCGCAACAGGTCGATGAGGTGCGCGACCTCGACCCCGTAGTGCGTGACGAACGGGATGCTCTCCAACACGTCCCGCCGGCCCGCGTACTCGCCCGCGAGGGGCTGCACGAAGCCCGCGAGGTCGGGCCAGTACATGTTCAGCAGGGGGCGGGCCACCAACTCGGTCACCCTGCCGCCGCCGTCGGCGTCGGTGTGCGCCCCGTTGACCAGCGGCCGGTGGTAGAACCCCTTGACGTAGTCCACGCCGGGGTCGGTGAGCAGGGGACCGAGCAGGCCGATGACGTAGCCCGCCGTGAAGTCGTAGAGATCGCCGTCGACGAAGACGACGAGGTCGCCGTCGGTGGCGGCGAGCCCCTTCCACAGGGCCTCGCCCTTGCCGTGCATGTCGGGCAGGGGACGCAGCACGGCGTCCTGCGCCACCACCCGCGCGCCGGCCTCGGCCGCCACGCGCGCCGTGTTGTCACGGGACCGAGAGTCGACCACCAGGACGTCGTCGACGAGCTGCTCCTCCTCCATCAGCGCCGTGCGGATCGTGCGCACGATCTGTCCCACCGTCTCCTCCTCGTCCCGTGCCGGGATGACGACACTGACGGTGCGCTCACCCTTGAGGGCGGCCAACTGAGAGGCGGTCCAGTCGTCGGCACGCCAGGACCTGCGTCGTAGCCAGGATCGGACTCGTGGGGATAGAGCGAGTTCGGCACCCGAGTCCAGACCGATGCGTGTCGTGTCCACGAGGTCCCCTTTCGTGCGAGAGCGACCGTCGAACCTGCGCGGGGGAAGCGTCGACCCTTCACGTTGCGGGCCGCCTACCGGGCTGAAACAGCTCCGTGACGCCTTGACCTCTCCACCCGGATGGACGTAACGCGGTCGGTTCACACCTCGAATGCGGCAGCAAATTGCCGCACTCCCCGCCGCAGCATCGTGGCGACGGGGAGTGAACGACCCGGCGAGCCGGTCAGAGGGTCTCTTCGAGCAGCTCCCGGGTGACGGCGGACTCGGTGTCGGGCACCCCGAGTTCCTTGGCCCGCTTGTCGGCCATCGCCAGCAGCCTGCGGATGCGTCCCGCCACGGCGTCCTTCGTCATGGGCGGGTCGGCGAGCTGGCCCAGTTCCTCCAGGGAGGCCTGCCGGTTGTGCAAGCGCAACTTCCCCGCCGCGAGCAGATGCTCCGGAGCGGAGTCGCCGAGGATCTCTATGGCCCGCTCCACCCGTGCCGCCGCGGCCACCGCCGCTCTCGCGGAGCGGCGCAGGTTGGCGTCGTCGAAGTTCGCGAGCCGATTCGCGGTGGCCCGCACCTCGCGGCGCATCCGCCGCTCCTCCCACGCGAGCACGCTGGCATGCGCCCCCAGCCGCGTCAGCAGCGCCCCGATGGCGTCACCGTCGCGCACCACCACGCGATCCGCGCCGCGCACCTCCCGCGACTTCGCCTGGATTCCCATCCGCCGCGCCGCGCCCACGAGCGCGAGCGCCGCCTCCGGTCCCGGACACGTCACCTCCAGTGACGACGACCGGCCGGGCTCCGTCAACGAGCCGTGGGCCAGGAACGCGCCACGCCACGCGGCCTCGGCGTCGGCCACGCCACCCGAGACGACCGCCGCGGGCAACCCCCGCACCGGGCGTCCCCGCTGGTCGATCAATCCGGTCTGCCGGGCCAGCCCCTCGCCGTCCTTGACCACACGCACCACGTAGCGGGTGCCCTTGCGCAGCCCGCCCGACGTGATCACGTGTACCTCCGAGGTGTGCCCGTACAGCTCGTGGATCTCCTTGCGGAGCCTGCGCGCCACCGACCCGGTGTCGAGCTCGGCCTCGACGACGACCTTTCCGGCGACGATGTGCAGTCCCCCGGCGAACCGCAACAGCGCCGACACCTCCGACCGGCGTGGCCCGATCTTGGTGATCTCCAAGCGGCTGAGCTCGTCCTTGACCGCCGCCGTCATCGCCATCTACTGCCCCTCCTCCACACTCTCGGACGCACACAGGCCGAGAGCTTCTCGCACACAGTTCGCCAGCGCATCCGGATCGTGTCTGCCCGTCCCACCGGGGGCGGCGACCGACGCCAGATACGCCCGCCCACCCAGCGCCTCGGCCGCGCGGCGCAACCGCGCGGGAGTGGGGACGGAGTCACGATCGGCGATCACCGCGTCCACCTTCAGCCGGGGAGCGTGTTCGAAGAGTACGTGCAGGTGTCGTTCCGGTGAGAAACCAGCCGTCTCCCCCGGCTGCGGCACCAGGTTCAGGATCACCACCTTCGTGGCCGACGTCGTCACGAGCGCGTCGTGCAGATCGGGCACCAACAGGTGGGGCAACACGCTGGTGAACCACGATCCGGGGCCGAAGAACACCACGTCGGCGTCCAACACGGCCCGCACCGCGTCCGCGCACGCCACGGGCGGCTGGTTCGGCCGACCGGGGTTGTGCAGCCTGATGCGCCGCACCTGTCCGGGGGTGCTGGCGACGGCAACCTGTCCCCGGATGCGGCTGACCTGGCCGTTCTCCAGGCCGGTGACGTCCGCTTCGATCTCCAGCGGTTCCGCCGACATCGGCAGGACCCGGCCGGTGATGCCCAGCAGTTTGGCCGCTTCGTCGAGCCCCGCCACCGGGTCGCCGAGGACCTCGAACAACCCGGCGAGCAGCAGGTTGCCCACGGCGTGGCCGGTGAGGGCGCCGCTGCCACCGAACCGATGCTGGAACACCTCCGCCCACAGGGTGCCGCCGTCCTCGGCCGCGGCCAGCGCCGCCAGCGCCTGGCGAAGATCCCCCGGCGGGAGCAGCCCCAGCTCCCGCCGGAGTCGTCCGGACGAGCCGCCGTCGTCGGCGACGGTCACGACCGCGGTGACGTCGGGGGTCAGCCGCCGCAACGCCGACAACGTCGCGTGCAGGCCGTGTCCACCACCGAGTGCGACGGCACGCATCCTCGGTCTCACTCCCTGCCCAGGTCCCGGTGCACGACCTTGACCGCCATACCGTCCTCCTTGGAGAGTCGCTTCGCCAGTTCCTCCGAGATGGCCACGCTTCGGTGCTTACCGCCCGTACAACCGACGGCCAAGGTCAGATATCTCTTGCCCTCCCGCTTGTACCCGGCGCCCACGAGCCGCAGCAACTCGTGGTACTGCTCCAGGAACTCCTCGGCGCCTTCCTGCCCCAGCACGTAGTTGCGCACGTCACCGTCGAGGCCGCTCTGGTCGCGCAGCTCGGGAATCCAGAATGGATTCGGTAGGAACCGCACGTCCATCACCAGGTCGGAGTCCATCGGCAAGCCGTACTTGTAGCCGAAGGAGAGCACCGTCACCCGTGTCCTGGTGCTCGACTCCGTGCCGAACGCGTCCTCGATCTTGGCGCGCAGATCGTGCACCGACAGCGCCGACGTGTCGAGCGTCAGGTCGGCCTCCTCCCGCAGCGGCGCGAGCAACGCGCGCTCCGCGGTAATGCCGTCGACCAGCCGCCCGTCGCCCTGCAGGGGATGGCCGCGCCGCACCTGCTCGAAGCGACGGACCAGGACCGCGTCGGTGGCCTCCAAAAACAGCACCCTCGGCTTGTAGCCGCGCGCGTCGAGGTCCTTGATCACCGAGGCGAGGTCGTCGGTGAACGCGCGCGACCGCACGTCCATGACCACGGCCACCTTGGTGATGGCGCCCCTGGCCTGCGCCCCGAGTTCCACCATCGTGGAGATCAACTCCGGCGGCAGGTTGTCCACCACGAACCAGCCCAGGTCCTCCAGGCACTTGGCGGCGGTGCTGCGACCGGCGCCGGACAATCCGGTGACGACCGCCACCTCCATGCCGGAACCTCGCTCGCCCGACGCCCTCGCGTCTCGGGTGTTGGTTTCGGTCACGTCTGCGACTCCCCTCTGCTGTCGGTGCGCTCCCCTGCGAGCGCGGCATGCACGGCCTCGGCCGTGCGGGTGCCGACGCCCGGCACCTGTGCGATCTCGGACACGGTGGCCTGTCTCAGCCGTTTCACCGAGCCGAAGTGCTTGATCAAAGCGGTCTTCCTGGCCTGTCCGAGGCCGGGAATCCCGTCCAGGGTCGAGGTCTGCACCCGCTTCGAGCGCTTCTGCCGTTGGTATGTGATCGCGAAACGGTGCGCCTCGTCCCTCACCCGCTGGAGAAGGTACAGCGCCTCCGACGTCCTCGGCAGGATGACCGGGTCGCTGTCGGCGGGCAGCCACACCTCCTCCAGTCGTTTCGCGAGTCCGACGACGGCGACGTCGGTGACCCCCAGCTCGGCCAGCACGTCCGCCGCGGCCGTGGCCTGCGCTCCGGCTCCGTCCACGACCAGCAGGTTGGGCGGGTAGGCGAACTTGCGCGGCCGTGACGTCTCGGGGTCCAGCATCCCGTCGGGGCCGCCCTCGGCCTCCCGTGTCTCCTTCAGGTACCGCGAGAACCGGCGCCGCACGACCTCCGCGATGGCGGCCACGTCCCCCTCCGTGGCGGCCTCTCGCAGCGCGTAACGCCGGTACTCGGACTTGCGCGGCAACCCGTCCTCGAACACCACCAGCGAGGCCACCACGTCGGTTCCGGCGAGGTGGCTGATGTCCACGCACTCGATGCGCAGCGGCGCGCTGTCCAGGCCGAGGTACTCCTGGAGTTCCGACAACGCCGCCGACCGCGCGGTGAGGTCCCCCGCCCTCCGCAGCTTGTGCTGGGCGAACGCCTCCTCGGCGTTACGGGCGACCGTCTCGGCCAGGGCGCGCTTGTCACCGCGCTGCGGGACCCGGAGGCGCACCCGCGAACCACGCAGCTCGGACAGCCACTGCTGCATCGCCTCCGCGTCGGCGGGCAGCTCCGGCACCAGCACCTCGCGGGGCACGACGTTGCCGTCGGTGGGCGCCTCGGCGGCCAACTCCGTCTGCTCGGCGTAGAACTGCGACAGGAACTGCTCCACCAGGGCGGGCACGTCCATCTCGTCGACCTTGTCGATCACCCAACCCCGTTGTCCGCGCACCCGGCCGCCCCGGACGTGAAAGATCTGGACGGCCGCCTCCAACTCGTCGTGGGCGAACGCGATGACGTCGGCGTCGGTGCCGTCGCCGAACACCACGGCCTGCTTCTCCATCGCCCTGCGCAACGCGGCGAGGTCGTCGCGGAGTCGTGCCGCCCGCTCGAACTCCAACGCCTCCGACGCCTCGGCCATCTCCTTCTCCAGCTTGCGGACCATCACGTCGGTGCGGCCGGAGAGGAAGTCACAGAAC
Organism: Saccharomonospora glauca K62; assembly: GCF_000243395.2. NCBI lineage: Bacteria > Bacillati > Actinomycetota > Actinomycetes > Pseudonocardiales > Pseudonocardiaceae > Saccharomonospora > Saccharomonospora glauca. The sequence continues at coordinate 1,775,136 of NZ_CM001484.1, read as the reverse complement.
TGCTCGACGATCTCGCGGTGCCGCTCAGCCGACACCTTGCCCACGCACGGAGCGGAGCACTTGTCGATGTAGCCCAGCAGGCACGGCCTGCCGATCTGGCTGTGCCTGCGGAACACCCCCGCCGAGCACGTGCGCGCGGGAAAGACCCGCAGCAGCAGGTCGAGCGTCTCGCGAATGGCCCACGCGTGGGCGTACGGGCCGAAGTAGCGCACTCCCTTCTTCCTCGGCCCCCGGTAGACGTGCAGGCGCGGGAACTCCTCGTTCACCGTCACCGCGAGGACCGGGTACGACTTGTCGTCCCGATAGCGGACGTTGAACCGCGGGTCGAACTCCTTGATCCAGTTGTATTCGAGCTGGAGCGCCTCCACCTCCGTGCTCACCACGGTCCACTCCACGCTCGCGGCCGTGGTGACCATCTGCCGGGTCCTCGGGTGCAGTCCCGCGAGATCGGCGAAGTAGGAGTTCAGCCTGTTGCGCAGGCTCTTGGCCTTGCCGACGTAGATGACTCGGCCGCCGGCGTCGCGGAACTTGTACACGCCGGGCGAGTCGGGGATGGTTCCCGGCGCGGGTCGGTAAGTGGAGGGGTCGGCCACGCCGTTCAGCCTATGGCTCCCCTCCGACAGCCCGGTCGGCCCCTTCCCCGATCCTTCCGCGCCGGTCACACCGGCGTCCGGCGGCGTGGAGTCGATCACCACCCCGATTCGGGGACGAGCCGCCTCACCCACCGCGGGATCGAGGTCACTCTCCCCGGCCCGAGCCCCGTACGAGGCGCCGAGTTCTTTCGCCGAGGTAGTCGTACGACTCGTCCGCGTCCGAGCCCGGACCTCGAAAGCCTGTTCCTCCGGCTGATTTCGGCGTCGCCGAGCCACGGTGGTCGATCGCTCTCTCGAGTCAAATCGTATAGGTCGTTATACAATCCTCGTGGCCGAGCACGTGCCGGGATGTGCGATTCTCGCGGCATGCGCATCGCGACCTGGAACGTCAACTCGATCACCGCCCGCCTGCCTCGCGTGCTCGCCTGGCTGCGGTCCGCCCGGCCCGACGTGGTGTGCCTGCAGGAGCTCAAGTGCGGCGACGAGGCGTTCCCCCGCGACGAGATCACCGAACTCGGCTACGACATCGCCTCCCACGGCACGGGCCGCTGGAACGGCGTCGCGGTGCTTTCCCGTGTCGGACTCGCCGACGTCACGCGCGGACTCCCCGACGAGCCCTCCTACGAGGACGAGGTCCAGCCCCGCGCCGTCGGCGCCACCTGCGGCGGCGTCCGCGTGTGGTCGGTCTACGTGCCCAACGGCCGCGACCCCGAGCATTCGCACTACGACTACAAGCTGCGCTGGCTGGAGGCGCTCCGCGCCACCGTGCTCGCCGAAAACGGCTCCGACCGGCCGTTCGCGGTACTGGGCGACTTCAACATCGCACCCACCGACGAGGACGTGTGGGACGTCTCGGTGTTCGCCGGGTCCACCCACGTCACCGAGCCCGAACGCAAGGCACTGGCCGGGCTGCGGGACGCGGGGCTGTCCGACATCGTGCCGCGAGCGCTGAAGTACGACCGCCCGTACACATACTGGGACTACCGGCAGCTCGCGTTCCCCAACAACCGCGGCATGCGCATCGACCTTGTCTACGCGAACGGGGCGTTCGCCGACGCCGTGACCGACGCCTACGTCGATCGCGAGGAACGCAAGGGCAAGGGAGCCTCCGACCACGCGCCCGTGGTCGTGGACCTCACTCTCTGACGCCCGCCTCGGACGTCACCGCCTTCCGGAGCAACTCGACCGTGCGCACCACGGCCGGGTGGTCGGCAACGGCCTTCCCGACCGCCACGCTGATGCGCCGCACGGGCGTCGGCGACACCACCGGCCGCGAGACCAGCCCCGTCGGCAGCTCACCCCGTGCCAGCGCGGGCAGCACCGTGATCCCGATGCCGCTGGAGACGAACGGCAACGCCGTGCGGTAGTCCCTCATCTCTACCGAGAACTGGGGTGCGAAGCCCACCTCGGCGCACGCGGCCAGCAATACCCCCCGGCAAACCCCTTGGTGAACGTCGTTGTCGATCCACGGCCGGTCGGCCAGCTCCGCCAACGGCACGGCCGCCCGTGCCGCGAGCGGGTCGTCCTCCCGCATCACCACCTCGTAGGGATCGTCGATCAGCGGGTAGACGATCGTGCCCGGAGGCCGGGTTCCCCGCCCCTCGACGAGAAGGGTGACGTCGAGGTCGACGGGGGATGCCTCGAACCCCTCCGTCCACCGCAGGTCGAGCCGCAGTTCGGGGAACTCCTCCCGCAGCGCGGTGACCACGGCGGGCAGCCACGCCGCGCCCGCCGAGGCGAAGTAGCCGATCGACAAGCTGCCCGTGCGTCCCGTCCGCAGGTCCCGCACCAGCCCGTCGAGACGGCTCAGCTCCCGGAACACCGCCTCGGACCCGGCGGCGAGCGCGCGTCCGGCGGAGGTGGGTTCGACACCCCGGCCCACACGCTCGATCAGCCGCAGGCCCGTCTCACGTTGCAGGACCGCGAGTTGCTGACTGACGGCCGACGGCGTGTAGTCCAGGGCGTCGGCCGCCGCCCGGATCGACCCCTTCGCCACCACGGCACGCAATACCCGCAGGCGGTTCACGTCCAGCATGGCACGACTGTACAGCGGAACTGAACAGTCATGCATGAATAATCGCTTGTTCTGTCGAGTTTCCGCCACGACGATGGCCGATGTGACACCGTTGATCTCCCCCAGTCGATCCCCACGCTCCGAGACCACGAAAGCCGCGCTCGCCGCTGCCGTGACGATGGTGCTGTGGTCGTCGGCGTTCGTGGGCATCCGCGCCATCGGCGAGGCACTGTCCCCTGTGTCGCTCGCCCTACTCCGGCTCGCCGTGGCCTTCGTGACGCTCACCGTGCTCGTCGGCGTCTCCACCCGACGCCTGCCCCCGCTTCCCCGCGACCGCACGTCCTGGCTGCTCGTCATCGCCTACGGCGTGCTGTGGCTATGCTGCTACACCGTCGCGCTCAACGCCGCCGAACTCCACCTCGACGCCGGCACGGCCGCCCTGCTGGTCAACATCGCACCGCTGCTCGTCACGCTCGGCGCCGGTTTCCTGCTCGGCGAAGGCTTCCCCAGGGCCCTGCTCATGGGAAGCCTCGTGGGCCTGAGCGGTCTTGTCGTCATCAGCCTGGGCACCGAACGGGAAGGTGACTGGATCGGAGTCGCGTTGTGTCTGCTCGCCGCCGTGCTCTACGCGGCCGGGGTTCTCATCCAGAAGACGGCGCTGCGCAGCGTCGACGCCACGACCATCACCTGGCTGGGCTGTCTGATCGGCACCGCGGTCCTGCTGCCGTGGGCGCCACAGCTCGTCTCCGAGATCGCCGCCGCCCCTACCTCCGCCGTGCTCGGCGCCGTCTACCTCGGGGTCTTCCCCACCGCCATCGGGTTCAGCACCTGGACGTACGCGCTCGAACGAACGGACGCGGGCAAGCTCAGCGTCTCCACGTACGCGGTGCCCGCGCTGTCGGTGCTGCTGTCGTGGCTGATCCTGCGAGAGATTCCCACCGCGTACGGCCTCGCGGGAGGAGCGATCTGCCTGGCCGGGGTCGCGCTGTCGCGCTACCGGTCTCCTCGGGCGAGGACCGCCTCGACCGAGGAGACCCCGGCCGAGGCGACGTCCTGAGCGCTTCAGTCGCGCTTCGCGGCGGTGTGGAGGCGGCGCAGCGCACGCACCGCCTCCACGGCGTGCTCCCGGTCCACCGCCTGGACGGCCATCATCGAGTAGTACTCGTAGTCCGGCAGTTCCAGCCGCGCAAACGACGCGCCGTCGGGGAAACTCACCGCCAGGACCTCGTCCCACGTGAACCGACGGGACACCCCGATGTTGCGCACGTGGACGCCGTTGCGATCGGCGCGGACCCTCGGGGTCGCGAAGAGCATGGCGGCGCCCGCCAGCATCACGCCCACCCCGATCATCGCGATCTGGTCGCTGACCATGAAGATCACGCCGGTGTCCTGCGAGCGCAGCAACACCGCCACGGTCACGAACACGGCCAGCAGCACCAGCGCCAGCGCCCCGGACATCCACACCACACGACGTGGTCGGATCACGACGGTGTCGGTGGTGTCGTCCTTCTTGTCGATCATGTCCGCCGCCCGACTCACACGAAACCCCGTTCCGTCCACGGCTGCCGCAGACCACGCAACACGTGGGCGGTGGTCAACGCGGCCACCGTCGCCTCTCGTCCCTTGTCCTCCTTCGAGGAGGGCAGGCCCGCTCGGGCCAGGGCCTGTTCCTCGGTGTCGCACGTCAGCACACCGTTGCCGACGGGCGTGCTCTCGTCCAGCGCCACCCTGGTCAGCCCCGCGGTCACCGCGTCGCACACGTAGTCGAAGTGCGGGGTCTCCCCACGGATCACCACGCCGAGCGCGACCACCGCGTCGTGGTTGCGGGCGAGCGCCTGAGCCACCACGGGCAATTCGACGGCCCCGGCCACGCGCAGCACCGTGGGCTCCTCCGCCAGCTTCACCTCACCGGCCGTACGCAGCGCGGAGGCCAGCAGGCTCTCCGTGATCCGCGCGTGCCAGCGCGTGGCCACGATGCCCAGCCGGAGGTTCTCGCATTCCCGCAGTTCCAACCCCTCGTCGGGACGCCCTTCTCCACTCATGCTCCACCCGCCACTGAGCCCTCCACCGGGCCGTCGCCGTTGCGGTCGGCGTCGAAGCTCTCGGCGCCGACCTCGTCGAAGTGCTCCAACTGGGACAACTCGTGTCCCATCCTGTCACGCTTGGTGCGCAGGTAACGCAGATTCTCCGGATTGGGCGAGACCGGCAGCGGCACCCGGCCGATGACCCGCAGCCCGTAGCCCTCCAACCCGACGCGCTTGGCCGGGTTGTTGGTGAGCAGGCGCATCGACCGCACCCCCAGGTCGGCCAGGATCTGCGCGCCGGTGCCGTAGTCGCGGGCGTCGGCGGGCACTCCGAGCGCGAGGTTGGCGTCCACCGTGTCCGCGCCGGCGTCCTGGAGCTGGTACGCCTGCAGCTTGTGCAGCAGGCCGATGCCCCGACCCTCGTGGCCGCGCACGTAGAGCACGATGCCCCGGCCCTCGTCCGCCACCGCCTTCAGCGCCGCCTGCAACTGCGGGCCGCAGTCGCAGCGCAGCGATCCGAACACGTCTCCCGTGAGGCACTCCGAGTGCACCCGCACCAAGATGTCCTCGCCGTCGCCGATGTCGCCGTAGACGAACGCGACATGCTCGATGCCGTCGAGCAGGCTGTCATAGCCGATGGCGCGGAAGGTTCCCGCCTCCAGCGGGATGCGCGCCTCCGCCACGCGCTCGACCTGCTTTTCCGTGCGCCTGCGGTAGGCGATGAGGTCGGCGATGGTGATCAGGCGGAGGTCGTGGTCGGCCGCGAAGACCTCCAGCTCGTCGCGGCGGGCCATGTCGCCGTCGTTCTTCTGCGACACGATCTCGCACAACACGCCCGCGGGCGCGAGTCCGGCCATCCGCGCCAGGTCCACGGCGGCCTCGGTGTGTCCCGGCCTGCGCAGCACGCCACCGTCCTTCGCCCGCAGCGGCACGACGTGTCCGGGCCTGCGGAAGTCGGACGGCTGCGACTTCGGGTCGGCCAGCAGGCGGATCGTGTGGCTGCGGTCGGTGGCCGAGATTCCGGTCCCGATGCCCTCGGCGGCGTCCACCGTCACCGTGTAGGCGGTACCGCGCCGGTCCTCGTTCGAGTGGTACATCGGCGGCAGGTTCAGCCGGTCACAGTCCTCGCCGGTCAGCGACACGCACACGTATCCGGACGTGTAGCGCACCATGAAGGCGAGCAGCTCCGGCGTCGCCTTCTCCGCCGCGAAGATCAGATCTCCCTCGTTCTCGCGATCCTCGTCGTCGACCACGATCACGGGGCGGCCGTTCGCGATGTCCTCGATGGCCCGTTCGATGGACTCGATGTCCACCGACGGAGCGGGCTCGATCATCGTCACCTGTCCTCCTCGCCCCCGCCATTCTCCACCGCTGCCGGGGGCAGGTGGACGGCGGCCAGTTTCTCGACGTACTTCGCGAGCACGTCGACCTCCAGATTCACCGCGTCACCCGGCTGGTTGCGGCCCAGCGTCGTGGCGCTCAGCGTGGTGGGGATCAATGCCACGGCGAATTCCTCCCGAGTCACCTCGGCCACCGTGAGCGAGACCCCGTCCACCGCGATGGAGCCCTTCTCGACGATGTAACGCGACAACTCGGGCGGGTACGCGAACCGGGTGAGACCGTCGAGGTCCCGCGACAGGAAGGTGCCGGTACCGTCCACATGCCCCTGCACGACGTGTCCCCCGAAGCGCCCGTTCGCGGCCATCGCCCGTTCCAGGTTCACGAAACGACCGGGTTCGACACCGTCCAGGCTGGTGCGTTTCAACGTCTCGGGGACGACGTCGACGGTGAACTCCTCACCGGAGACCTCCACCACGGTCAGACACACGCCGTTGACCGCGATCGAGTCGCCGTGCCCGGCGTCCCGGGTCACCACCGGCCCGCGCACGGTCAGCCGCGTGGCTCCCTCACCCGGTTCCACCCGTGTGACGACACCCAGCTCCTCGACAATCCCGGTGAACACCTAGTCGCCTCCCTCACCCGTGACCGGAACCGCGGAGATCCGCACGTCCTCACCGCTCATGGTGACCCCTTCGAGCCGCCAACGGTGTGCTTCGGTGATGGTCGACACTCCGGCGTCCCCGAGCGCCGCGGGCCCGGCACCCAACAGCGTCGGCGCCACGTACGCGACGATCCGGTCGACAAGGCCCGCCGCGACGAACGCTCCCGCCACGGTCGGACCGCCCTCCAGCAGCACGTCGACGACACCTCGCTCCGCGAGTCCGGCCAGCACCTCACCGGGGTCGTGAGTGGCGAACACCACCGTCTCCGCCGTGCTGTCCAACACTCGTGCCCCGGCCGGTATGCCGCGTGTGCCCATCACCACACGCAGCGGCTGTCGAGGCGCAAGTTCGCCGTCGGCGTCCCGCACCGTCAGCCACGGGTCGTCGGCCAGGACGGTGCCGGTGCCCACGACGACGGCGTCGACCCGCGCCCGGAGGGCGTGGACCTCGGCGCGGGAGGTCGGGCCCGAGATCCAGCGACTGGTGCCGTCGGCCGCGGCGATCCGACCGTCGAGGCTCGCCGCGTACTTCCACGTGACGTGCGGCCGTCCGGTGCGCTCGCGGTGCAGCCACGCCCGCAACGGCCCCTCGGCCACCCGCGAGGCCAGCAGCCCGCCCTCGACGTCCACCCCCGCGGCCCGCAGGACCTCCGCGCCACCCGACGCGGCGGGGTGGGGGTCGGACACGGCGAACCGCACGGCGGCGATCCCGGCGGCGAGCAGGGCTCGTGTGCACGGCGGCGTACGTCCGTAGTGGGAGCACGGTTCCAGGGTGACGACGGCGATACCGCCCCGAGCCCGCTCGCCCGCCTCGCGCAGCGCCATCACCTCGGCGTGCGGTCCCGGTGGTGGTTGGGTCGCGCCCGCGCCGACCCGCCGTCCCCGTGAGTCGAGGATCACCGCGCCCACGGGCGGGTTCGGGCTGGTGGTCCCGCGGACGCCGTCACTGAGTTCGAGCGCGGTCTCCATCGCGGCTTCCACGGCCTTTCGGATCTCCGGCTCGTGGGCCCACGATGCCGACGCCGCCGACGTGTTCACCGCGTGCGGGCCGCCCTCGCGCGCTCCCGCAGGGCCGCGACGGCCCGCGCCGGATCGTCCGCGCCGTACACCGCGGACCCGGCGACGAAGCAGTCGACCCCGGCCTCCGCGGCCTGCTCGATGGTGTCGGTGTTGATGCCGCCGTCGATCTCCACCACCAACGTCAGGTGGCCCGTGTCGACCAGGCGGCGCGCGGTGCGCACCTTGTCGAGCACCTCGGGAATGAACGACTGTCCCCCGAAACCGGGCTCCACGGACATCACGAGCAACGTGTCGTAGTGCCGCAGTGTGTCCAGGTGGTCCTCGAGCGGCGTGTTCGGCTTGATCGACAGCCCGGCCTTCGCGCCCGCCGCACGGATGTCCTTGGCGATCATCACCGGGTCACGAGCGGCCTCGACGTGGACCGTGACGTTGTGGGCGCCCGCCTCCGCGTATCCGGGTGCCCAACGGTCGGGGTCCTCGATCATGAGGTGGCAGTCGAGCGGAAGGTCCGTACGCTTCAGCAGCGACTCCACCACGGGAAGCCCGATGGTGAGGTTGGGGACGAAGTGGCCGTCCATCACGTCCACGTGCACCCAGTCGGCGCGACCGTCGCCGGCCCCGGCGACAGCGTCGATCTCCGTGCCGAGGCTCGCGAAGTCGGCGGACAGGATGCTGGGAGCGATCATCGGTTCGTGCGCCACTCTCCCGAGTGTAGAGGGCCGCTCGTCGCACAGGCGCGCACGGACCCCTCCCGACGGGGCCGGACACCGCGGTCACGGCGACAAGACCGTCCAGAATGGCCGATCGGCCGGGACCGCGCCGCGAACGTCGGAAAGGATTCAGCGTTTGCGGGTCACCGCGCAGAACATCGCGTCCGTGCCGTGTCGGTGGGGCCACAACTGCACGTACGGCCCGTCCCCGAGTCCCGGTACGCCGGGGAACAGCTCGCGCGCGTCGAGGATCTCGGCGTCACCACGCCGCGCGGCCTCCGCGACGATGCCCTCGGTCTCGGCCAGGTGCGGGGAACACACCACGTACGTCACCACCCCGCCGGGACGCACCAGCCGGTACGCCGAGGCGAGCAACTCGCTCTGGAGCTGCGTGAGCTGGGCGATGTCGCCGGGCTGCTTGCGCCATCGAGCCTCGGGCCTGCGACGCAGCGCACCCAGTCCGCTACACGGCGCGTCCACGAGAATCCGGTCGTACCCCGCGTCGAGTCCGGGGTCCCGGCCGTCGGCGACGTGCACGGTGACGGGCAACTCCTCCGTGGCCTCGCGCACGAGCCGGGCCCGGTGCTCGGCCACCTCCACGGCGTCCACCGTCGCGCCCGACACCTGCGCGAGGCAGCCCAACACCACGGTCTTGCCTCCCGGACCGGCGCACAGGTCGAGCCAGCGCTCGTCCTTCCCGTCCGTCACGGGTGCGGTGGCGGCGGCCACGGACACCAACTGACTGCCCTCGTCCTGCACCGTGGCGAGTCCCTCGGTGAGGACCTCGGAGTCGGCGAGGTCGCCGCCGCCGGAGGGCAGGTGCACGCCGTAGGGCGAGTAGGGCGCCACCTCACCGCCGGTGATGGCGGCCAGCTCGTCGGCGCTGATCTGTCCGGGCTTGGCCAGCAGGTGCACGGCGGGACGCGCGTCGTCGGCCTCCAGGGCCGCGCGCAACTCGTCGCCCGTATCGCCGAGCGCCTCCGCGAATGCGCGCGCGATCCACCGGGGATGCGACGTGCGCAGCGCCAGGCGGGCCAGCGGGTCGGAGATGTCGGACTCCAGCTCCTCCAGCCACTGCCGTTCGTCCTTCTCGGACACCCGGCGCAGCACCGCGTTGACGAAACCCGCGATCCTGGAGCCGGCGTCCTCCCGCACGAGGTCCACAGTGGATGCCACGGCGGCGTGGCGGGGAATGCGGGTCCGCAGCAGTTGGTACACCCCGAGTCGCAGCGCGTCACGGGCCAGAGAGTCCACTGTGTCCAGTGGTCGGTCCACACAGCGGGCCAGTACCGCGTCGAGCAGGCCGGTGGCCCTCGCCGTGCCGTAGGTGAGTTCGGTGGCCAACGCCGCGTCCCGACCGGTGATGCGCCGCTGCCGCAACAACTCCGGAAGCGCCAGGTTGGCGTAGGCGTCGCGTTCGCTCACCGCGCGCAGGACGTCGAACGCGGCTCGCCGCGCCGGATCGTGCACCGGGGGCTTGCGCGGCCCCTGCTTCCGAGGCGCGGGACGGCGTCCGCGCTGGCCACGCTGTCCGTGGCGGGGTCCTCGCCGCTCACCGGTCATGTCAGGCGTTCTCCCCGCTCGATCCTGCTGCCGCGGGCCCAGTCGGTGGCGGCCATGCGCTTCTTGCCCTGCGCCTGTACCTCGCCGAGCACGAGCGCCGAGGTGGCGGTGCCCACGAGTACTCGACGGCGCTCGACCAGCAGCTCACCGGGCGCGAGGTCGGAGTGTTCGTCGTCGGTGAGACCGACGGGGCCGAGCTTGAGCCGCTGGCCCCGGAACTCCGCCCAGGCCCCCGGCTCGGGCGTCACCGACCGGATGTGACGGTCGATAGCCCGTCCCGGTTGGTCGAAGGAAATCCGCGCGTCCTCGACGGTCACCTTCGGCGCGTAGGTGATCCCGTCGGACGGCTGCGGCACGGCCCCCACGGTGCCGTCCTCGATTCCATCCAGTGTGGACACCAAAAGGTCGGCTCCGGACACCGAGAGCCGGTCCAGCAGCTCCCCCGCGGTGTCGGTGGGTTTGATGCGTTCGGTGACGGTACCGAATACCGGGCCCGCGTCGAGCTCCCGCACGATCCGGAACGTCGTAGCTCCGGTGATCTCGTCACCGGCCCTGACGGCCGCCTGGACCGGCGCCGCGCCACGCCACGCGGGCAGCAGGGAGAAGTGCAGGTTGATCCAGCCGTGACGCGGCACCGCCAGGACGGACTCCGGCAGCAACGCGCCGTAGGCGACGACGGGGCACGCGTCCGGCGCCAGTTCGGCCAGCCGGGCCAGGAAGTCCTCGTCGCCGGGACGCCGAGGGGTGAGCACCTCGATGCCGTGTTCGTCGGCGAGCGCGCCGACGGGAGAACGCATCAACTTGCGTCCGCGGCCTGCGGGCGCGTCGGGACGGGTGACGACGGCGACGACGTCGTGGCGCGGTGAGTCGATCAGGGCGCGCAACGACGGCACGGCGGGTGCGGGCGTGCCCGCGAACACGAGCCTCATCGGCGATCCGGGAAAAGTCGAGGAACCAACATCGCATCCAGTCTAGAGAGCCGCCCGATCCGCCGTGTCCGCAGTCTGCGTACGCGTGTCCGCACTCTACGCACGCGTGTCCGCAGCCTGCGTACGCATGGCGAGACGTCGGGGGTCTCCCGGTGCCCCGCCTTTTCCGTTCGGGGACGCCCTCAGTGTCGCCGAACGGCGAACACGCGTACACAACCTACGAACACGCGTACACAACCTGCGGACACGCGCACACAACCTGCGGACACGGTTACACCGGGGAGAGTGGGTCGAGTTGGATTCGCACCGAGTCGGTCGCCTTGCGGGCGTCGCGGATCGCCCGGACGGCGTGCACCGCGTCCGCCAGGGCCTTGCCGTGTTCCCTGGGCACGCGCAGCAGCGCGCGTTCCCGCTCGGAGCGTCCCTCCTCGTCGATCTCCCCCAGCGGCACCGGCCCGAGCACCTCGGCGGCCTCGGGCAGGGAGATCTCGTCGAGCAACCCGGCCACGGCTTCCGGCGTGCCCTCCACGCTCGCCATGCGCACGTGCGGCGGGAAGCCGAGTTCCTTGCGCTCGGCCAGCTCCGACGCGGCGTGCCAGCCGGGGTCCCAACGCACGAGCGCCTGAACGGCGGGAATTCCCGCCTCGGCGCCGACGATCACTCGCCCCCCGTCCCGCCCCGGACGGACCAGGGTCGCGGCCGCCATCCAGCGCCGGAGCGTCTCCTCGGCGGCCCGCAGGTCCTGGCGTCCCAACAGCGCCCAGCCGTCCAGCAGCAGGGCGGCGCCGTAACCGCCCTCGGCGACGGGTTCCGCCCCCGGCGTGGCCACCACCAAGGCGGGCCGGGCGGGCACGGTGGCCAACACGTCACCGCCGCCCGACGTCCGCACCGCGACTCCCGGGAAGGCCCGGCCCAACTCCTCGGCCGTGCGCATCGCCCCCACCACCACGGCACGCAACCGTCCCGAACCACACGCCGGACAGCGGTACGCCGCGTCCGCCACCCCGCACCAGCGACAGTGCGGTGTCCCGGAGCCACCACTGCCCGGCAGCAGCAGCGGGCCGGCACAGCGACGACACG